>CADAXO010000139.1:4355-8413 GCA_902791885.1 Oscillospiraceae bacterium | reverse complement strand
GACCTTGATAAGTGCGTTGACTGCAAGATGTGTATCCGCGAGATCGGATGTCCCGGTGTGGTTCTGAAGGACGGACACGTGGCAGTGGATCCCGCTTTGTGTAACGGATGCGGTCTGTGCGCTGAAGTCTGCCCTTGTAATGCCATCGGAAAGGCGGTGAAGGAATGAGTACCACTAATATCATTCTGTGCGGTGTCGGAGGCCAGGGAACGGTTCTCGCATCAAAGCTTACTGCAGCAGCTTCCATGGCGAAAGGCTTGAATGTGCGTTCTGCAGAGACCATAGGCATGGCCCAGAGGGGAGGAAGCGTATTAAGTTACCTTCGTATAGGCGAGTGCGCGTCTCCTCTTATCAATAACGGATGTGCGGATATTATTATCGGATTCGAGCCTGCAGAGACGGTACGTGCCTTGCCTTATCTTAAGCAGGGAGGCATCGTTATTACTTCTGATCGCGCCATGATGCCCGTTACGGCTGCTTTGCAGGGTTCGGACTACGAAGGCTCCAAGATGACGGATTATCTTAAGTCCCTCGAAGGTGAGCGTATCGGAAAGCTTGTTATAGTAAATACAGACGTGGCTATGCATGACTTGGGTTCGCCTAAGGTAATGAATATGGTTCTTCTCGGTGCTGCTGCAAGAGGCGGCTACCTCGGTGAAGTAACGATAGAAGACATCAAGCAGGCACTTGTAAAAAAGGTTAAACCGCAGTTCCATGAGCTTAACTTCAAAGCTTTGGAATATGCGCTTTGGAATATGCGAGTGTATAAGGAGGATCTGTATGAAGATCAATGACGTTCAGTTGGAACAGGTAAACAGCAGAATTCAGGCTCTGGTAAAGGCCGGAAGCTTCTACGGTAAGAAGCTCGAGGAAGCCGGTATCACGGGCGTAAACTCGGCAGAGGACTTCGAGAAGTTGCCGTTCTCTGAAAAGAACGACCTTCGTGAGGCATATCCGCTCGGACTTATGACGGCTCCCGAGGAGGAGATCGTCCGTATTCATTCTTCTTCAGGTACAACGGGTCTTCCGGTTATCATCCCTTATACAGCAAAGGATGTTGACGACTGGGCTATCCAGTTCAAGCGCTGCTACGAGATGGCAGGCATCACCAATAAGGACAGAATCCACATTACTCCGGGATACGGTCTCTGGACTGCAGGTATCGGCTTCCAGTTAGGTGCCGAGAAGTTAGGTTCCATGGTAATCCCTATGGGTCCCGGCAACACGGATAAGCAGCTTCAGTTCATGATGGATATGAAGTCCACAGTTCTTTGTGCAACATCTTCATACGCTCTTCTCCTCGCTGAAGAGATCGAAAAGAGAGGCATCAAGGATAAGATCTGCCTTAAGAAGGGCGTTATCGGCTCTGAAAGATGGGGCGATAAGATGCGTGAGAGAATTCACAATGAACTCGGCATCGAGCTTTTTGATATCTATGGTCTTACAGAGATCTACGGCCCCGGTATCGGTATCAACTGCCCGGGCGAGAAGTATATGCACTACTGGGATGATTATATCTATCTCGAGATCATCGACCCTGTAACACTTAAGCCTCTGCCGGACGGTGAGTGGGGTGAGATCGTTATCACGACACTCGTTAAGGAGGGTGCACCTCTTATCCGTTACAGAACTCACGATCTGTCTCGTATCATTCCCGAGCCTTGTAAGTGCGGATCCAAGTTCCCTAGAATCGATGTAATCAAGGGAAGAACGGACGACATGATGAAGATCAAGGGTGTCAATGTATTCCCGGCTCAGATCGAGGAGACATCAGGTGAGTACGACTTCAACGCTCTGTCAGAGAAGATCGCCGCTTCGGTTAAGTCCAAGATCGGATTCACGCCTATCGTTAAGGTAGTCGAGATCGGATTGCTGCCGAGATCGGAGAAGAAGACGAAGAGAGTAATCGATGAACGATTCGACTGACGTTGCTCGCTCGGGTCCTCCGCGCTTCGCTTGTGCGGAGGTCGCTTCGCAAGCGTCAGTCAAATCGAAAGAATGATGGCATAACAAAAACCCGGTTCGAGTGAACCGGGTTTTTAAGTGGTGACCAGGGCGCCGTCTTAACCGCTTGACCATGGGGCCATCTATAAGCGAATAATTAATGCGCAAGACGAAACGCTCGAGTATATTATCACAGCCTTTTCGAAAAGGCAAGGAGTATAATTAAATTAATTAGGAGGGATAGATTATGACGAGTTTGATGTGGATGGGCGTTGTTGTTCTGTGTTTTGCATTATTGCTGATCTTCATTATCGGGTCTTCGATCAAGAATGCTGCTGTCAGGAAGGCAAAGCGTGAGCGGTATCTGAAGATGACGGGACGTGCGGAAGGCAAAGTCCTTGAAAGAAGAATGGTCAAGAAGAACGTTCATAACACCCGTGAAGGCGAAGATTACGACCTTAAGTGTATTATCAAGTACGAGTTCGAGGCTTCTGATGGCAGGATCTACAGAAATGAGGGAGAAGGTTCCGGAGCTATATGGGAGAAGAAGTCCCAGAAGATCTGTTATAACCCTGAAGATCCTAATGATAACTGCACCAAGTATGTCTATGATGACAAGACGGGCAAATCTGATGTTATAGGCGGAATACTGTTCCTGCTGATAATGGCGGGCATCGTGCTGGCGGTTTATTTATACATTAAGAGCAAAATTTGATATTTCTTAATATAAATAAGTAAGACAAATACTCTTTTCTGTGGTAAACTAACCTTATTCACGAAAAACGAACAAATATTCTATTGGTGCAGATAATGAAAGAATATAAGTATATAAGGATACACGGAGCGAGGGAGAACAACCTCAAGAATATAGATCTTGATATACCCAGAGATCAGCTGGTCGTGCTGACCGGCCTTTCGGGCTCGGGTAAAAGTTCCATAGCTTTCGATACTATCTATGCTGAAGGCCAAAGGCGTTATGTCGAGTCTTTGTCTTCCTATGCCCGAATGTTTCTGGGCCAGATGGAGAAGCCCGATGTAGACAGCATTGAAGGTCTGTCGCCTGCGATCTCCATTGATCAGAAGACTACGAGCCATAACCCGAGATCTACTGTAGGCACGGTTACCGAGATCTACGATTACTTACGTCTTCTTTATGCCCGTGTCGGTCAGCCTGTGTGCTGGAAGTGCGGGAAGCCGATTACATCGCAGTCCATTGATCAGATCGTGGATAAGCTCAAGCTTTATCCTGAGGGGACAAGACTTATCGTAATGGCTCCTACAGTAAGAGGCAAGAAAGGCGAGTACGGAAAGCTTCTCGAGGACTATCGCAAGTCCGGTTATGTCCGTGCCAGGATCGACGGTTCAATGTATGATCTGGGCGAAGAACTCGACTTCGTTAAGCTAGATAAGAATATGAAGCATAATATCGAAGTCGTAGTGGACAGACTCGTGTTAAGAGAGTCCAATACCACGAGACTTTATGATTCATGTGAGACGGCACTGAAGCTCTCGGACGGCCTTCTTGTGGTCGAAGCGCAGGTTCTAATGAACGAGGACGAGGCTACGGGTGAGAAGACATATGAAGTATCTGAGGAGCTTTTTTCTCAGAATCTGTCCTGTCCTGACTGCGGTATATCTTACGGCGAGATAACACCCAGAAGTTTCTCGTTTAATAACGCTTACGGCGCATGTCCCGAGTGCTCGGGTATCGGTTCTTTGATCCACGTTGATCCCGATCTTTGCATCAACGATCCGAATCTCTCTCTTAATGAGGGTGCGATAACGGCCGGAGGCTGGAACTTCAATGATACCAAGAGCTGGGGAAGAGGCTTTATCGTTGCTTTGTCGGAGAAGTATAAGTTCTCGCTTGATACTCCGTATAATAAGTTGCCCAAGAAGATAAAGGACATAATCATGTACGGTAACGGCGGTGAGAAGATGAAGATCGACACCACCAACAGTACTTACAGAAGAGACGGCGATTATTATGCCGCATGGGAAGGCCTAACGCACAGCATCATGCGCCGCTATAAGGAAGCATACGGCGAGGATGCCAGAGCTTCATACGAGCAGTACATGAGTGTCGATGAATGTCCTCTTTGTAAGGGAGCAAG
>CADAXO010000139.1:0-4331 GCA_902791885.1 Oscillospiraceae bacterium | reverse complement strand
AAGCTTACTTTCAATAAGAGGAACAGCACTATCGCAGCACCGATCCTTCGTGAGATCAAGGCGAGACTGCAGTTTCTGTCGGACGTCGGACTTGAGTATATGACCTTAAGCCGTCCCGCTATGACTTTATCAGGCGGTGAAGCACAGAGGATAAGACTTGCCACACAGATCGGCTCGGGACTTCAGGGCGTTCTTTATATTCTTGATGAGCCTTCTATAGGACTTCATCAGAGGGATAACGAGAAGCTTCTAGGAACTTTGATCAAGCTTCGTGACCTCGGTAATTCCGTTATCGTTGTCGAGCACGACGAGGATACCATGCGTGCGGCAGATCATATCGTGGATATAGGCCCGAGAGCAGGAATTCTCGGAGGTGAGGTCGTTGCCCAGGGAACTGCCGATGAGATCGCCAAGATCCCGGAATCCATTACGGGCCAGTACTTAAGCGGTCAGAAGTTCATTCCTGTTCCGAAGAACAGAAGACCTTTTGATCCTGATAATGTGTTAAGTATTAAGGGGGCATCGGTCAATAACCTTAAGGATGTGGATGTTGATATCCCTCTCGGGTTGTTTACCTGTATTACGGGAGTATCAGGATCCGGCAAGTCTTCGCTTGTTAATTCGACTCTGGTGCCTGTTTTGCAGCATGAACTTAACGGTGCGCGTAAGAAGAAGGTTAAGTGCAGTTCCGTCAAAGGTTACAGCAACCTCGATAAGCTCATCGTTATCGACCAGTCGCCTATCGGAAGGACTCCGAGGAGTAATCCTGCAACTTATATAGGAGTATTTGACTTGATCAGAGCTCTGTATGCGAATACCCCTGATGCGAAGATGAGAGGCTATAAGAACGGAAGATTCAGCTTTAACGTAAAGGGCGGACGCTGCGAAGCCTGTAACGGTGACGGTGTGAATAAGATTGAGATGCACTTCCTTGCCGATGTTTACGTTAAGTGTGATGTCTGTAAGGGAAGACGCTATAACAGAGAGACTTTGGAGGTCAAGTACAAGGGCAAGAATATCGCCGATGTGCTTGATATGACGGTCGATGAGGCGTGTGATTTCTTCGCTTCAGTGCCTAACATTTACCGCAAAGTAAGGACACTTAAGGAGGTAGGACTGGGGTATATTAAGCTGGGTCAGCCCTCTACCGAATTGTCCGGCGGAGAGGCCCAGAGAGTGAAGCTTGCATCTGAGTTGTCGAAAAGGTCGACGGGTAAGACTTTATATGTACTGGACGAGCCTACTACGGGCCTTCACGTCGCAGATGTACATAAATTGGTTGACATCCTTGAGCGACTTACGGAAAATAACAATACCGTGCTTGTCATTGAGCATAATCTTGATGTCATAAAGACTGCGGATTATCTCATAGACTTGGGCCCCGAGAGCGGTGACGAAGGCGGTGAAGTGATTGCGAAGGGAACCCCCGAGCAGGTCGCTAAGGTCAAGGGATCCTACACGGGACAGTTTGTTAAGCCTTTGCTTGAAAGGGCAAAGAAGAACGGACAATACAGAGATCTGTCGGCATTTATCGATGCCTCCAAGCTCGAGCTTGAAGCACTTGAGATATCGACGGGTCCTAAGGTAAGAAGGAAAGTCAAGGAATAAGGATAAGGAAAAGAGGATTAAGAAATGCCATTATGTTCAGTATGTAAGACAAGGCAGGCGATAGTATTCACCAGCCGCTATGAGAACGGCAGACGTATAGATGACGGCTACTGTATGAAGTGCGCTTACGAATCGGGATTCGCAGGCATCAGCGATATGTTCGCAGCTGCGGGTATCAATTCGGACAACATTGATGAGATGAGCGACAGAGTTGAGAACATTATCGGTAAGACCGGTAATGCGACTAACCCTTCAGATTTTCTTAAGGCGATCACGGGAGAAGACTTTGACGGATTCTCCGATGTCGATAATCCGGAATACGATTTTGACGATAACGATGATTCCATGGACTTCATCGATGACGATCAGAACAATGTCGGTGTTGCGGATATCGGCGGCGATTCGGATCTGCCTCCGGAAGATTCCTACGGCTCACGTCCCGGTAATAATCCGATAAGCAGCTTTATGGATTCTTTGTTCGGTGCTAATAAGGATAATGCAGATGATTCCGACTCTGAATCTACAGGCGGAAGAAAGAGCAGATCCAAGGATAAGTCCAAGAGAAGACTTAAGTTCCTTAACGAGTTCGGAACCAATCTCACCGAGCGTGCGAAGGAAGGCAAGATCGACAGGATCCTGGGAAGAGACAAGGAGATCGACCGTGTCGTTCAGATCCTTAACAGAAGAACCAAGAATAATCCTGTATTGATCGGTGAGCCTGGTGTAGGTAAGACCGCTATCGCTCAGGGCCTTGCCAATAAGATCGTTGACGGATCCGTTCCCGAGAAACTTCAGAATATGCAGATCTGGCAGCTCGACCTTCCCGCTATGGTCGCAGGTACACAGTTCAGAGGTATGTTCGAGAACAGAATCAAGGGAGTAATCAATGAGGCTATAAGAGAGGAGAATATCATCCTCGTTATTGATGAGCTTCATTCGATCATGGGCGCAGGCGATTCGGAAGGATCGACCAATGCGGCCAATATCTTAAAGCCTGCTCTTGCCAGAGGAGAACTTAGGATCATCGGTTCTACGACGACAGCAGAATATAAGAAGATCGAGAAGGATTCGGCTCTCGAAAGAAGATTCCAGCGCGTAGTTGTTGATGAGCCTTCGGAAGAGGTTGCCGTTGATATCCTTATGGGAATCAAGGACTATTATGAGAAGCATCATAACGTTACTTATTCTCCGGAAGTAATCAGATTCGCTGTTCAGTCTTCCAAGAGATATATCACAGACAGATACCTTCCCGATAAGGCTATCGACCTTATCGATGAGGCAGGTTCCCGTGCGAACCTCGACAACATCAAGCTCGTTAAGCTTAAGAAGGCTGAGGAAGAGTATAACAAGACCAACCGCGAGTATTCTTCTATGGTAGAGAAGATGGAGAGCCTGACGATGTCTGAGCGCGAGCAGTTCTATGCCAAGGTTGCTGAACTTAGAGTTGCTGCCGAGAAGGCTCAGCAGGAGTATGACGCTCTTAAGGATGATATCCAGCCCGATCCTATTACGATCGAGGATATCGCGAGAGTTGTTGAGATGTGGACGGGTATTCCCTGTAAGTCCATCTCCGAGACTGAGACTCAGAAGCTCATCCACCTTGAAGAGAGACTTCACGAGAGAGTCGTAGGTCAGGATAAGGCTGTTGAGGCTGTATCTCAGGCCGTTAGAAGAAACCGTTCCGGATTTACTAAGAAACATAAGCCCGCATCGTTCATATTCGTCGGACCTACGGGTGTAGGTAAGACAGAGCTTGTTAAGGCTCTTACCGAAGTCATGTTCGGTACAGAGGAAGCTCTTATCAGGATCGATATGTCCGAGTACATGGAGCCGCACTCAGTAAGTAAGCTCATCGGTTCTCCTCCGGGATATGTAGGACACGAGGATTCCGGACAATTGACGGAGCAGGTAAGACATAAGCCTTACTGCGTTATCCTTTTCGATGAGATAGAGAAGGCGCATGCTGATGTATTTAACCTCCTTCTCCAGATGCTTGATGAGGGACGTCTTACTGACAGCCACGGTGTTCATGTTAACTTCGAGAACGCGATCATAATCATGACGAGTAATGCCGGTAATACTGCGAAGGCTCCGACTATCGGATTCTTCTCAGGTACTGAGGAGGCTCTCGAGGCCAAGGTTAACTCCGCGCTGAAGGAGACATTTAGACCCGAGTTCCTGAACCGTGTTGATGAGACTATTATCTTCAGCGAGCTTAAGCCTGAGGAGATAAGAGAGATCGTCGATATCATGATGAAGGAAGTATTCTCTGTCCTCTCGGACAAGGGTATCGTCGGAAGCATCACGGACCGCGCTGCCAACAGACTTGCAGCACAGGGATATGATCCCAAGTACGGTGCAAGACCGCTTCGTAAGGTAATCAGAAAGCAGATTGAAGACAAGCTTTCCGATATGACTCTCGACGGCAGTCTGAAGGATGTTGTTGATATCGTTATCGACTATAACGACGGTGATGAGGATATGACCTTTATCACAACTAAGAAGAAACCTCATAAGAGAAAGGCGGCCCCTAAGGGCACGGATTGATGATATATGAAGATCACGGTTGTCGGCGGCGGAAATATCGGAACACAGTTCATGGTGCATTGTGCATCCAAGGGACACGAAGTAACAGCATATACATCCAAGCCGGAACTGTTTCAGGATCATCTGAATATCGTTGATGAGAATGATGTAACTACTTTGGAGGGAGACATTCGTAA
>CADAXO010000138.1 GCA_902791885.1 Oscillospiraceae bacterium | reverse complement strand
AGGCTCACGTTGAATACATAAAGAACGGTCATTATGGAACGGTGCTGGAATACGACAGATACATCGGATTAATGAAAGAAAGGATATGACGATGCTTGCTGCAATACTGTCTGGAATAATGCAGTTGTTCGCATCAAAATAAGGAGAAAACAAGGAATAAGAAAATGGGGTTATCAATAGGTGATGTAGAGAAGATAACAGGTATATCCAAAGACCGTTTAAGGTATTACGAAGAGAAGGATCTTATCACTCCCGACAGGGATTCGGATAACAGTTATCGTACATATGGTCTTGAAGAAGTACTGAAGCTTTTGGGAATTCAGATGTATAGATCTATGGATCTCGGTGTCAAGGAGATCCAGAGAATCCAGAAATCAGATACGATTGAAGGCATATACGATGTATTCAAGAATCGTCAGAATGAACTGGATCAACAGATCGCAGAACTACAAAAGCAGAAAGACAGTGTATCCAGAAGTATAGAAGACTGTGAGAAGATAACGAAGTATCTTGGGAGTTTAACTCTTAAGAAAGTAAGATCATTCAGATTGATCGATAAGATAGATGACATAATCAGTTCAGATGCCGGCGAGAAGTTCCGGACAGAATCTGATGAGCAGATGGTAATTCTGAGAAGCTTTGTAAGACGCCTGGAACTGACTCCCGAAGGAATCGGCGGGAATGAGGTTTTCGTTGCGGAAGAGACACACGATGATGATATTGAGTGTGTTTATACTGTTGTAAGAGACAGCATCGATCATGATCCGATGATGGAAACATACGTTAAGTGCATGAACTGGGTTGCCAAGAATAATATCAAGCTGGACAAGTACTGTTATATAAGGCCCTTGATTGTGTCTCATCTCGGCAAATGCACTGAAAGTTTTTTGGAAGTTTTTGTTCCAATCATAAAATAACGCTTGACCTTGGTACGATACCATACTTTATGGTCTGTGACATAAGACTATAAAGAAAGAGGTATTTGTCATGGAAACAAGTAAGAAGGATCTGCGGTTCTTCGTAATTCTCACATATGTGTTTTTCTACATCGCGCTCGGTCTGTGTCTCGCAGTCGTAGCGCTCGGTGTACCTATGGAAAGCATGTCCGCATATGCTCCGATAGTTATATCGTGGGTGTCTCTCGTGGTGCTGATGATATGGGCAAAACGCTTGCTTAAGGGGACATCGCGAAAAGAATTTCTTAAAGGTTTATTTGCCGAGAAACTCAGCATTAAGTTGATCCTGGTCTCAATCATTATTCCGACCGTTATATTTGCAATCGTTGTTATCATTCTCAGTGCATATAATCATAAACCTATAGGTGAGCTGATTAATCAGAATTATGCGTCCTATCCATTAATCTTTGTCATGCAGCTTTTCATGGGTCCTACTGCAGAGGAACCCGGATGGAGAGGATATTTCTTTACTCAAGTATCAGCAAAAAGAGGAATACTTAAAGGTTCACTCATTACCGGCCTCGTTTGGGGATTATGGCACGTTCCGCTCTGGTTAATGGAAGGATTCGCGCCGTTGAATCTTGTGATCTATGCGGTTTCATTCATGGGAGCTGTCACAGGCATAAGTATTATCATGGGATATATCTTCGGGAACCACAGAAATCTTATTTATTGTGTTATCATCCACTTGCTGTTTAACTTCCTGAATGCACTTGTTATCTTTGATCCTGACAGTTTTTTAGTGGCTATGGTTATCTATGCCGTGCTGTATCTTCTAGCCGCAGGCATCGTGATCCTCGTCAACAGAAAGACAGTTAAGGATTAAGTAAGAATTACGCAAGGATCAGCTAAAGTCTTCTCTCTGCTTTCTCGGTATAGTGGGTACATAAGGAAGCCGGAGGAGACTTTTATGGACTTGAAAGAAAACCGAATCAGAAACTCGATAATAATCTTCATCATCTGTCTTGCCGTTCACGCTGCAGAAGTATTCTTCTTAAGAACTGACGAGACGTTCTTCGCAGAGTGCTTCGTCAATAAAGTATTCGGCATCGTTTTGCTCTTTGTTCTTCTTAAGATGTGGGGAAGAAAGTGGAGTGACATCGGCTTTAAGAAGGCACGCCTCATCCCTGACTGCATCAAGGGTTTTCTGATCTGTGCCGTCTTCTACACGATAGGTTTTGCTGCTGAGTTCATCACGCTCTCCGCTTCGCATAATCCCGGACACATGGAGTTCTTCGTCACGAGTTTCTCGCTTACGGGCAACGTTGTAAAGCAGACGGGCCTTGGCTTCGTCCTCATGTGCATCGGCTTTAACATCATCAACGTTTGGATGGAAGAGGGCCTTTTCAGAGGCTTCTACATCTCTTACCTTAAGGAAAGGATCAGCCCCCGCGCGGCGCTTATGCTCGCAGCTCTGCTTTTCGGTGTGTGGCACCTCGTTACGCCTTTAAGAAGCGTTATCGACGGCGAGATGACGCTCCCCACATTTGCAGTAATGAGCGTGGGCTACGTCGTGCTCTCGGGGCTTATGGGAATCAAGTGGGGACTTCTTTACGAGAAGTCCGGCACGGTGTGGATCGGCCTTGCAGACCACTTCTTCAACAACTGCGTCGTAACAAACCTTCTGCACGTGGTAACGGAGACGGGCGTCGACGAGTACCAGATAATGCGCGTGCTTATAGGCGAGCTTACTTCCTTCGCGGCGGTACTTATCTATACTAAGCTTACTTCTCGAAAAGAAACCGCGCTTAACCCTTCTTGCCGTTCCACTTGTATTCGGGATGGCGTGCGTAGTAATCAGCTTTGATTTCGTACATCCTGCCGTCTGCTTTCTGCATTGCTTTGATGACGCTCGAAGTCTCGTCACTGTGACAAGAGCCGACTGCGAAATGAGCTCTGCCCGGACGTTCTGACAGTTCAAGAAGAGATGAATTCAGTTTTTCAAAATCATCACGCTGCATTCCGGGGGCGAGAATGAGGAATTCATCGCCGCCGACACGGTAGATCTCGATGTTATCAAAGTCTAATTCATTAAGTGTTGATGCCGCATCCTTAAGAAGATTATCTCCTGCGAGATGTCCCTGTGTGTCGTTAACGGATTTAAGTCCGTTAACATCAACGAAGCAGACGCCGAAAGGTCTGCCGATCAATGCGGTTCCGCTTAAGTCGTCGCTTATTCTGTTGTTCATTGCGTTACGGTTATACACGCCGGTCAGAAGATCGGTAGAGCTCATGATCTTCATCTTACGGTTGTTCATCTCATTGGCGACCTCGGCGGATAAGATGAAAGACGTAAGGCCCAATGTCTCTTTGATCATGAGTGTCTTCGCAGGATCGAAGTTTCCTGCCCAGATATAACCGATAGTCTTGTTGTTTGATCTCAACGGATAGATAACAAGGGTTTTGATCCCGTCTTTACGAAGAGTGTCTATCCACTCGGGAGCGATCTTATGTGCTTCTTCCAAGTCACTTTCATTGACGATGACAAAGCAGTTGCTCTTGTGGATCAGCCTTGGCCATGTCTCGATCACTCTGTAGAAATCCTCTTTCATATAGGCATGCAGAGGCTCTTGTTCCGGATCGTCGCCGAAGTCCTCACACAAAAGCTCATAATGCTTCTTCTCATAGTCGGTGAGCAGAATGCTGCATCTTTTGGCCCCGCACTGCTTCCTTATATCTGCGATAACCGCATTCATCGTTTCCTGGAAATCATCGGTCTCACGAAGCCTGAGACATGTCTTCAAAACATTGGCCGCCGTCTCGGAAGAGATGTCCGTGAGCTTGTCGATATCTGCCTTCGGATTCATTTCATAAGAGAAGAGGACCATACCCTTATCCGGATCATCGGATGCCAGAGGCATTAGGAATACTTCCATCCAGGCGTTGTATAACTCGATATCAAAATAAGTATGGACCGGCTTATTATTAAGAACGCAGCTGTCGCATAAAGCCTCGAAGTTCGAAGTCTGCGGGATATACCTGGCATAATGAACGTTGGTAACAAAGTCTTCTATGTTCTTTACAACGGTAAGCTTATAGGCATCGTTGGCATCGACAATAATATACCTGCGGCTGCTCTCCGTCTCCTTGAGGTTGACGGACAAGATACAGGCGACCCGAGTAAATCCGGATACGAAATCTTTGTAGTCCATAATGTGCCTAATGCCTACCCGATAAAAGAATATTTATATTTTACTACAATCCGCCGAATCCGTCTTGTTTTCTTACTTCGTGTATAATTAAAAAATATGAGATTCGATACTTCTAATCCGGGTAAATACATCTTTGATTCAAGGCAGAAGCTCACGACGGATGAGCTGTTCAAGGCAGAAGCTCACGACGGATGAGCTGTTAAGGCTTGAAGAACAATACTATGCCGGAATGATGCAGAATCCGTCCGGTTACTATAAGAGCATTCCGGTTATAAATGCCGCGGATATCGCGAATCTTGCGGTGACATACATAATTATCGGTACCGTCATTATCCTGCCTTTGCTTTTGTGGTTTGTTTTCATCAAGGGGATGGAGGCCAATCCGAAGATATTCGCTACAGTCGGAATCACTCTTGCAGGGATCGGCGTATTGCTTTTCGTGAAGCTGATATTAAGACTCACCGTAAAACAGCGTGTCTATTCGGAAACTGTCGATGCGGAATGTATCGGATACGCAAGATTCTTCGAGTCTGAAGGGGGAGAGCATTCGGGCCCGGGCGGACTTCCG
>CADAXO010000137.1 GCA_902791885.1 Oscillospiraceae bacterium | reverse complement strand
CTTAAGAATTGCATCGTAATCCGTGCATGCCTTAACAGCGTCAGCCTCAAGTCCGTCAGGTACATAAGTCTTGTTCTTGTCGATGTTTACATGATCGAAGAGGTTGGTATTCATGAAGTATCTGTAAGACTGGTCATGATCACCGCCTAATCCCCTGTACTCATCAAGGTTCGCTGAAGTAACCTTGGAGAAATCAAGGCTGCCTTCCTTATACATGTCAACAAGAGCCTTGTATGTTCCTACCGGAGTGGAACCTGTAGCAAGACCGATCTTGCAGTCAGGCTGAAGTCTTATCTGTGAAGCGATAAGCTCAGCGCATGCCTTGGATGCTTCTTCGTAATTAGCTTTTCTGATAACTCTCATGTTTTTGCCCCCTATGAATTATCGATTCTCAGTTATCTGACTCTTCTGTCTTAACAACGATGTTGTCCTTATCCTTATAGATCGAATGCTCAGGAACAATGCCTCTTACCATCGACAAAGGATAGATATTTGTGTGAGGACCTACTACGGTACCGGGATTCAGTACACTGTTGCAGCCAACCTCAACATTATCACCGAGCATTGCACCGAACTTACGAAGACCTGTCTCATAAGCTCTGCCCTCGCCCTTAACAACTACATTCTTCCTGTCAGCCTTGATGTTGGAAGTGATGGCACCTGCACCGAGGTGAGCCTTATATCCGAGAACTGAATCACCGACGTAGTTATAATGAGGAACTTCAACCTTGTTGAAAAGGATTACGTTCTTAAGCTCTGTGGAATTACCGACAGTAGCGCCCTCTCCGACGATTGCCGATTCTCTGATGAATGCGCACTGTCTGATCTTCGCACCCTTACAGATGATGGCGGGACCGTGGATATAAGCGGAAGGGAAAATCTCTGCATCCTTTGCAATCCATACATCCTCCCCTACCTTGTCGTATTCATCCGGGCTCAAAGTAGGTCCGAGCTTCAGGATGAAATCCTTGATCTTGGGAAGAACCTCCCAAGGATATGTGCATCCTTCGAAGATGTCCTTTGCAATAGTCTCATCAAGATTATACAAATTGCTGATCAATGCTGTTTCCATATGTTTTCTCCTTAATATGAATTAGTCATCAGTCTGCTGTGAGACCTTCAGACTTAATTACCTCAATGAGCTGATCTACATACTTCTCACAGATCTCATCAGTGGAAGCCTCAACCATTACTCTGATCTTGGGCTCAGTACCTGAAGCTCTGAGGAGCATTCTTCCGTTGCCGTCGAGCTCCTGGTTAACCTTAGCTACCGCAGCAACTACAACGGGATTCTCCTGAGCTGCCTTCTTGTCCTTAACGACAACGTTCTTAAGGCACTGGGGATACATCTTCATCTCGCCTGCGAGCATGGAAAGAGGAAGCTTCTTATCGAGCATCGTCATCATTACCATGAGAGATGTAAGGATACCGTCACCGGTAGTAGCATACTTGCCGAAAATGATATGACCGGACTGCTCACCGCCCAGAACATAATGATTCTGCATCATGTTCTCTGCCACATACTTATCACCGACAGCGGTCTTCTCAGTACGGATGCCAATTGCTTCGCAAGCCTTGTATAGTCCCATGTTGGACATGATGGTCGTAACAACCGTATCACCGTCAAGCTGACCGTTCTCCTTCAGATACTTACCGCAAAGATACATGATGTGGTCACCGTTGACTTCGTTGCCGTGCTCATCGACGCAAAGACATCTGTCTGCGTCGCCGTCGTAAGCAAATCCGACATTAAGGTGATTCTCAAGAACATACTTCTTTAAACTCTCCATATGAGTAGATCCGCAGTTCTCATTTATGTTTACACCGTTAGGCGTATTGTTGATTACATAAACCTTGGCACCGAGAGCCTCATAAACAGCTCTTGCGATGTTCCATGAAGCACCGTTGGCGCAATCGAGAGCTACGCTCATACCGTTGAAGCCTCTTGTGGGAATTGACATGAGATAACCGATGTAGCGGTTACGTCCTGCCGCATAATCGACTACGTTACCCATCTTCTCTCTCTTGGCAAGAGGAAGCTCCTCTATCTCACCATCGATATATGCTTCGATCTTCTCCTCGATCTCAGCCTCGATCTTCTGACCGTTGGCACGCATGATCTTGATTCCGTTGTCGTAGAAAGGATTGTGTGAAGCAGAGATCATAACTCCGCAGTCGAATCCGTCAGTTCTGCAGCAGTAGGAAACTGAAGGTGTTGTAGAAACATGAAGCAGATAAGCATCGGAACCTGATGAAGTAATACCGCTGGACAGTGCGTATTCAAGAGTGTACGAGCTTCTTCTTGTATCCTTACCGATGATGATCCTCGCTCTGCCGTCCTCGTGCTTCTGACCGTAATACCAGCCGAGGTATCTTCCGATCTTAAAAGCCTTAGCAGATGTTAAGACTTCATTCGCCTCTCCTCTGAATCCGTCTGTACCAAAGTATTTACCCATATTGTTCTCCTTAAAAAATATAGTTCATTATATCATTATGCATTCAATATCAATGCATTATTCAACAGTTACGCTCTTCGCGAGATTCCTCGGTTTATCAACGTCACAGCCCTTGTTGACCGCCATATAATAAGCGAACAGCTGGCATGGCAAAACACCGAGAATAGGCGCGAATATCTCATCACAGTCAGGAATTACGAACTTCTCATCGCAGGAGAAACTGTTCTTCGCAAGTCTCTCCGGGATAATGGCAAGAACTGTTGCTCCTCTCGTTCTTACTTCCTTGATATTTGACTCCATCTTGGAAGCGAGCTCATCCTGTGTTATCGGTGATACAACCAAGGTTCCGTCCTCGATAAGAGCAATGGTTCCGTGCTTAAGTTCACCGCCTGCATATGCTTCTGAATGGATGTAAGAGATCTCCTTAAGCTTAAGTGAAGCTTCCATTGAAAGATAATAATCAAGTCCTCTTCCCATGAAGAAGATTGAATCGGCATTAAACTGCGTTGATGCAAATCTCTGAATCTGATTCTGCTTGGAGAGGATCTTCTTAAGCTTCTCAGGAATAGCGAGAAGCTCAGCATGATATTCCTTATACTTCTCAGGCGTAATGCATCCGAGCGTATATGCAAACTTAATTGCCATCAGGTACATGCAGCCGAGCTGTGTTGTATATGCCTTGGTGGAAGCAACTGAGATCTCAGGACCTGCAGCAGTATAGAGAACATAATCCGCTTCACGTGCGATAGTACTGCCGATGACATTAACAACGGCTATCGTACGGCTTCCCTTCTCCTTAGCAATCTTCATTGCATTACGTGTATCCAAAGTCTCACCGGACTGTGATATGACAATAGTCAGTGTATGCTCATCGATCAAAGGATCGGAATAGATGAATTCACTTGCAACTCCGCATACTGTCGGTATCCTGCACAGCTTCTCAAAGAGGAACTTGCCTACACAGCCTGCATGATATGCAGTTCCGCATGCAATGATATTGATGTTCGTGATTCCCGCAAGGAATTCCTTGTCAACAGGAATATGCTCGAGATAGATCCTCTCATCCTGAATTCTGGGACGCACGGTAGCATCAAACGCAGACGGTTCCTCAAACATCTCCTTCATCATGAAATGAGCATATCCGCCCTTCTGTGCGGCATCTGCATCCCACTCAACAGTTGATACGCTGTATTCTACAGGCTCACCGTGAATATCCTTGATCTCAATGGAATCCTTCTTCATGACGAGGTAGCAGTTGTCCTCCATGAAGACAACATCTCTCGTATACTCGATGAGAGCCGTGATATCGGAAGCAACAAAATTCTCGTTCTTGCCAAGGCCGATAACGATAGGGTTATCCTTCTTGGCACAAATGAGCTGATCAGGCTTATCCACGCACAGGATGCAAAGAGCATATGAACCGACAATATCTGCAAGAGCCCTGCATACGGCAGCTTCGATATCGTTATTGCCGGATTTAACATAGTAATACTCGATAAGCTGTGCAGCTACTTCAGTATCTGTCTCAGACTTGAATTCATATCCCTTCTTCTTAAGGAACTTACGAAGTTCTGCATAATTCTCGATGATTCCGTTATGAACTACGCAGATCTTGCCGTTCATGGAAAGATGCGGGTGCGAATTCTCATCTGAAGGAGCACCGTGGGTAGCCCATCTTGTATGACCGATTCCGGATGAGATCTTATTGGTCTTATGCTCATCCAGGTTAAATCCCAAAGAGGCTACTTCCTCTTCAAGTTCATTAACGCGGCCCTTCTTCTTAATGAGATTCAGCTCACCGTCTTTGATAAAAGAAACACCGGCAGAATCGTAACCACGATACTCCAGTGTCTTCAAACCTTTAATAAGAACAGAAAGTGTATTTCTTGCTCCAATGTAACCTACAATTCCACACATAAT
>CADAXO010000136.1 GCA_902791885.1 Oscillospiraceae bacterium | reverse complement strand
CAGAAATGTCATGGCTTCGGCTTTGGAAGCTTTGGCATCAGATCCTGACAAAAGGCCTGCTGTAGTAGCCATCGATACTTTATATCAGGGCAACTCTTCACCGGATGCCGACAGACATCTCGCCCAGGCTGCTGCCGAACTTAACAACGTCGTAACGGCTACTGTTGCCCAGTTCGGAACAACACACACGTTTACCGACGACGGCATCATCTCCGATTACTATTCGGTATTGGGATATGAAGAACCATTCAAAGAATTAAGAGAAGTCACTATACAGGGACATATCAACGCCATGGAGGATACTGACGGCATCATGCGTCACGCACTCCTCTATGTCGATCCGTCAGGCTTAATGGGACAGGAGGAGCCTGTCTATTCAATGGCTTTTACTGCGGCAAGACTGTATCTCGAACAAAGAGGCGAACAGATCGAATTACCTGAGACTAATTCAAGAGGTCATTTCTATGTTCCGTTAAGCGCCGCACCCGGAGGTTTCTACGACGGTATCAACATCGCGGCACTGATAAGAGGTGATGTTCCTGCCGATTACTATGCAAACAAGATCGTGCTTATCGGTCCTTATGCCACAGGACTTCAGGACGCATACCTTACGCCTATCGACAGAGCCAAGCCGATGTACGGTGTCGAATTCCAGGCTAATGTTATCCAGAGTCTTATCGATCATGATTTCAAGACTGAAATGGAAGATCTTCCCCAGTTGATCGTACTGTTCGCTATAAGCTTCGGTGCGATGATGATCTTCCTCGACAACAAAGTAAGAAGAGGCTTAGTCACATTTATACTTCTTACAGTACTTTCCTTCCTCGTCTCATACTTCATCTATCAGTCGGGACAAGTCGTACATCCTTTGTGGCTGCCGGTCAGCCTTTTCGTGCTGCATCCTTTGTGGCTGCCGGTCAGCCTTTTCGTGCTGTATATAACAACAGTTGCGATCCATTATTTCCGTGCTGCCGCAGCAAGGCAGAAAGTGTACAGCACCTTCGAGCGTTATGTTGCTCCTTCGGTCGTAAAAGAGATCTTAAAGGAAGGTACGGACAGTCTCGCATTAGGCGGAAAGCTCTGCGATATTGCGGTGCTTTTCGTTGACGTAAGAGGCTTCACTACGATGTCTGAGCGTCTTGCCCCGGAGAAGGTTGTATTCATCCTTAACAAGATTCTTACCACAACTTCCTCCTGCATCGAGAGAAACGGCGGCACCTTGGACAAGTTCGTAGGCGACGCTACGATGGCGTTCTGGGGAGCACCCCTTCCCCAGGAAGATTCCGTTTACCTTGCGGCAAAGACCGCACTTGATATCGTTAACGGGTGCGAAGAAGTGTCGAAGCAGCTTAAAGAAGAGATCGGCGAAGAATTCCACGTCGGTGTCGGTGTTCATTACGGTCCCGCCGTCGTAGGCAACATCGGTTCAGAGCGCCGTATGGACTACACAGCCATCGGCGATACGGTAAACACATCTGCCCGTCTTGAGGCAAACGCGCCCGGCGGAACGGTATATATAAGCCGCATCGTAGCGGATAAGTTAGGAAATCTTGCAAAGACCAAGTCCCTTGGAAGCACGGTAAAGCTCAAGGGTAAAGCTGACGGTTTTGAAGTACTTATACTTGAAAGTCTGGAGGAGAAATAAATGTTGAAGTTTCTCGGAAGAGGATCGGCGTTTTCCGATTCCAACAACAGTGCATTCTTCATGAATGGAAGCAAGATGGTTCTCATCGACTGCCCCATGACATCTTTTGTGAAGATCAAGAAGATGGATTGGTCGAAGATATCTTCTATCGATATTCTCGTAACGCACACACATTCCGATCACGTAAACGGTATCGCGATCCTGATAGATTACTGCTTCTTCGTAACGAAGGTTCCAGTTACCGTAGTCGCACCTTCGGAAGAAGTCAAAAACGATCTTTTGTACCTGATCAAATATCTCGACGGCTGCGGCAACGACTGGTACACGCTTACGACCGTATCCGAATACAATGCAGATTTTATTAAGGCGGTAATCCCTACCAAGCATTCAGACCAGCTCGACGGAAAGTGCTTCGGATACAATCTTACTATCGACGGCAACAATGTTGTATACACCGGAGATTCCCGTACGATGGAACCTTTCCTTCCCTACATCAGCGAGGGAACAACTTTATACATGGAGATATCAAGCTATAAAAGCCTCGTCCACATGTGGGTCGATGATCAGCTGCCCTTAATAAGATCCCTAACATCAAAAGGAGTAAACGTATACCTTATGCACCTGGACAACGAGAAAGACATCATCAGCAAGACTCAAGACACCAATGCCCTTCCCGCTCCGCTTTATGAAGACAGCAGCAACACGGCAGATATGATCTACGACATCACCGACAAGCTTTATAAGGCTACGTGCAACAACGAGGAGAGCGACCATAATCTTGTTTTCGGTTACCTCACTAAGCTGGGAAAGACGATCGTCGGCGCTGACAGGGCAAGTTTTTGGAAGTGGGATAAGAGACGTCACGAGCTTTGGACTACAGCCGCCACAGGAGTAGATAAGATCGTAATGCCTGACAACAAAGGTCTGGTAGGCAAGGCTATCACCAACAAGTGCGTAGTAGTCACGAACGATCCGTATAACGATCCTGACTTCAACTCTTCCGTTGACAAGCAGACAGGCTATGTCACGAAGTCCGTAATGGTTCTTCCCGTAGCAGATGTAAACGGCGAATTCATCGGAGCATTCCAGCTTATAAACAAATACGGAGACAAGGGATTTGACATCGAAGAAGATTCCAGGAAACTCTCCCTCCCCGCTTTGATCTGCGGTCTTGCGCTCGAGTCGGATACATTCCTCGATGATGCGCATCACGACCGTCTCACCAAGCTTAAGAACCGTATCGGTTTCTATCACGACTTCAGCAAAAAATACATGCAGTATCTTGAGGATGATTGTGACAGGCCGTTAAGCATGTTCATCTGCGATATCGATAAGTTCAAAGCCGTTAACGACACATACGGACATAATGCCGGTGACCAGGTTCTCGAGCATGCTGCCAAGCTTCTTATGGATTCCTGTGAAGAGGGCGAGAATGCATACAGATGGGGCGGCGAAGAATTCATCATCTTAATGCCCGACACCAACCTTGCCGAGGCTACAGCCAAGGCTGAGAAGCTTCGTAAGACTATAGAGGCATCTGATTTTCCTGCTGACGGAGTCTTCATCAAGAAGACCATGTCATTCGGCGTACATGAGTTCGTTAAGGGCAAGTCGATAGAAGACAATGTCAGCATCGCCGACGGACGTCTCTACACAGCCAAGGAAACGGGCAGGAACAAGGTTGTTAATTCATAATACCGTTTCTTAACTTACAACAAAGCACATTCAAGATCAGTATTCTCCCCATCGATAGCGGCGGGGGGAATATTATTTATTGAGCTCATATCAAGCTGCGCGATGTAATGCGTTATCCTTATACCGCGTATCTTCTTAAGCACCGTGAACTTTTTGCTTGTGGGAACTGCACTTATTACGACAGCATCGTAATCCTTTTTCGCTTCCTTCAGTATCCTGCAAAGAAGCGAAGTCATTAAACCCGGATCGTCATTCTCTGCTTCCGCAAAAGCGATATACGCAAGGTTAACTTTCGTATTATCAGCAGGAAGCCTTATGAACCCGAGTAACGACAGAATAGGATTTAAGCAGCGCAGAAGTTTCATCTTTCCGCGGCACTCCTTAAGATAGTACTGCTTAACGTCCTGCCTGTTCCAAATTGCAGCAGCGGCAACCGGTTTGCCGTCTCTTATAAGGCAATAGAAATCCTCTGCCTTAAGCCCTTTTATGTCATCTACAGAATCGAGCTTATGGAAAAGATCACGTCCTTTTCCCTGCGCGCTGATAAACCCTGTTATCCCGCTCACTGAGTCTTCCGTACCCTGCTTAAACTGAAGCTCCGGATGCGGGTCCTTGACCTTCAGGGCGGGATTATAAATGAACGCCTCAAGCTTACAGATCGGGATTGCATGAGGAAGCTTAGCGCGGCGTTTGGAAAGCATCTTGATGATCATGTCATTGTCTCCGACAAAGCAACAGAAACACGCATCAAAATAACCGATCTCACTAATCTTTAAGAATACTTTTCTCCAATTGATAATCTTCTTATAAGACTGATCCTTCTTGTACCCTGTGATGTAAGCAACACTCTTAAGTTCACCGCCGATATACATCTGTCTCGGGATTAAGGATATGGTAGCGATAATGCGGTCCTCCGAGTCTCTTACGACACCTGTTACAGAGCCGTCGTTCTCCTTTAGCAATGATTCGACCGGATCATCACGGCGCGTAAATATAATCCTCAGATCACCCTTGTACGACTCTCCCTCGAGAAGTTTCAAAACTTGAGGTGCATCCATACTTGTTCCGTATGAGAATGACATTTCAATATCCCCCTGATCCTTTAAAATCAAAAATCGATAAAAGAACCGACAGCCATAAGAATATGCATAACCAGAACGAATATAACGCAGGGAAGCGAAGCTCCGGGCTTAGTAAGCAGCTGAGGCTTTTTCCCCTTCATGCATATGATGAACGTCGGAATGATCATCACGGAAATGATCATGGCGATAGCGCCGCCTCCGACTTTAAGAAAATTCGTAAATTCACTGTTCACGAAGAAAGTGAGCAGCAGTGCCGGTAAAGTCGCGATACAAAATGACGGGAAGAAAGGGAGTCTGGTTCTGATCTTTACCATCTCACTTGCGGCAAGACCGCTTGCCCAGAACGAAGTCATCATCGCGCATACGATGAATATCGAGCCCAGGATCCTTACTACGCCTCCGACCGAATCAGCCCATCCGATAATGGCGATCCTTGTCACTTCCTCCGAAGACAACACCGCACATACGGCTACCGAAGCTGACATGATAAAGTTAAGTCCTATTCCAAGGTAGATTGACTTTCTTATCTTCACGGTATCTTTATCCAGAAGTTCGACTATCTGAGGTATCGCGAATATCGTTGAGAAAGAGAACATTATCATGCTGAAGGCCGCTGCAAAAGCATCAAGCCCTCCGGTCCACTCTATCCCAGATCCGTTTCTGTGAAGGAACGATACGATTATCGTAGGAACCAGCAGGAAGCACATGAACACTATCGTGATCTTCTCGGAGAAACCGACTGAATGAAGTCCCATGAGAACTATCACCGCACAGAAGATATAAAACAGCACTTTCACGATTGCCCCGGGAAGAGGCAGCAGACCTTCAAGGATCTCGGCCGTTCCCGATATATACGCTGACAGATTCGCCATAAGAACTGTTACCAGCAATATGAAAAAAAGCACTGTCAAGCACTGTCAGAAAAGGCTTAAGTTTACCCTTGAATAAATACAGATTAAAGCCTTCAAGGATATCGTTGCTGTTATCCTTTACCGTCAGGAGGACCTCGGCGATCATCATGTGAAGAAGAACGCTTACGATGAACGAAAATGCAAATGCGATCACAGCGCCGATAATTCCCGCTTTATGAACAAAGAACGGAATCGCCATAACGCCGCTTCCGATACCGTTGCCTGCGACTATACAGGCTGCAACGAATACAGTATTCTTCTTATTCAAACCAGATTACCTCCCCACCTCCCCGGTCGCGTCGAGAAGTTTCCACTGTCCGTTGATAACTTCCATAGAATTAATTATAGCCTAATGACTGATACAGAGATATAACGCATTCTTTTGCTTACATTATCGTTACAAGACTTGATTATTATAAATATTAAAGGATAGAATCGACTTGATATGGATATGTATGACAGACGCAGACTTATAGGAAGAATAGCGATGCTGGCTTTGACTTTGATAATCATAGCCGGTGTTGTTTTACTTGTCATCTTCAACAGGGATCTGGATGCATCCTCACTTAAGGTCTTAAGCACCGAAGGTGTTGTTATTATCGAGGATAAGAACGGCAATGCCTCTTTCTACGGAGGAGACAGAACCCTGCCGAGCGGTACAGCCGTAAGCACAGGTGTCGACGGCCACGCTTCGATCGCTGTAGACAACTACAAGACGGTAACACTTGAATCAAGCAGCCGCGTTCAGTTTACAAAAGCTGACGGAGCCGTTACAGTCGATCTCACTAACGGAGGAATATTCTTCGAAGTAAACAGTCCCTTAAGCGGCGNNTCGGTTTTTGATGTACAGGCAGGTCAGAAAGTTACTGTCGAAGGTTCTTCATTCGATGTTGAGACCGCTTATGAGACTGACCTTAACGAGTTCGCACTCCATTATCTTCTGGACAGATGGGAACTTCGTGATGCCATCTGCAGACAGACAGGCTGGGATAACAACACACTCATCATCTTAGGCGGAGGTGAGATCGAGCCCGATCCTACAGAGACTTCGGAGACCGATGAGACTTCCGAGACTTCTGAGACTGAATCAGCAACTCCTACTCCGAGGCCGACTTCCACTCCGAGGCCTACGCCTACACCGGTTCCCGTAATCTATTATGATCCCGCACCGGTTGAGCCGGAGCCTATAGAGCCGGCACCTGAGGAAACTGCAGCACCCGAAGAAACAACTCCGGCTGAGACGGCAGCTCCGGAACAGACAGAAGCACCGGCACCTGAACAGACCGAGGCTCCCGCCCCAGAGGAAACAGAAGCTCCGGCACCTGAGCAGACTGAAGCTCCGGCACCGGAACAGACTGAAGCACCGGCTCCCGAACAAACAGAAGCTCCGGCAGATAATCCGGAGCCTCAGGAACAGCCGGCTGATCAGGGCGAAGCAGCCTGATATTATTTCTTCTTAACCGTTAAAGTCCTTAAGTATTCCTTCTGTTCAGGAGAGATACGGTAACTTTCTATCGCCTTACGGATAGTCTTGTTGTGTGTCCATGTATCGAGCTTCCTGTTCTCAAGATAAGGAACTGCAGCATCATACTGCTTGGCAAGCGCCGTAGCAAAATACCAGGCGGTCATCATATTAACGTAGTATTCTTCAGATCTAATCTTCGCGACCATCTTAAGATATTTGGGATCGAAGTCCTCATCGAGGAAATGTTCCATAAGCATTCCTATGGCGAATCTTACCGTATACACTTCACTGGAACCCAGCCATGTCTTGATACTCGGCAGAAGCTCTTTACGGTGCTTCTTAAACACCTTGGGAGACATCTGATCGCATGTGGCCCAGTTATTTACAAAAGGAAGAAATCTGTCAACTTCCGACAGGCATTTATCGAAGTCCTTCATACCGCTTAAGATGAATGCGTGAAGCTGATCCTCATCGAAGAAATCGTGCGGCAAGTCATTAAGGAATCTGTCTATATCGTCGCGGCCGGATAATTCCTTCGCATACTTTCTTAAGACAGGTGTCCTGACTCCTATGATCGAATCGATATCAACCGTAGGAATTGTCCTCGCCTGAAGATCCCTGTAGTCCATATCCTGAAAGGTGAACAACTGCTTTACTATCTCATCGCTTAATCTGCACATATCGTAGCATCCCTTAAAGTACAATAAGTAAATCCGTTCTCATGATAATAATCGAACGTTCCGACGACGGTGATCTCTTCACCAATGGCCGGAAAATCATCAGGATAAGTATAACCGTTTTCTTGAACAAATTCAAGGCCCTGTGAACAGCATGCAGTAGCATCCTGAATGATACAGGCATAGTATTCATTCCCCGTGTATTCATCGTAATAATAATCAAACAAGCCGTTCATCTTAACGACCATACCGACATAGTCACCGGGAGTATAGATCATGCAGTAAACGACCGAATAGACCATTGTAGATGACAGCACCGTGATATCAATGTCGATCCCGTCCGTTCCGTTGCGGAATACTTCCGCTTCGGGTACTGCGTCAATAGAAGATGCAGTGGTTTGGACCGTTGTCACATCGGAAACTGAAGTTACCTCCCCGTAAGTTACGGCCTCTTCTGCAGCAGAAGAACATGATACAGCCGGCATGCACACCGCCGTTATGACAAGGATACTTATGAGTTTCTTCAGAAGTTTCATTTTCGCACGCCTCCCAGAACCGTTCCGGTAAGATAACAAACAACAAATGCAGCAGCGTCTGCGGCGACAATAGTGGAGCCGACGGGCGTCCCCGCAAGTATCGATATAACAAGGCCCGTAAGCGCGCAGACGACCGAGAACACCGCCGAGAATACAGTCACGCTTCGAAAGCTTGTGAAAAGCCTCATC
>CADAXO010000135.1 GCA_902791885.1 Oscillospiraceae bacterium | reverse complement strand
ACTTTGTATGCAAGTAAGTTCGTTCTCGAGATCATCTGGGATGACGATATAACGAGCGTGTGGCTTGCCCACTATACAAGCCAGACTGATTATGCAGGTTCTTACGGCATATGGCAGCAAAGCTGCACGGGTTCCATCCCTGGAATCGATGCTTATGTTGATATGGACCTGTTCTACGGTGACCTGCCGGGAGGTTGATATGGTTAATATCGATAATATCTCGATAAAGTATAAGAAGACCGTGCTTTCCAACGTAAGCATCCAGGCTTCAAACGGTGAATGTATAGGACTTCTCGGACTTAACGGTTCGGGTAAATCTTCGCTTTTGTCCGTTATCGGAGGCCTGAAGAAGCCGTCTTCGGGGACTGTTTATTCCGAAGGCAAGACCGGCTTCGTTACACAGGAGAATGCCCTTATCGACGAGCTTACGGCTTACGATAACCTTCTCATGTGGACATCCATGAAGAAGAAGGACATATTGGAGGCTCTTAAAGGTCCCGAGCTTTCCATCCTCAAGGTATCGGACTTTCTTAATGTAAAAGTCCGCAACATGTCCGGAGGAATGAAGAAGAAGCTTGCACTTGCTTCGGTTATCATTACCGGACCCGATGTGCTCCTTCTTGATGAGCCTTTGGCGGCACTTGATATTCCTGCCAAGAGGGACATTCTTAAGTTTCTCGATGCTTTCAAGGCTAAGGGCGGCATCATCTTTATCGCAAGTCATGACGAGGGCGTATTCGCCCACTGTGACAAGATCTACCATCTTAAGGGCGGAAGCATGGTCTTGGCCGATAAGAATAAGCCTGTTTCCGAGATAGTCGATGATTAAAGTAGCTTTCAAACGTATACTTGCATTCCTGCCGTATGTCGCCGCTTATTTTCTGGCGCTCGGCGTTGTCGCTATGGCAACGGCATTTTTCGGTGAGAATGTGCTGTTTAAAGACGGATCTTTCTCTGCCGTTAAGGTGGCGTGTTACGTTCCTGCTGACTCTTCGCTTAATGCGGCGGGCTTCTCTTTTATAAGCAACATGAACAGTATCGAGAACACGGTAAGCTTTACCGAGTATGATTCCGAGGAAGAGGTCCGCGATGCAGTCGATAACGGCGATGTAAGCTGCGGCCTTATTATCCCCGATAACTTCGCGTCCGGCATCTTTTCCGGCGAGAATCCCGAGGTGGAACTTGTGTTCAAGTCGGCTGATACCTTCGATGAGCACGTCGTTAATGATGTTATGCTCGTTCTTGCCAATGACCTCGGAGTGGGGCAGGCTTCCACACAGACAGCATATTCTTTGTGCGTCGAATACAACATGGATAATTCTGACACGGAGGATCTGGCAGAACGTGTCAGGATGCAGGAGCTCGGGTATGCTCTGGACCGAATGAATATATTCGATTACAAGACTACGGATGTTATCACGGAGTATACGCTTACCCAGCAGATCGCGGCTGCGGCACTTATCTACGTGTTCCTGCTCTCGATCTTCGTATTCGCATATTTCTGCAAAGGGTCCAATCCGGCTTTTGTCGCAAGGGCGAAGCTTTCAGGCATATCGCCTTTCTGCTTTTTTATAGTGGAGGCATTAAGCGTCGCTGTCATGATGTACGCCGCTTATGTGCTTCTGGGCGTAGGACTTCTGTTTACGGATATCGGGCTTGATCCTCTGTCGTTTGTTTATATGTTCCCGATAATTACCATAATCGCGGTTATCGTTACGGGCATAAGCTATATGTTCAGGTCTCCTGTCTCGACGGCTTACATCTCGTTCGCGGCTTTTACCGTGCTCATGTATCTTGCGGGAGGACTTCTGCCCATGGAGTTCCTGCCCAAGTTTATTCAGGAACTGTCGGTATATAACCCGCTGCGCTACCTTATAGACTTCACCATGGAGGCTATGTTCCTATGAAGATATTTCTGAACAGGCTTTTGCTCTCCGCGAAAAGAAGTTTTCTCAACCCGTACATTTACGGTATGGCTTTCATACTCATTGCACTTGCGGTGGTCTCGGTGGCCATGCCTGCCAATAAGTCTTCGGCATACATTCCGGTTGCCATCTTAAACCTCGATGATTCCGAGGATACCGCGGCTGCTGTTGAAGCTTTATGCGATATGGGATCGGTGTTCGAATTCTATGAGGTTGAAAGTGAAGCTGAGATGTATTCTGACATCGCGGCAGGCAAGTGCAATACGGGATTCATACTTCCCGAAGGTCTTATGGAAAGCAGCGGCAATATGAGAAGGATGCCTGAGATAACGGTTATCG
Source organism: Oscillospiraceae bacterium (assembly GCA_902791885.1). Next base: position 2,367 of record CADAXO010000135.1, on the reverse strand, counting down.
AGACCCCGTCGTCCACGCTCCCTCTGATGTCCTCTGAAGAGATATTCATGAAGCTGTTCCCGTACTTCGCAGTGCATGTTCTTACCGAAACCGTGGATTCTTCAGACTTAAGTTTCCCTGAAGATTATAAGGAAGCGGCAAGAAGGATCTTCGATACTTATATCGAAGGCAATACGATCTATAAACTTGAGACTGATACCGACTATAACGAGATCACCAATGTCGAGAAGATCCCGATCCCTGTTTATAAGTTCGCGGGATTCTTCCTGTGGATGGCGGCATTGCTCGGAGCCCTCTCGTATCTTAACGATTGCGACAACAAACTCTATCTTCGTATGAGCAAGGGCGGAAGACTCTTTATGGGTCTTATCCTTCCGACTGTTCACGTCGTTCCTGTAATGGTTATATCGGTTATCAGTTTCCTGATAGCGGGGGTGGAGTTCGATCTGCTTCATGTCGTGATCTACTCTTTGGCGATAATAATCGTCGCATTCATAGTTGCTGCATTTGTAGCTATGCTCCCGGGAAGAACGGGAAAGAGCGGTATGTTTGCTGCCGTGCTTCCGACGTATCTTATCCTCTCATTCCTGTTCGGCGGAGTGCTCATCAATCTGTCTGTTTACAGTCCGGTATTAAGAACTCTGTCGATGATTTTCCCGCCTTACTTTTTCTGATAAGGTCTCTTTCTTATATTGAATAAGCACCCTCTTAAGTGATAAAATCTTATGCAGTTTATGCCTTGCAGCAGGAGGTTTCTTTCACTTATGTATCTAATCAAGAAGAAGAAGGTGCTCTGTCCCTCGATCTTCCTTATGGATGTCGAAGCTCCCCGAGTAGCTCAGTATTGCGAGCCCGGACAGTTCATCATTGTCAGAATAGACGAGATGGGAGAGAGAATCCCTCTTACCATCTGTGATTACGACCGCGAAGCAGGAACCATTACCATAGTTGTTCAGACTATCGGTGCTTCGACCAAGCGTATGATGGAACTTAATGAAGGAGACAGTTTCCACGATTTTGCAGGCCCTCTGGGCAAGCCTTCGGAACTCATTACCGACGACTTCGAGACTGTAAAGAACAAGAAGATCCTTTTTGTTGCAGGAGGTCTCGGTACTGCTCCCGTATATCCTCAGGTTAAGTGGCTGCACGAGCACGGTATCGCAGCTGACGTAATCGTCGGTGCGAAGACTAAGGACCTCGTTATCCTCGAAGAGGAGATGAGCAAGGTAGCAGGCAATCTTTACATCACAACCGACGACGGTTCTTACGGCCGTTCCGGAATGGTTACCAAGGTTATCGAAGACCTGGTTGCCGAAGGTAAAGAGTATGATCTTTGTGTCGCTATAGGACCTATGATCATGATGAAGTTCTGCGTACTTACAACGAAGAAATTCAATATCCCTACAATTGTTTCTATGAACCCTATCATGGTAGACGGAACAGGTATGTGCGGCGCCTGCAGACTTACAGTCGGCGATGAGGTTAAGTTCGCATGTATCGACGGCCCCGAGTTCGACGGTTACAAGGTCAACTTCGATGAGGCTATGGGAAGAATGAGACTTTATAAGACTCAGGAGGGCGAGGCTCTTCTGGCTCTTGAAGAAGGAAAGACGCATCACGGCGGATGCGGTAATTGCGGAGGTGACAAGTAATGGCTGCACCCGGATTTGAAAGAGTACCGATAAGTGAGCAGGCTCCCGAAGTAAGAGCTAAGAACTTTGACGAGGTATGCCTCGGATATACTGAAGAGGAAGCAGTCGTAGAGGCTGCAAGATGCCTTAACTGCAAGAACCCCAGATGCGTAAACGGATGTCCCGTTCAGATCGATATTCCGGGATTCATCACGGCATTGAAGGAGAGAAGATTCGAAGAGTCCTATGAGATCCTTACAAGATCTTCTTCGCTTCCCGCAGTATGCGGACGTGTATGTCCTCAGGAGACACAGTGTGAAGCTCAGTGCGTAAGAGGAATCAAGGGCGATGCCGTATCTATCGGTAAGCTCGAGAGATTTATTGCCGACAAGGCAAAAGAAGACGGAATCAAGATGAAGACCGATAAGCCTTCCAACGGCCATAAGGTTGCTGTTATCGGTTCCGGCCCTGCAGGTCTTACATGTGCAGGCGATCTTGCCAAGTTAGGTTATGACGTAACTATTTTCGAGGCGCTTCACGAAGCAGGCGGAGTTCTTACATACGGAATTCCTGAGTTCCGTCTCCCTAAGGAGAAGGTAGTAGCTCCCGAAGTCGAGAATGTTAAGAGCCTCGGCGTTAAGATCGAGACCAACGTAGTTATCGGTAAGTCCGTAACTGTAGATGAGCTTATGAATAACGAGGGATTCGAGGCCGTATTCATCGGTTCCGGTGCAGG
>CADAXO010000134.1 GCA_902791885.1 Oscillospiraceae bacterium | reverse complement strand
CGATACCGCAGGTGTATCTATAGGCTCAAGGACAAAATCGCGGTCGCTGTCGTCAAGCTTGAAGTACGCACCCTTGTGTCCTCTGTTGATGAATACGACGACCTTACGCGCACCCTGTGAAGGCATCACGCTGTTTCCGAATGCATCACGGTTCTCGTTGTCAAGGAAACGTTCGAAAACAATAACGTCCTCATCCGTATAAAGCGTACGGTAAAAACCTGTACGGAGCACCTGATTCTTTACGCGCAGGTCAGAAAGTTTCCTTACATACTCAAGGTGCTCAGAGCCTTCACGTGAGACCTTGCCCCAAGGGTAAGTTCTTCTGTTGAACGGATCCTTATAACCGTTCATCAGGATCTCGTCGCCGTAGTATATGCAGGAAGCGCCGATATAACCTATCTGCAATGCAACACCGAGCTTGCAAAGATCTGCACACTTCGACTCGTCTTCGGGAGGTACGCAAATCTTCTGCTGATCCTCTTTGTTATCGGTATCGCAAGGCTTGCTCATCATGGTATAGACACGCGGAACGTCATGCGATGACAGAAGATTCATTATGCAGTAGTAGCTTTCCATCGGATAACGCTCACGGTATCCTTCAAGGCGCGCATTAAACACCTTCGCGGAAACATAACCCTGCAGGAACTCAAGGGCCGCAGTTCTGAACGTATAACCCATTACGGAATCGTGCGTGCGTCCGAGCATGAAGTCACGGTAAGATCCGTAAGAACACTTATTGCTCGCGTCCTCCCAGACCTCTCCGACCAACATACCTTCGCCGTTTGTCTTACTCTTGATAGTATCTCTCATCTGTCTTATGAAAGAGTCGGGAAGCTCATCGGATACATCAAGTCTTAAGCCCGATGCTCCTCTCCCCATCCATGTATCAACGACACCACAGTCATCAAATATAAACCTTCTGTAAGACAGATCGTTCTCATCAACATTCGGAAGATCCGGGAATCCCCACCACGAATCGTAGACAGTATATCCGTCCTCGTTCTTGTAGAAGTTATACCAGGAACGGTAAGGACTCTCCTTGCCCTTCTCGTAAGCCTCGAAAGCGCCCGTTACACCCTTATAACGTCCGAACTTATTGAAGTATCTCGAGTCGGCTCCGGTGTGCGAGAATACGCCGTCCAGAATGATCCGGATCCCGCGCTGCTCACAAGCATTCTTAAAAGATGCGAAGGCTTCATTGCCGCCCAACATCGGATCTACATTAAGATAATCCGCCGTATCATAACGGTGCGAGGATCTCGCCTCGAATATCGGATTAAGATAGATGATATCGATGCCTATGGACTTGATGTAATCGAGGTGCTCCTCAATGCCCTTAAGAGAGCCGCCGAAGAAGTCACAGGCGAGGTATCCCGTCGAAGGCTTACCCTTGATATCAACATCCTCATACCAATCTTCATGGTAGACTCTCTCTTCCCTCGGAGATGCATTCATCATGCGCTCGCAGGTGAATTCTTTATCTCTTGCGAATCTGTCGGGGAATATCTGATAGATCATGGCACCCTTCATGTGATCGGGAGTCTTATAATCTCTCACATAAGTTGTGATCTGCCATGCATAAGGATACTTATCCTCATCGGCGCCTATCCTCGGCGGTTCGTGGTAAAGCTTTCCGGAACCGTCCTCCGTATCGCCTTCCATGACATAATACTTGGTATGGATCTCCGTTACAGGTTCGGTATCACCGTCGTCTGAATAAACTTCTTCTTCGATCTTAAATCTGAACCAATAGAAAACGAGACCGGGCTCATGCGGAAGCATAAGCCTTGTCTCGTATCTTGCTGTATCTTTAACATTACCGTTGTACTTTATACGTCTCATGGGCTCCTCATGATATGAGAATCCATAGAGGCCGTAAGAGTAACAGAATGTTACTTCTCTGCTCTCTTTAGAGGCGTCAAATCTTATGGTTACCTCTTCGTCTGTAGGCTGTGCGCCAAAAGGCGTTCTGTACTCAAGATCTCGTGACGCGTGAAGGAACATGTATTACTTTGTCTCTTCTTTCTTGTCAGATGCAGCCTTCTTTGCAGCGGGCTTCTTTGCAGAAGACTTCTTAGCGGCAGTTGTCTTGGCTGTTGCCTTCTTGGGCTCAGCCTTCTTCGTTTCTGCCTTCTTAGTCTCAGTCTTCTTTGCCTCTGCCTTAGACTCAGCCTTGGGAGCTTCTTCCTCTAAAGGCATACCTGTGATAAGCGAGTACAGACCCGCATACTCCTTGGCACTCTTCTTCCAGGAATAGTCTCCGCTCATGCCGGCCTTGATAAGCTTATCCCAAACATCCTTGTGATTTCTGTAAAGGTCACATGCATACTTAGTTACGAAAAGGAACTCGTGTGCATTGATGTTAGCGAATGAGAATCCGTTGCCCTCACCTGTAAACTCGTTATAAGGAATAACAGTATCCTTAAGTCCGCCTGTCTCACGAACAACAGGAACAGTACCGTATGCCATGGATACGAGCTGCGAGAGGCCGCAGGGCTCGAAAAGCGAAGGCATAAGGAAGATATCGGCACCTGCATAGATCGTATGAGCAAGACCTGAATCGAAGTCGATGCATGCGCACATCTTTCCGGGATTTCTGTTTGCTGTATCAACGAGAGCCCTCTCGTAGTAGTTGTCACCTGTACCTAAGATAACGATCTGCATACCGTCATAGAGCATCTCATCGAGTACATACAGGAGAAGGTCGAGACCCTTCTGATCAACGAGTCTGGAGATCATAGCACACAAAGGTGCACCGGGATTAACCTCGAGGCCGAGCTGCTTCTGGAGAGACTCCTTACAAGCAGCCTTACCCTTCTTGTATGTCTTGATATCGTACTTAACGGGGATCTTGTCATCCTTCTTCGGGTTGTACTCGTACTTAACGGGGATCTTGTCATCCTTCTTCGGGTTGTACTCAAGATCGTTGATACCGTTAAGGATACCGGATACCTTGTAAGCATACTTCTGCAGTGTATAGTTAAGTCCTTCGCCGTAGTAATCGGTCATTATCTCATAAGCATATGTAGGAGATACAGTAGTTACGGAGTTGGAGAAAACGATACCTGCCTTCATGAAGTTGATGGCACGGTCCTTAATACAGAACTCGTCTCTTAAATACTCATCGGGCAGATCGAGCATCTCTCTTACGACATCTGTAGCATGAACACCCTGATACTTCAGATTGTGGATAGTAAATACAGTCTGAACATTGGTGTGATAACCGTGCTTCTTGAAGTGCGCGTCGAGGAGCAGAGGCATCATACCTGTCTGCCAGTCATTGCAGTGGAGAACATTAGGCTCGAAGTTCATGAAGTCACCCATGAAGTCGAGAACTGCTCTCTGGTAGAAGCAGTAACGCTCGATATCGAATACATACTCTACATAGATCTGATCAAAGTTGAAGTAGTACTCATTATCTACGAAGTAGAAGATCGTGCCGTTCTTCTCAAGCTGGAACAGACCTGCATAAAGAGATCTCCAACCCATTCTTACTAGCTTCCATCCGAGGAACTGCATCTCGTCCTGATACTTGATCTTAATCTTCTTATAAAGAGGAAGGATAACTCTTGCGTCAACGTTGTCCTTGTTAAGCTCTACGGGAAGTGCTCCGACAACGTCAGCAAGACCGCCGACTTTGACGAACGGACTTACCTCAGATGATGCAAATAAAACTTTAATCTTCTCCATATCAGATACCTGCGCCCTTTCCTATAACTACGGGGTAATCCGGATGTCCGATGAGTCTTACGCCCGGTCTTACGAATGAATTCTTATCAAGGATTACATTCTCAAGGTGGCAGTTCTCTGAGATGTGAACGTCCTGCATTACTACGCAGTTCTTAACCGTTGTGTTCTTTGAGATTGTAGCACTTCTGAAGATGATCGAATGATCGATGTTACCGTAGATACGGCAACCGTCGGATACGATTGAAGACTTAACCTCGGCATTGTCAAAATAAAGTGTAGGAGCTTCATCCTTAACCTTCGTGTAGATAGGCTTGCCGCTCCAGAACAGATCGTTTCTGATCTCGTCCTTGATGAGTGACATTGAAGCATTGAAGTATGTCTGTACGTTGTTGATACGAAGAGCTGTTCCGGAGTACTCATAAGCGTAAACCTTGATCTCATCGAACATCTTGACCATCGAATGCAGACCGAAGTGTGTAGCACCATGGCTCATCTGTCTGGAGATGATATCGATCAACATGTCTCTTCTCAAGCAGATGATTCCGAGTGATGTCTTATTCGATGTGGCCTTCTGGGGATTATAGAGCATGTCCTTTACGAAGCCCTTCTCGTCTGTATCGAGGATATAGCAGGGATGACCGTACTTAAGAGCATCTCTGTTATACATAACCGTAAGATCAGCACCGCTTGTCTCGTGAGCCTTGATCATATCATCGAATGTGCAGTTCAGGATGATATTGGAATTAGCTACGACTGCATATGTGGATCTGCTGTGTCTTAAGAAGTCGAGTACACCTGCGAGTTCCTCATCACCTGTGATATTTGATGCTTCGGAGTTAACGTAAGGCGGCAGGATGTGAAGACCGTCATTCTTTCTGTCCAAAGACCAAGGAGAACCTGTTCCCAAATGGTCCATCAATGACTTGTACTTGTTATAGGTAAGGATACCTACATTCTTGATACCTGAGTTGACCATGTCTGAGAGCATGAAGTCAATAATTCTGTATCTTCCTCCGAAAGGAACAGCTGACAAAGCTCTGGGCTCTGAAAGCTCTCCTAAAGCAATCTTTTTATTGTCGGCCAGTATGAGGCCCATAACATCATTAAACATTTATATTTCCTCCTTCTGACCTTTCTTATACTCTGAACTTCTCTTCGATGACGCTCTGGTCGCCCGCATCGATGTCGGAATCGATCATGGAATTACCCGGTATCTCAGCACCGTCCTTGATCTTCAAACCGCGCTCGAAGACACAGATACCTTCAGAACAGATCTTATGATTTGTGTAAGGTCCTTCACCCTCGATCTTAGGTCCGGCCTTAACGTCCTTACCGATAACAGTTCCGAAGTCTACGATACATCTCTCGATCCTCGCGCCTTCCTTAACTACTACGCCGGGAAGAAGTACACAGTCCTTAACTACCGCACCCTTCTCAACGATAACAGACTCGGAAAGAACCGAGTGGTTAACTTCACCGAAGATACGGCATCCGTCCGTAAGAGCGGAGTTGGTAACCTTGCCGTTCTCACCAATAAACTGTGAAGGCTTAACCGGGTTTCTGGAATAGATCCTCCAGGAACGGTCTACGAGGTTGATATCCTCAGGCTTATCAAGGATATCCATATTAGTCTCCCAAAGTGAGGAGATCGTTCCTACATCCTTCCAGTAACCTGAGAATCTGTAAGCGAAGAGCTTCTTGCCGCCGTTAAGGAGCATCGGGATGATGTTCTTACCGAAGTCGTTATTGGACTCTGGATCAGCCTCATCGTTGATCAATGCTTCGCGGAGAACCTTCCATGTGAAGCAGTAAACACCCATTGATGCGAGATTGCTCTTGGGGTTCGCAGGCTTCTCCTCGAACTCTACGATCTGATCCTCACCCTCAGTGTTGAGGATACCGAATCTGGGAGCTTCCTCCCACGGTACTTCGTATACGGCAACAGTAGCGTCTGCGCCTCTTTCGATGTGGCTCTTAAGCATAGCTGCGTAGTCCATCTTATAGATATGGTCACCCGAGAGGATAACTACGTACTCGGGGTCGAAGTCATCAAGAAAATCCTTGTTCTGGTAGATAGCATTAGCTGTACCCTTATACCAGTCAGACTTACCTGATCTCTGGTAAGGAGGAAGTATGTAAGCACCTGCATTGTTACGGTCGAGATCCCAAGGATGTCCGTTACCTACATAAGTATTCAATGCGAGCGGCTGATACTGCGACAGAACGCCTACGCGCTCAATACCGGAGTTAACACAGTTAGACAAAGGGAAATCGATGATTCTGTAACGGCTTCCGAACGGAACCGCAGGCTTAGCGACTGTCTTCGTAAGAACACCGAGTCTTGCTCCCTGGCCTCCTGCAAGTATCATTGCAACTACATCAGTTTTAGCCATTTTTACCTACCTCCAAACTAGTTTTGTTCGCTTTATCTGATTTATTTACGGGTTTCTTTGTTTCTGTCTTCTTCGCCGCAGGCTTTTTCGCTGCAGGCTTAGCTGCTGAAGCCTTCTTGGCTGCGGGCTTCTTGGCAGCTGTCTTCTTTGCCGCAGGCTTCTTCTCTTCCTTCTTAGGCTCAGGGTCCTTGACCTTCATGAAGTAAACACCTGCAAGAGGCGGAAGATTGAACTTAACATGATACGGCTTACCCTGGAACTCTTCGTCTATAGCCTCGAAAGTACCCTCAAGTGAAACACCTGTAGGATATCCGCTTCCGCCGAAAGCCATATCGTCCGTGTTAAGAACGATCTTATATGTTCCGAGTTCATATACGGGGATCTTATACTCCTCAAGAGGCTGAGGAACCATGTTCAATGCAACATATATATCGTTCTCTTCTTTCTTGGGGCTCTTTCTTGTATATACAAATACATTATTAACCGTATCGTCAGCAGCAATCCACTCAAAGCCTGCCCATGAGTGATCGTCCCTCCAGAGCTGACCGTGCTCGATATAGAACTGGTTAAGCTTGGAGCAGTAATCCTGAAGAAGTCTGTGTGACTCATAGTCGAGCATAAACCACTCGAGCTGCTCATAGAATCTCCACTCGATGAACTGACCGAACTCGGCACCCATGAAGTTTAACTTCGCACCCGGATGGCTCATCTGATACATGAACAGAGTACGCAGGGAAGCAAACTTTCTCCATACATCCCCCGGCATCTTATTGATGAGTGAATACTTACCGTGAACAACTTCATCGTGAGACAAGCTGAGTATATAGTTCTCGGCAAACGCATACATCATAGAGAAGCAGAACTCATCGTGATGCCAGCCTCTTGCATAAGAATCAGTGGAGAAGTAATCCAAAGTATCATGCATCCATCCCATGTTCCACTTATGAGTGAAGCCGAGTCCGCCGTCCTCAACGGGATGTGATACCTTAGGCCATGCAGTGGATTCCTCGGCGATCATCATGACACCGGGATAATTCTTTCTGACGGTCGAATTGAGTTTCTTGAAGAATTCAACCGCTTCAAGATTCTCATTGCCTCCGAACTTGTTCGGAATATAATTCTGACGGCCGTAGTCTCTGTAAAGCATTGAACTTACGGCATCAACTCTCAATCCGTCGATATGGAATTCATCGATCCAGAATACTGCATTCGAGATAAGGAACGAGATAACTTCATTCTTCGAATAATCGAAGACGTATGTTCCCCACTCTCTGTGCTCACCGATTCTCGGATCTGCATATTCATAGCAAGGTGTTCCGTCGAATCTTACGAGTCCTTCGAGATTCTTCGGGAAGTGTGCGGGAACCCAGTCAAGAAGAACTGCGATACCGGCCTGGTGGAGCATATCTACCATGAACTTGAAATCGGCAGGAGTTCCGAATCT
>CADAXO010000133.1 GCA_902791885.1 Oscillospiraceae bacterium | reverse complement strand
GGATTCAAGGAAGAAGAGTGGAAGACAATACAAGACCTTGATGTTTGATTGCTGAGTTAATCAATTGTCGCACTAATGGCGGCGTTCTGGCTAACAACAGCATTGTTGATATATTGATTCAAACTGATTCCTTCCATCTGTGCCAGATGGGCTGCTTGCATATGTACATAAGGTGCGAGTCTTAGTGTCATCTTTCCGCTGAATTCTTCCATTCGTTCAATCGGGATCGGCGGAATGGGGATACCTGCTTCTTCAGCAGTTTCTAACCAAGCCGCTTCATTCTCTTCGAGTTCTTTTATGGCTTCTTCTTGCAGGTCGCCCTGACCTACGCAGCCTTTAAGGTAGTTACTTTTAGCTATCCAAAAGATATGACCATCCATTTCTGTTTGAAAGACTTTAAAAGGATACTTAATCATATTTGTCACCTTTCTCCTTGTCTATTTCACAGCCGTATGATTTTGCTAGCCTGACAACTTCATCGCGGGTAAGATCATTTCGTACCGGTTTCTCAAAGAATTTTGCCTTGAGCTTTTCGATAGAAGACATCTTAATCCTCCTATATAGTATTATATATGCCACCATAATTCAAGAGCGTTAACGCCTTGTATTCTTATTATTCAACGGTTGAGCACGGAATATAACTACGAATTGATAACAGTTTTCGACAATTATCGACAAAATCTTTTGCCGGATAAAAGGGACAAAAAGGGACGGATAAAGACTCAGAATAACAGTCCTAATAATGCCCCTCATGTTCGTGAGACTGATGCTAGAATGAAATCACAATAAGGAGTAAAGTGCTTAGACTCTAGCGATGGAGCAGAACAGGGGGAAGATATGACACGTTCTGAGGCTTTGCGATTCATAACGGACTTCTACCGTAACCCTAATCCCGGAAAGGACGATATGTTTCTTTTCGAGGAGGCGGAGCTGTTCCTTATCAATACTTATCACAACCCAAGTGATATGAATAACCTTGCTTTCCATTATCTGGAGCAAAGAAGGCATGATCTGGAGCTGAAGTATCTTGAGATGGCAGCGGAGTACGATTACCCTGCAGCTGTAGAGGAACTTGGTTTTGTCTGGTACTACGGGCAGACAGGTGAGGTGGATTATAAGAAGGCTTATGAGTACTTCTCTGCTGCCGCTTCGCTTGATGATGACGTCGTTAAGGCATATCCTTCTCCTGAACTCAGGCTTCCTCACTGCGATGTGTACTTAAGACTTGCAAGGATCCGTGCTCAGGATGGTAAGACGGAGGAAGCTCTTAAGTTGCTTTCTGATGCGCGCGAGATCCTTTCTGAGGATATACGTAATAATCCTGCTTGGTGGGGAAACATCGAAGTGATGGATGAGATCGTATCTTTACAGTATGAACTCGGGTATGAAGCGGATAGGTTGGATGTGTTTGATCTGTTCGGACTTGCGAAGAAGGAGTGTGTTATAGCTTTCCTTTACGAGGACAGACGGTTTCTGATAGATATAGTCAGGGAAGATGACGGGGTTAGTGTCAAGTTTGACCATAAGTGGTTCAGGACCGTAAGAGAGTTCTTCGAGAAGGCGGAGATAGATGGGGAGAGGATAGTGTACATATACGACGAGCTTTATGATCTGGAGGTGTCGTATGAATGAATTGATTATCAGAGAAGATGGTAAGTTTAAGAAGTATGAAGACCTTCTGCTGAAGCGTGACCAGCTTTATAAGGAAGCGGGTTCTATATATTCCGTTTATATGGAGACGTTTGGTGATTTACTGCTTCAGGACTTCGAGATTAAGGTCGAGTGCATAAAGAAGCGTAAGATGATCGCGTATTGTCTTCAGGCGGTTAATCACGGTGAGACGATAGATGTCGCACAGATGAATGAGATGATCTCACATGAGATGGCTATATATGAGCAGCAACTTAATCAGATGGCGCTGGATAAGGCAGAGGCAGATAAACAGAAGAAGTCGCCTGTGTATAAGGTTGAGCGCGCCAAGAGGATATACCGCAGACTTGCGAAATTGATTCACCCGGATATCAATCCTGCGGTAACTTCTATCAAAGAGATAAGTGAGCTTTGGGAACGTATTGTGATTGCATATCACTGTAACGACGACAGTGAACTTGATAATCTTGAGATCTTGGTGCGTAAGGTGCTCAGGGATAACGGGGAGCTGATTTCCGGTGCGAATATTGACAACGTGGATGAGAGAATTGCAAGGCTTGAAGAAGAGATAAATACGATTCTGACGACAGAGCCGTATATCTATTATGAATTGCTTTTATCACCGGAGCGAACTGCAGAAAGGAAAGAAGAACTTAATAGGGCTATAGATGAGAATAGGAAGTTCAGTGAAGACCTGTCGATGATTCTGCGGGATATAATCGCGGGAGGAGGTGTACCTTTAACATGGATACAGGATTGATTCAGGAAAAGAAGTCGCTGATCGCAGGATTTGGCGAGAAGGGCCTCGGCGATGTTATAAAGCCTTTAAGCCGCGAGATACATCTTTTTGATACTTATATCGCGGGAACAACGTATCTTAAGGATCCTTCTGTGTTGGATGAGATCAAGGTCGGCGACAGACTGCTCTTACAGCGCGAGGATAACCGCTTTGATGATAATGCGATACTTGTTCTGAATGAGGCGAAGCAGAAACTCGGGTACGTTCCCGAGAAGGATAATATAGTGTTTGCCCGTCTTATGGATGCAGGCAAACTCCTGTGTGGTAAGATCAAACGTATAGAGCCTAAAGGCTCGTTCAGGATAATAGGGATTTCGATATATCTGATTGATTTTTGATAAAGGGGAGGTATCAGTATGAATTGTCCCAGATGCGGAACACCGATGCAGGGTGTATGTCCTAATTGCGGATTCCCGGTTACAAGGGTAAATGTGATGTTGAGGAATGATGTGAATATTGTTGATTTATTTGATGGTTATAATGGCGAATATGAGCCCGAGGAATTCGATTGGGGTGATCCTGTCGGGTGTGAAGTATGGTAAGACAGGGGAATCTCATCTGATTAGTATAGAATTTAGAACCGTAAGAAATCCCCACCGAAACGGTGAAAATCTGACCTCATAAGCGTTGGTATACTACCCCTATAAGGGGGTGATTACCATGAAAACATACAGTAAAAAAGCATTGGCATTGCTTCTGAGTTTTGTCATGATCGGACTTTCATCAGGCTGCGGTAAGAATACTTCTGCGGAAGAATCACTTCAGGCGGAAATAGATGCATTAAGAGCTCAGCTCGAGACTCAGGGCGGTTCGGCTGAAACGGTTTCTGAAGAGACGGAAACACCTGATGAAACCGAAGTCGCTGAGGTTCCTGAGGAGACTGTTGAAGAAGTTGTCGAGACAGAAGAAGAGATTGTCTATCCGTTCACGATAACAAAGGAGAGAAACAACCTTGCATTGGGAGATATAGTCGAATACGGGGATTTCTTCGTTGGCTTGGCAGGTGTCAGAATGTTCAATGAATATGACTCGTATCTTGAAGGTACCTGGTACGATAATTATATCCCCGATATTCCTGACGGGCAGGTGGGAATAACCCCGATCTTACAGATCTATAATGCATCTGATGAAGTTCTGGATTATGATGATGAGATAATTTCATTATATGTTGATAATGTCCAGGTAACACGGCTGGATCCCCAGTATACAGACTCTTATTGGGTAGACGGTCTTGAGGAGTTGATATATACAGCGATCGATCCCGGTGAAGGTTCGGCTGTCGTATCTGCATTTAATGTTGATGAGAACTGGTCGACTCTTACGATATTCTACGGCGACATATCCTGGACTGTGAACCGTGATGAAATCTTAAGTGAACCATATGTATATACTTCAATGTTTAACCAGGGGACACCCGAATTGACAGAACCCGGTACGGTCGTTTACAGGAAGAATGAATATGAGCTTGTGTATGACGGAGCCGAAGTGTATTCGGAAGGGCTTAGAAGACCGTTTGTGCTTTTCGAGTTTACTGTAAACAATCTTACGGATTCTATGCTCGAGATACAGGTTCCTACTGATATCAGAGCCTACTGTAATCACCGGCTTATGGACTATGCGAGTACTTCTCCGGAAGATGCGGTAAACGGCCATGTTAATCTTAGCGGGGACGGTTTTATGAGTGAAACTATCGAGATACACCCCGGTATGTCCTCGCAGATCTTTATCTCATACCCGATGGTGGAGGAGGCCGGAACTTTTACGTGCTATTTCGAGACGGTGGATGAAGGTGTCGTTGCTGTAGTAAGTTCCGCGTTATAATCAGAGTATGGTTTCAAGTGATGAACAATACGAATACTGTCCGCGATGTGATGCTAACCTGACGCTCCAAAAAGGCTATGTAAATACGCTGCCTTATTGGGTGTGCAAGGGGTGCGGCGAGATGCTGATCAACCCGGATGTGGACGCGACGGATGATGTCGCATGGATATGTGACCGATGCGGAGCAATGCTCAATGTGCAGGACGGCTTCAAGGATAATGAAGGCAAGTGGGCATGTACCGAGTGTGGCTTTGTTAACGACATCGACGAGAAGAATCTTTACGACACTGAAGAGGATTACATCGCGGATCTGCACAACCCGTATAAGGGCCTTTCGGACGAACAGGTGCTGCACATCACTTCTTTTGTTAAGGTGAGAAGCATCGATGATCGCGGGCACATCATTCTCGTGGAAGATGCTGACACGGGTAAACAGTATATAAAGAAGTATCTGACTGTCTACGATAAGTCTATATACGAGTATCTTAAGAAACACCCTGTGGTGCACATGCCCCGCATAGACTACATGGCTGAGGGCAGCAACTGTCTGATCTTGATCGAAGAGTATATCGAGGGAAGAACTGTGGGTGAGCTTATCGGGGCGGGGGAGCTATCGGAATTCCAAGCGCTCTACATCGCAGCGAAAACATGCGCGATACTGAAAGAGCTTCATGCGCAGCCTAACCCCATCGTGCACCGCGACATCAAGCCGTCTAACATCATTGTTACGGATGAAGGCGAAGTGTATCTTCTCGACATGAATGCAGCAAAATGGTACGAGCCTGACCGTTCCGACGATTCGAGGCACATCGGCACCTGGAACTATGCGGCTCCCGAGCAGGCGGGATACGGACTCAAGGCATCTTCCGCGAAGTCTGATATTTATTCTCTCGGCGTGCTCATGAACGTGATGCTCACCGGAGCTATGCCTAAGGAGAAGAAGGCACCGGATCCGTACTGGCCGGTTATAGAGAAATGCATAAGTCTGGAAGCAGACGCTCGTTATAGTGCAGAGGAGTTATTGAATGTACTGGAGAAGATCAAAGGAAGAGGGGAAGATAATGAATAACAAACCTACAGAGGAGCTGGACCGTATCCTTGAGGAGACTCATCCCGACAGAATAGGCGAGTTCATTCAGGATAACAGCAAATATCTCGCGGATCCGAATAAGGGCTTTTACTATTACTTTAAAGATGTTTTGGATACGAAGCACATCAAGCTCAAGGACATCTATGCCCAAGTGGGAGTCACCGAGTCTTACGGGAGCAAGATCGTCTCTATGGAGAAGCACACGAAGAACCGTGACCTTATAATCAGGCTGTGCCTTGCAGGTCACTTCTCGCTGACCGAGACCAACCGGGCGCTGAAGTTGTACGGGTTCAACGAACTGTACTCGAAGAACCCTAAGGACGCATGCATAATAGTTGCAATTAGCAACCGCATCTACGACGCTGACAGGATCAATTTGATGCTTGAGGAGAATAAGCAGGAGTTATTAGTTCAGTAGTTTTCGTTGAATGAAATAGTAATCCTTGACTCCTAACAGCCAAACTATGCGCAACGGCGATTTAGAGCTAATTCTGAGCGTTATTTGGTGTCAGTGACACC
>CADAXO010000132.1 GCA_902791885.1 Oscillospiraceae bacterium | reverse complement strand
AGTCCGGCACCTGATCCGATACACGAACTGCATCCGCAGAATAAGAGCGGAATAGGTGCGGGCGTAGCGAAAGCTTCAATGGAGTTTTAAGTAAATACTATTAATTATTTATAAGAAGTGCTGTCTTTATTCGGGACAGCATTTTCTATTATTCGAACTACACAAAAACGCACACTAGAATGGTAGAAATCTATTGACATATCACAAACATGGTGATAACCTCATTACATGATAACTTCCATGCAAGTATACAAGAACGCTTGACGAGTTAGAATTTAACTAAACTTAGACACTTAAGAGGTTAAACAAAATGGCTAAGAAAGAAGACGTTTCAAATATCATAGCGTGGTCACCGAGACAAATAACAACTCGTGAAAGACTGGTTAAGGATATCAGAATCAATTGGCAGCTCTATGCCATGTTTCTTCTCCCGGTAATTTATTACATCATCTTCAGATATATTCCGATGTTCGGTAATATCCTTGCTTTCCGTAAGTACAATCCGGGCGGAAGCATTTTCGGTCAGGGCCCTCTGACTCTTAAGTACTTTAAGCAGTTCATTACAGCCAAGCCTTTCTGGCAGGCATTTTCAAATACATTGATCTTGAACGGTCTGTATCTGCTTTTCAGATTCCCGCTTACTCTTCTTTTCGCGTTGCTCTTAAACGAGATCAAAAACCTTCATTGGAAGAAGTTCGTTCAGACAGTTTCTTATCTCCCGCACTTCATCTCAATGGTTATCGTTTGCGGTATGTTAAAAGAGCTCCTTTCAACACACGGTCCTATCAATGATCTTATCTATAAGCTCGGCGGCGAGAAGATAAGCTTCATCTCACTTGCAGAATGGTTCAGAACGATTTTCGTCACATCAGGTGTATGGCAGAGCTTAGGTTGGGGTACGATACTTTACCTCGCAGCAATGTCCGGCATCAATCCCTCACTCTATGAGGCTGCAACGGTTGACGGCGCTTCACACTTCCAGCAGGTAATCCACGTAACCATCCCTTGCATCCTTCCTACTATCGCTACGCTCCTTATCCTTGATATCGGCGGCCTTGTAGGTTCAGGCGGTGCATTCGAGAAGGTATATCTCCTCTACAGCCCTATGACATATGAGACATCAGATATCGTTTCAACATACGTCTTCCGTATGGGTGTCGAGTCAGGAAGCATTAACTTCGCGACGGCGGTTGGTCTTTTCGAAGGTTTGATAAATCTCGTGCTTCTTACATGCGCTAACTTTGTATCACGCAAAGTAGCAAAGACGAGTCTTTGGTAAGGAGGGAACAGCATGAGCATTATTGATAATACCAAGGGTACGATTCACGTACATAATCCTAAGAACCAGATCAAGGA
This sequence comes from Oscillospiraceae bacterium, assembly GCA_902791885.1. Next base: position 3,592 of record CADAXO010000132.1, on the reverse strand, counting down.
ATCTACAGGATATAAAGCTTTTACAATTGTAAATACGATCATAATGGTATTGATCTCATTTGTTACGCTTTATCCTTTCCTTTATCTCGTATCTCAGTCCTTCTCGTCAGACCAGGCTATTTATGCCGGTCATACGGGATTGATCCCTGAAGGATTCAATATCGATACATATAAGTATGTAATTACACGTAACCCGATAGCTCCCTGGCCGGATCTTTTCCCGGATTTTAGGATTCCGGAGTTTATCGTTTACTACATGAATACGATCTTCTACACCATAGTAGGAACCGTATTGTCACTTTTCTTCTCATCGATTCTTGCTTATCCGTTATCTAAGCCGAATCTTAGAGTTAATAAGATCCTTTCGCCTTTTATCATCTTCACGATGTATTTCGGCGGCGGTCTTATCGCAAACTACGTATTGGTATTAAGACTCGGACTCAAGAACTCAATGTGGGGATTCATTCTCCCGATGCTCATCAGCACTTACTATGTAATCCTCATGAGATCGTTCTTCATGACCATTCCTAAAGATCTTGAAGAAGCAGGAGAGATCGACGGTCTTAACAAGTGGGGCGTTTTCTGGTACATCGCCAGACCTTTGTCCACACCTATCATCGCAACAATGACTTTGTTCTATGCGGTTATGTACTGGAACAACTGGTTCAACGCAAAGCTCTATTTGCAGGACAAGGTTAAGTGGCCGGTAGCATACTTCCTCCAGACGATCATCAGAGGTGCAGGTTCATCCGATCCTGATGCGCAGAACATGACAGCAAACATCAAGTCATGCGCGATGGTACTCACGGTCCTTCCGATCATTTGTATCTATCCGTTCATCCAGAAATATTACGTACAGGGCATGATGCTCGGCGGCGTAAAGGAGTAATCAATTTAGTGCTATAGGGGAGACCCACGGCAATAGAAAAATGAAACAAAAAAAGAAAGGAAACAGTTATGAAGACAACAAAACTTGCAAAAGTAGCATCTGTCGGTCTTGCAGTTTCAATGCTTTCCAGTTTAGCTGCTTGCTCAGGCGGCCCCGGTGAGTCTTCCGAGACTACAACGATTCCGAGTCAGATCGAAACAACTGTAGATGCAGGTGAAGACCTTGGTTACACATTCGGTTTGGGAAAGACATTCCACGCTGACGAGCCTGTAACATACACAATGTTCTTCAGTGATGCATCATGGTATCCGATGGTTGACACATGGAAGACGGAGGGTATCTTCAAGAAGATCGAAGAGATAACAAACGTAACTCTCGACATCAAGTCTTATGATAGCGGTGACTACATGCAGAATATCACACTCGATATCAATGCAGGTAACTCAGCTTACATCATCCCTAAGATCTATGATGATTCTGCGTTCGTAGACGGCGGAGCTATCGTTCCGATTTCTGACTATGTTCAGTACATGCCTTACTACACAGACTTCTATAATACTTACAATCTCTCTGCTGATATCCAGACAATCACAAGAGCTAACGGTAAGTACTATAAGCTCCCCGGTATGAAGGAAGCTAACCTCATCAACTATTCTTTCGTTATCAGAAAGGATATCTGGGATGCAGCAGGTGTTGACGTTGTTGCACTTCAGAAGGATTGGACATGGGCTGACCTCCTTGATGCTTTGATCAAGGTTAAGGCTTACATGGTTGAGCAGGGCATGTGCTCTGAAGATGATTACATCTGGTCTGACCTCTGGTGCGGTAACGAATCCGGCCAGGGCAGCGGCGGAAACCTCTTGGGCGTAATGGCTTCAACATATGAGTGCAATGCTGGTTGGAACATCGGTAATGGTATGAGATTTGACTTCGATCAGAACAAGTTCATCTTCTCACCCACAACAGACAACTATAAGGAATTCCTTAAGACAGCTAACAGCTTCGTAGCAGCAGGTATCCTCGATCCTGAAACATTCACACAGGATGACGCTACAGCTACAGCTCAGTACTACAACGGCAAGACAGCTATCATGTCTATCAACCAGGGCCAGTGGGCTAACTACGAAGAGAACATGAAAGCTCAGCTCGGCGATGGCAACTTCGAGAACTATGTAATCACAATGCCTATCGGTTCTACAAGAAACTCTACAGTTGATCCTGCAAGACTTGAGAACGGCGTTATGATCTCACAGAAGGCTCTTGATGAACTCGGTGAGGATGGCTTCATCGAAATGCTCAGATTCGTTGACTGGCTCTTCTATTCTCACGAAGCTTATGACCTCACAAAGTGGGGCGTTGAAGGCGAGCACTACACAGTAGATGCAGACGGCAACAAGAAGCTCGTTGATGGTTACTGCTGCTCAGGTCTCGGCTATGGTAATGACGAAGCCGGTTCAATGACAGACATCAGACTCCAGTGGGGTTATGCAGGTGGTAACTTCTGGTACGGCGGTACAGTTGCAGAAATGTCTGACAACCTCATTCCTCCGGTAGCAGATTACGTTAACCGTGACTACACAGACAGAGATACACCTCCGCTCGCTCCTGGTGTTGCTCCTACAGCAGATCAGAACGAAGAGATCAATCTCATCGCTACACCTCTTATCAGTAACGTAAATGCTTGGACATTGAAGTTCGTAACAGGTCAGGAAGATATCGATGCTCAGTGGGACGCTTATGTTCAGTCCTGCAACGACCTCAACGTACAGGGTCTCGTTGATATCTACGGCGAACTCTACAAGGGCTGATAAAGAAATTATATTTCACACCCTTTAAAGCAACACGAAGGGCATCCCGATGCGAAAGCAAAGGGATGCCCTTCTCTTATATTCAGAACAATCACTGAAATTTGCCTGTGTTTTCAACCTTACTTGCCTAGATTATTCCTGCTGTAATCCGTGCTGAAGAAATATACTTGTTTTGTCAGTGTTTCAGGAGGATCAGGGATGATAATATGTCCGATAAAAAAGTTAAGGATACTGTAAGAACAAAGATCTTCGCAGTCGTATCTGTAGTGATGGGAGTGATTGCTTCCATAATCATTACATTGAATGCTTATATCGATCTTGTTTTTGACTGCAGAAGATCGCTTATCGTAAGTCTCATTTTAGCTTCACTTTATGTTTTTCTCGGAATAACATTCAGGAAAGTTTGCAGAAGATCCAAAGAACGGTTATCTGTTCAGGTAATAAGCCTGATAGCTTCGATCCTTCTTGTACCGTCAACCGTGCCGGTTCTGATCGCTATGTATGCTCTTACTTTCATGCCTGCCGTATATAACGATTACAGGAATTTTTCCAGATCGGAGCAGGTGTTTATCCGGGAGGAAGATATACCGGCCGGAGCTTCTGACATCATATTTTTGAAAGCTGAAGACGGCCATGTTAATGCGGTGTCCTTCAGACTGGATGAAGACAGCAGCGGGATATATGAGAACAAAGTATTTCAGTTCACCTCTAACGGCTACGGATATGGTGAGCCGGTCAGTGAATATTCTTCAGATGTTGAAAACAGATTGAAGGGTAAATATAAGTCACTGTTAGACGGCGACGACATTAGTGATTATGTTGTCCTCGACTATAATCTTGGAAATGAATGGTATGACGAATACTTTGTAAACAGGGAAACAGGCAGATATATTTA
>CADAXO010000131.1 GCA_902791885.1 Oscillospiraceae bacterium | reverse complement strand
TATCTTCAGGAATCTTGTTTAAAGGGTACATCATGAGCCGAGAAGGAGGTCGATCCTCATGTCAATGTAGTGACGAAGCTCCTCAGTGTCGTCCAAATCGATCCCGAAGTCACGTTTGATGTCTTCTTTTCTGTAGATTATGAGCTGCATCATGGTCGACATCTCGTATGCGATGAGTTTGCACTCGGCGTCCGTTTTACGGCCTTTGTAGTGATTTTTAACATAGTTAAAACTGAAAGATTCCTGCCCTAAGTCCCGCTTAAACAGTACAAAACCCGTAATAGCCTGAGTGAACTTGTGATTCTGCACCAGACACAGGGCTACAGCGAAGTGAAGCTTCTTCAGAACCTCCTTCGGGGGCAGATCCGAGTTGATTACCTGCTCCACATCCTCGTTTCCGAGGAAGTTCATGTACTGCTTCTGAAAAGTCTGGTAGATAAGGTTCTCCCTGGAGCCGAAACAGTAGTTGATCATGGCAGGCTTAACGTCAGCCTTCGCCGCGATCTGCCTGGAAGTCACCGCGAGCGGGTCCTCCGAAGCCTCCATGAGCCCGAAGGTCGCATCCATGAGTCTGTCTTTTGTAAGTTGTAATTTCTCGTCTTTCTTCATGTTTACATTCCATTATTGAACACGTTCAATAATAATCTATCACGCCCGCCCCGCTTTGTCCATCTGAATTTACCCGCCAACGTACTAAAACCCCGGATTTTCCAAAAGAGTACGTTAAAATCGGCTTTTCGACGTACTCTTTCCTTGTATTTCGCCAAAGAGTACGTTAAAACTCGCTTTCAACGGACTAAACTCCTCCAAAACCAAAAAGAGTACGTTAAAACAGGCAAATCAACGTACCCAACCGCCGATATCTCGAAAAGAGTACGTTATCACCGGAATTTCTTCTCTATCAGGTCATCCAGGATGCGGACATCCAGGGGCTGCACACTGGTTTCGAAGGTGGTGAACAGATTATCCCCCAAGGTCAGGCCGTTCAACGAATACGCGGAAAGCTTCCTAACGTTATCAACCGCATATTTTGGATCATCCAGCCTTCCGAGGTGCTCATAGTAAATCACTTTCCTGTCACTCATCCGCAAGATCGTAAAATCGGGATGAAGGACCTGATTACCCACATAAATCGGGCACTCGTATTTATACGGAATCCCCTTCTTATTGAGATGATCCGCGATTATCTGTTCGGACTTCGACCTTACACGTTCATTCTTCATAGTTAAGTAGACGGGAATGTTATCACTTATCGGTTTAGGTCTGTAAGGCTTTTCCATCCATCGCCTGAGATATTCGCCGTCTGGAAGGATGATAGGACTTATCAGCGATTGACGTTGCTGATTATAAGTTTCATATAATCCCTCCATAACAGGAGACGGATAATTATCCAACGCCTGCCCGAGCACTTTCTGCTCAGTCTCCGCGATCCTAAGTAAGGTCTGCAGATACTCTTTCTGGGCAAGCAGCTTGATCAACGGGTCATCCCCTTTTAACAATTCTCCGTTTTTCTTACGGTTATCCGTAACATGGTAATAATAGACCGAGTCTTTCTGACGCTTGATCCTCAGCCGCCCGGCAGGATAATCAGCCAGTTCTTTGCGGCACTTCAAGACCACACGCGTGACAGCATCATAACGAGCCCTCAGATCATCTGAGATTCTTGTGTTTATCATATTATTTTCCCCTATTCCAGGATCCCGATTCCAGGCAGGATCCTTGACTCGGATTATAATGCGGATCCGGGCAAATTAAAACCGGCAGACCGTTTCCGATCTGCCGGTAGAGTTTTTGAGAGCCTCATCTCGCCTTAGGGCCTATTCATCAAGAGGTACAGTTTTTATTATTTATCCGGCCCTTATTCCATCTGCTTTCAGCTCTCGCCGTTCTTTGTCTTAGCATCAGCTGCAAGTCCCAGACCCGGTGTTCCTGCAAGCTTTGTGCCTGCGAAAGATCCGATTACGGAAGACAGGTCGATTCCGAGGCTGTCTCCGATACCGTCTATGGTCTGCTTGAAGGACTTGGTGATGTCCTCTGTCATCTTCGCTGTATTGCCTTCGCCATACATCGTGATGGAATCGATGTTTGCAAGAGGCTTTGCGATTGCTTCGGCTACGAGAGGATACATCTTGCAGAGCATCTCGATTACGGCTGCTTCGCCGTACTTCTGCATAGCCTCGGCCTTCTTGTCGATACCGATCGCTTCAGCTTCAGCCTTTGCGCGGATCGCATCAGCCTCTGCCTCACCCTTGGCACGGATACCTTCGGCTTCCTTCTGCATAGCGATGAGGTCTGCCTCGGCCTGGATCTTCTTAGCCTCAGCCTGCTGTGCGAGCTCGTACTTCTTAGCCTCAGCCTCTTTCTGTCTCTTGAACAGCTCGACTTCAGCCATCTGCTGCTGACGATAACGCTCAGCGTCCGCCTGCTTCTTGATCTCTGCATCGAGAGCCTGCTCACGGACCTTTGCTTCCTTCATCTTGAGCTCGATCTCTTTCTCCTGCTTCGCGATGTCAGCTTCGGAGTTTGCTACCTCGATAGACTTTCTCTGAGCCTGCTCCTGGATCTTGTAAGCGGCATCTGCTTCAGCCTGCTTTGTATCCTGGATTACCTGAAGCTCGGATCTCTTGATAGACAGTTCGTTCTGCTTGATCGCGATCTCTGTCTCGGAAGAAACCTTCGCATCGTTGGCTTCCTTGGCTGCCTCTGCCTGAGCGATCGCTACGTCCCTCTCGGCATTTGCCTTAGCAATGGATGCTGTCTTCTGGATCGTAGCCATGTTGTCCTGACCGAGCGCTGTAATAAGATCGTTCTTATCTTCTACATGCTGGATGTTGCAGGAGATGATCTGGATACCCAGATTGTTCATGTCTACCTGAGCCTTCTCCTGTACCTGATCACCGAAGGACTTTCTGTCGTTGCAAAGTTCCTTCAATGTGATGGTACCGATGATCTCACGCATGTTACCCTGCAAAGAGTCGACAAGCTGTGCATTGATCTGCTCTGATCTCATATTGAGGAAGTTCTTCATAGCGAGCTTGATGCCCTCTTCGTCGGTCCTGATCTGAACCTTCGCTACAGCGTCGATGTTAACACCGATGAAGTCTGCTGTAGGAACAAAGTCACCCGTCTTGATATCGATAGAGATCTGCTCGATGAGAAGCTCGTCTTTCCTCTCAAGGAACGGGAGCTTCAGACCTGCTTTACCGATCAGGATCTTGGGCTTCCTCTTAAGGCCTGTAATGATATAAGCCTTGTTCGGCGGAGCCTTTACATAGCTCGTAGCTATGATGATGATCAGCAGAATAACTGCTATTGCGATGAGCGCAATGGGTAAAATTAATGTTGCCTGAATTCCGGCAGGCACCAACCAAAATCTTCATAATCTTTCTCCTATTCCTTATTCCAAATGTTTCAACTATCCCTGTGTTCTTGCAAGAAACATTATGAAAATATTACCATGCCCCCACCCCCGGTCAAGATAAATCGTATCGGGGAAATCCGAATTTACAATTTGGTCATAATTACTTGAATTTGCCGACAGAACATGAAAATAAACAGGTAACTTTTTCTTTATAAAATGTACTTGTACCGCCATCACTACAACACCGGTACAAAGGTGAATCAAGACATGAGTTCTAAGCCCGGAAATCTTAAGATCGGACCTAAGATGTATCTGTTCGTAATAGGGACAGTACTCTTTGCCGTTGCGGGAATCTGCGCTATCTCATTCTTAATAAGCGCCGATCAGATCGATTCTTACTACAGAAGACTTGCATATAACTCAGCAAAGAATTATGCAACTCTCGCCGATGTTAAGTTCCTGTCCGAACTTCGTCCCATTATCGAATCCGAGGAATATCAGGAGTTAAGAGACCTTGCCGAAGAGACCGATAATGATGCGCTTATCGAAGATTTTCTGCGCGAGCACGGACTGTGGGATAAGTACGTTACCGAGCGTAACAAGCTCCGCACTTATGTCGCGAGCATGGGAGATGTTAAGTACCTGTATCTCATCGTTTGGGGCGATCAGGAAGCTATGCTCGATATGTATCTCATCGATGCCGACGACGTGCCGTTATATGAGACCGGTTACTACGAAGAACGCGAGGCCGAGTTCGAGGGAGTATCACCCGAGAACTACATCGAGCCGGTCATAAGCAATGGAGACTGGGGATGGCTTTGTTCCGCATATGCTCCCGTTTATGACCTCGACGGCAATCTGATATGCCACGTCGGCTGTGACGTCGGAATGGAAGACGTTATGACAGAGCGTTATACGAACCTCATGTATGTAGTATTAAGCGCTTTTGCATATACGGTATTGGTTCTTATCATCGCAATTCAGTTCGTCAACAGGGTTATCGTTAATCCGTTAAGATCGATCACACTCGGCATGAAGAGATTCGTTCCGGTAGGCAACAAGGACTACGAGCAGGCGGGCGTTCTTAACCTTGATCTTAAGACAAAAGACGAGATCAATGACGTTTACGAAGGCATCCGCTCCATGCAGATCAGGATCATCGATTATATCGACGACATCACTCACATCAAGCGCGAGAAAGAACAGGTCGAACTTGAGATCGGCAAGGTTAGCCAGGAGGCTTACCGCGATCCTTTGACAGGCATCGGAAACAAGTCTGCATATGTTCTCAAGGTCAAGGAACTTAACAACATGATCTACGACGGCAATAGGGATTTCTCCATCGTAATGGTGGACGTCAACTGCCTTAAGGCTGTCAACGATGAATACGGTCACACATGCGGTGATCTGTATCTTAAGGGCTCATGCCACATCATCTGCGAAGTCTTCAAGCACTCCCCTATCTATCGTATCGGCGGCGATGAATTCGTAGCCGTTCTGACAGGCGAAGATTACGATAACCGCAAGGAAAAGATGAAGCTTTTAAATGAGCTTTTCGATGAGGCTTATGAGGATCAAAGCAGCGACCCGTGGCTCCGTTATTCAGCTTCCGCCGGCATCGCGGACTGCGGTAAAAAGGATCTTTCCGCGGAGTTTGTTTTCGCACGCGCCGACAAGGAGATGTACGACGCGAAGACGAAGTTCAAGAAGGATCACAACATGGAGCAGGGACCGCGCGACAACTCCGAAGCGTGATCACTTAACGATATTTCGCGCCCACATTCCGCTTCTTACCATGTACTCGCCGATGGAGCACTTGATGATCTCCGCCCACTGGACCGCGAACATCATTACTGGTACGCTCGCACTTGTGAAGCGGCTTAAGATGAATGCCAGAGGAACGACGATAACCCATGTGTAACCCGAGTCGAAGATGAGCGTTATAAACGTGTTTCCGCCGGCTCTGATTATGAAGTAGGAAGCGTGCGTAAACGCCATCAAAGGCATAACGATTCCCGAGAGAAGTATGAGTATCGAAGCAAGGTGTCTTACCTCATCCGTAGTGTTGTAGAAAAGCGGGAATACCGGCGAGAGCACCGCCATTATTATTCCGCATATGATTCCGAAGAACACGGTAAGATCGCGCATCTTGAGGCCGTAGTCTTTGGCCTTCTCAACTTCGCCCGCACCGAGCTTCTGCCCTACTACGATTCCGACGGCTTCACCCGTAGCGACGAAAGCTACCGTGAGAAGATTCCAAAGCGTCGTCTCGATGTTGACGGCAGCAACTGCATCAAGGCTTCTGTAGGAGTAACACTGGTTCAGTATAGTGATGCCCAAAGACCACAAAGTCTCGTTCGCCATCAAAGGTATCATCTTAAGAATAAACTGTCTGCAAAGCACAAGCGGTATCCTGAAACTTCGAAAAGCTCCTATGATGAACGGATTCTTCGCAGAGTGCGTTCCCGTGTAGACTATAAGCACTATAAGCTCGACATAACGGGAGATTACAGTTGCAATGGCAGCGCCGTCTGCGCCCATGGCAGGAAGCCCGAGAAGACCGTAGATAAGCACAGCATTTCCTATAAGATTTACGAATATCGCGACCATACTTGCGACCATCGGCACCTTGGTGTTTCCGGTGTCTCTTAACGTACCCGCATAGGCATAACTCAAGCCTATCGGAACAAGGCTCGCGATGATGTAATTCATGTAGCTTACGCCGATCTCAAGTGTCTGTGCCGCATCTTCGGGAGTACCTTCTCCTTCGAGGAACCACGACACCATATCAGGCGCGAAAACATAATAGATAACACCCGCGATAACTGCGAGAACGGTATTGGCGATCAGCTTAAATCTGAATGTATCCCGAACACCCTTGGTATCTCCCTTACCGTAATACTGCGCGGTAAAGATGCCGGTACCTGCAGTGGCGCCGAACATGAGAAGCCAGAAGACGAACATCAACTGGTTCGAGATGGCAACTCCCGATATGGCATTCGTGCCGACGCGGCCGATCATCAGATTATCAAGCAGGCTGACTACATTTGTCAGTCCGTTCTGGATGATCATCGGGACACAAATGCCGAGCACCATCTTATAAAAATCTTTTGTACCAAGTCTCGATTTAAGATTCATAATCAGCGGATTATAGCATATAATTAATTGCATGGAATTACTGGGGAGGTATGAACCATGAGAACACAATCACAAACTGTTGCTATGTACGGATTTCTTATAGCCTGTATCTTATCGGCTGTAAGTCTTTTCCTGCCGGCTTATTCGATCGACTTCGGATCTACCGGATTCACATCAGCATCATCCGACGTTTACAGGATCATCTCAAGTTACTATTCGTGGCCGGTTCTGGTCTGCGCTATCGGCGGTATCGTCGTAATACTTGCGATGTACAGAAGAAAGCTTGTCTTGATTTCAGGCATCCTTCAGACAGTCGGACTCGGATATCAGTTATTCAACATCACAAGAATTCAGGATCAGACAAAGGACAGCAGTTCCTTAATGGGTACGTTAAGCGATATGTGGGCTAATATCGGCGGCGGTTCCGGCATCGAGATCACACTTAAGGCCGGCTTCTACGTAGCGTTCATCGCTGCTGCGCTGGTGGCTATCTTTACTGCTCTTACAGTAATCATGGTTGAAGATCAGTATTAATTATCGCCGGGGGAAGTATGAAGGTAAGACCGTTTGAACTCGATCAGGATTTTGATTCCATAAAGGACTGGATCAATGACGAGAGGTCACATGCCATGTGGTGTGCGAATAATGTCGAATTTCCTATCAGCAAGGAGAGCTTCGGAAAGCTTATGGATGACGTTGCCGTGAAGTGCGGCGACACTCCTTATGTAGCTACGGGAGACGACGGAACGATAGAAGGATTCTTCTGTTACTCGACGGATCCCGACACCAACGAAGGCATGCTTAAGTTCGTCGTAGTAGACCCCGAACAAAGAGGCAAAGGCGTTGCGAAGCAGATGCTTCGAATGGTCGTAGATAAGGCTTTCGAGGACGATAAGTCTGCGGTAAACCTAATGGTATTCAGCGAGAACGTCCGTGCCAAGAAATGCTATGAGAGCGTCGGTTTCACGGAGAGGGAAACGACTCCGGGAGCGTTTAAGTTTAAAGACGAGTCCTGGGGCAGATGCAATATGGTGATCATTAATGAAGCTTTTTGATATCTCACAGGAAGTGTTCAGTTGCAAGGTATTCCCGGGCGATCCGAGTCCCGTTAAGGAAGTCCTTATGAGGACAAGTGACGGTGACGTCTGCAACTTAAGCAAGTTCGAGATGTGCGCACATAACGGCACTCATGTCGATGCTCCTTTTCACTTTATCGGCAACGGCAAGACGATAGATCAGGTCTCTCTCGACAGATACGTCGGATACGCTTATGTAACGCATCATGACGGTGTTATCAATGCCGACGTGGCTTCTTCCATACTGAAGGCCGCGCGTGAATTATCGTCCGAGGCTGCTGAGAGAATCCTCGTAGGTGGGAACGCAGTATTAAGTGCCGAAGGTGCCCGTGTATTCGCGGCTGAAGGCACAAAGCTCTACGGCAATGAATCACAGACGGTAGGACCCGAGGATGCGCCTCAGGAAGTACATCTTATTATGCTCGGAGCCGAGGTAGTATTGCTCGAAGGAATACGTCTGGCCGATGTTCCCGACGGTGTTTACATACTCGACGCATCTCCCATTAATCTCGGCGGAGCTGACGGTGCTCCCTGCCGCGCGGTATTGATAGAGCTTTAATCTTTTCTTCTAAATAACACGAATTGTTAACCGCCTGTACGGGTGCTATATTTACTACGACAATCGTAGTACGACAGTCGTAGTTAATTACTTGTATTGTCAGTTGGGGGAAACAAATGAGAAAAACTACATCAAAGATTTCCAAGCTTATTGCAGCCGGATTAGCTTCGTCGATGCTTATCGCGAACGTGTCTTTCGCAGCTCTGGCTTCAGAAGAAGAGACACCTTCGGGCATACCTCTTGATGAAGTCGGAAGCAGGATCGAAGCGTGGGCAGAGGAGAATTCTGCCTCCTACCCTTCTTTCGCGGTAGCAGTAGTAAACGGCGACGAGCTTGTATACTCCGGAGCCTTCGGTTACACCGACATCGACGGCGGTATCGAAGCCACACCCGACGATTCAGTTTATGAGTGGGGATCCTGCTCCAAGACAATGATCTGGGTAAGCGTCATGCAGCTATGGGAACAGGGAAAGATCGACCTTAACGAGGACATCCGCAACTACCTGCCTGAGGGCTTCTTCCATAACTTAAGTTACGATGATCCGATCACCATGACGAACCTCATGAACCACGATGCCGGCTGGGGCGAAGCTACTTGGGCAATGCAGTCTCTGGATGAGAACGAGATCATGGATCTGGGTGAATCATTGCAGTATTCCGAACCCGTACAGATGTACCGTCCGGGCGAAGTATCTTCTTACAGTAACTACGGCGCTGCTGTCGCGGGATATGTGGTCGAGTGCATCACAGGTCAGCCTTACTGGGAATATATTCATGAGAATATCTTCGAGCCTTTGGGCATGGAACACACTTCCATCAAGCCCGCGCACGACGACTGCGAGTGGGTTTATGAGAGAAGACAGAATAACTACACATACGCATTAAGCGGTAACGTCTGGGTGTCCCAGGGAAAGCAGCTTTGCTACATAATGCCGTATCCTGCAGGCGCAGCATGCGGTTCGATCGAAGACATGGCGCTCTACTGTTCCGCTTTGGTCAGTCCCGAGAATCCGCTTTTCGAGAGCGAGGCCACAAGAGACGAATTGTTCTCGGCCACGATGGCGTATGAACTCGGCGACGAGATGTTCACGGCGGGATGCCACGGATTCTGGACGTCTTCCTACGAATATGCTGATACCTTAGGCCACAACGGCGGCACCAACGGAGGCTCCGCGAACCTCGAGTTCGACCGCGAGAGCGGCATCGGTGTAGTAACGCTCATGAACGGCAGCGGCGCACCCCATCAAGCGATGGACGAGATCGTGTTCGGTGCACACGTAACCGATGTTCCCGAGGTTACAGCCGGCGACTGGAGCGAAGTGGATCTTCCCGGGCTTTGTATCAGCGCAAGATCATGGCGCAAAGGCCCCTTAAGGTTCATGTCAATGCTCGGAATCATGCCTGTTACAAGAATATCCGGGAACGAGTACTCGGTCGCAGGTATGTACTCGATAACCAGAGTTGATGAGCACACTTTCTATATCAGCGATGAAGATATGGCAATGGCTGCCGATTACAGAGTAACTTCCGACGGAACCCGGGTCATCGACATCGGATCTTCCGGCTATGTTACGGAGAAGGGGCTTGTTGCCGAGCTTATATTGATGTGCTTCTATGTGTTGTGCGTTGCAGTCGCAGCCATACTTCTCATAATCAAGCTTATCAAGGTTATCGCGAAGAAATATAAGTCTTATCCCGGCGCGAAGATCATCACGGCAGCGCAGATCGCGAAGCTCGTTTCCGCAGGAGTTATCGTATTCTGGCTCAGCGTCTTTACCGCGCAGTACGGACTTTACAAGGCTCAGGGCATCATCGGCTGCATCGTGCAGATGCTTTGCTTAGGCATATGTGCCATATCCGCTCTCGTATCTGTTAAAGAACTTGTAACGGGAGAAAAGAAGAAATTTACATACTTTACGAATATAATAAGTAATGTTGGGTTCGCGGCTGCAATGGTCGTGTTTGAACTTATTAAGTTCTGGGGTGTGTAAATAAATGAAATTTATAAAGCTTACAAAGGATTCTTCCGAGATACCGGTTCTCGAGAAGATCAACGAAGAGGCTTTTCCGGAGAGCGAGCGTAATCTCCTGAGAGATCTTATCGCTACAGGCGCAAGCGTGCTCGGAATATACGAGTTCTCCGAAGCGATCGGATTCTATGTCGTAAGAGAGTACAAGGATATCATCTACCTCGCCTATCTTGCGGTAAGAAGCGACAGCCGCGGAAGAGGCATCGGAACTGCCGTAATGCAGGAATTCGTTAACACTTACTTTGATAAGCAGATAGTAGTCGAATATGCAGCTCCGAACGGATCCGTGGATCACGGACTGACATGCATCAAGCGCCGTAATTTCTACAGAAGATGCGGCTTCAGGCAGACCGGCTGGTACACGTTCTACGACGACACCGAGTTCGAGATCGGCTGCGCCGGAGAACAATTCGACATAGATATGTTCAATGAATTTATAGATCATCTGGGGACGATCGTTGAAGATCATATCCCCCACCCTTACATGAAAGGATAGTTTATGAATTTCGGTTTTTCCTATATAGGACTGGTAATGCTCCTGATGCTCTTCATCCCCAACGCGATTTGGACGAAGAATCAGCCTCAGGGTTATGACAAATACGCGGCAAAAGAAAATAAGATCCTTCTCGCTTTCGAGCGAGCCGGACAATTCATCGTAACGCCGTGCGCACTTATCTTCTCTGATTTCAACCCCCACGGCTGGAACTTCTGGCTCATCGTCCTCGGCATCACGATGCTTTGCATGGTGCTTTATGACATTGCATGGGTACGTTACTTCCGCTCCGAAAAGACAATGAAAGACTTCTACAGAAGCTTCCTCGGCATGCCTTTGTGCCTCGCGACTTACCCTGTTATCGCTTTCTATCTGCTCGGTGTGTACGGAGGCAACATATTTATGGTCTTCGGCGCCGTCATTCTCGGCATCGGCCACATCGGCATCCACGCTCAGCATGCACGCGAAGTGTTCGGGAAGAAGCCTAAGAAAAAGCTTCCGGTAAGGAGATCTGCATCGCGGTAGTTGCTGTCGTTTTTATCGCTCTTAATACTGTGATCGCATTCAGATGCGGCAGACAGATCAAGCGCGCGTTCGCTTACAGAAATGGTGTGAACGAGCAGACCTATGTTCAGCTTGACGGCAGTGAGGGGTTCATTAATGTTTTCGGTGTTTCCGAGTCGAATCCCGTCATCATCTCGCTGCACGGAGGTCCCGGTGCACCTACTTCTTTTGTTGATTACTACTGGCAGGATTACTTGGCAGATGATTACACGATCGTCTCCTGGGATGAGACAGGCTGCGGACGTTCGTACTATCACAATGCCGATATCGATCCCAATAATGCCAATCTTTCTTTCAATCAGCAGCTTGCAGACCTCGATGCACTTGTGGATTACTGCTGTGACAGATTCGGTCAGGATCAGGTCATCATCCTCGGCCACTCTTACGGCTCCATGCTCGGATCTTCTTATGTCATGGCACACCCCGAGAAGGTGTCCGCTTATATTGGTGTCGGTCAGTGTGTAAATGAGACTGATTACTACGGTGAGGTTTATGCATATGAGGATGCACTCCGCATCGCGCAGGAGCAGGGCGACGATACTTCCGCGATGGAAGCAGCTTATGAGGATTTCATGTCTGATCTGTCGCTTGATCATCTGCTTACGCTTCGTGAATACACTTTAACGTATCACCCCCAGACTGATATGACGGATACAGCTACTTCGGCTGCTGTCTTCTCGCCTGTATTAGGTGTAGATGACGTAAGGTGGTATTGGCTGGAGATCAAGGCCACAATGGGCGATCCGTTCTACATGGAACTTCAGGCTCCGCTTGAAGAAGCGATGATGAACTTCAACCTTTATGATATCGGTGAGTATCAGGTTCCGGTTCTGTTCATATCGGGCTCCTGCGACTGGGCATGCCCCGCGGAACTCGTCGAAAACTATGCGGCTGAGCACGGCTTGCAGTACGTCGCAATGGAAGGCTGCGGCCACTCGCCTCAAGGCCAGCATCCCGATCAGTTCGCCGACATCATCCGCAGCTTCCTGGGTTGACAACGAACGGATATTGTTGCTTAGCTGTATACTTCGTGTTATGATGTATACCGTTATGAGAGGTATGTATTATGACTGAAAATGAAGCAGTAACCAACGGGCAGCCGAAGAAGGCTAAGAAGAACATCTTTAAGAGAATCTGGGGCGGCATCAAGAAACCGTTCAGCTTTATAAAACGCAAGACTGAGCCGGCGCGCGAGTTCATGAAGAAAGGCCGCGCGGGAGCGATGATCCTGGAACTCATCCTCGCTTCGCAGTTTTGCTGGTGGATGACCGATTCTTTTACATATTACAAGTACAACGCAGTGCTGATCTTCTTTGTAAGCGCCGCGTTTCTCGCGATCGTCACAGAGCTTTTGACACTGCTCTTCAAGTTAATTTTCGCGAGCGGTAAAAGGTGCAGAGCTTATTTCATACTTGCATTCACATTAGTGTTTTTCACCAACATCGCAGCGAACCAGCTCGAAGCCATCCCGGGCGCAATCCTGTTCTCTTACGCACTCGCCCTCGCAGTCGATGTATTGGGAAGGATCATCTGGGGCTTTATCAGAACGAAGCGCTTCAAGCAGGTCTTCGCCTATATCGCACTCGTTCTCTGTGCTGCCGTAATCGGCGGATATGCGTACACATACCATAACGATATCTTCGGCGACAGCAGGATCGAATTCTATACTTCTTTCGCGCCTGAAGTTCAGGCTTCCCAGGTGCAGGGCTTCGATGCTTATATGCAGGAAGGCCCTTACACAGTAGCAGAATTAAGCTACGGGCCCGAAGCGGACAACGATATCGTTACGGACACACTCGACTTTACGATCTACGATCAGACCCAGGAAGAAGGTTTCGATGCGATCATGAACGCCTTCTGTGACTACGACTTCGAACAAACTCCCGTAAAGGGCGAGATCTGGTATCCGCAGGGTCAGACAGACTGCCCCGTATTCTTCATCGTCCACGGAAATCACGATTCTAATGTTCCTTCTTATTTGGGCTACGACTATCTCGGACAGTCGCTGGCATCACACGGCTATGTCGTCATCTCCGTCGACGAGAACATCATCAACGCGACAGGCGTGAACAACGACTTGAGAGCTGTCCTGCTTCTCGAGAACATGAAGGTGATCTTCGAACTTAACGACACTGAAGGAAGCGCCATCGCAGGTCTCATCGATGAGGACACAGTCGCGATCGGAGGTCACTCACGAGGCGGCGAGATGGTGGCTGCTGCTTACCTTTTCAATGACCTCGACTACTATCCGGAAGACGGTACCGTCAAGTTCGACTACCACTTCAACATCACATCCATCGTAGCTATCGCACCTGTAGTTGACCAGTACAGACCGGTAAGCCACTCCGTAGAGATCAGCGATGTTAACTATCTGCTCATCCACGGCTCTAACGACCAGGATGTCAGTGACATGATGGGCGAGAAACAGTACAACAATGTAACTTTCACAGGTGCGGACGGTGAGTTCTACTTAAAGTCCGAAGTCTACATCCTCGGCGCGAACCACGGCCAGTTCAACACACAGTGGGGCCGTTACGACAACCCCGGTGCGCCTGCGGGATTCCTGAATACACATAACTTCCTCGACCCCATGGACCAGCAGTTTATCGCGTCTTCTTACATCAGAGTATTCCTCGACACGACGCTCGGCATCGACAATACATACGAGGAACTTCTGAGCAATGTCGATGCGTTCAGAAGTGTTCTGCCCGACACGGTCTATATCACGAACTATGAGGACAGCAACTTCGAGCAGCTGTTCACATTCGACGACACTGTAGACATCGGCGCTGAACAGTCTGTCAAAGTCAGCGGTGCCAATACATGGACGATCACTTCTTATGACAGAGGAGATTTAGGCGAGAGCGAGAACTACGTTCTGTCCGTAAACTGGGACGAGGATTCCGCACCCCAGATCACTATGAACTTCGATGCAGTAGACATCAGCAGCGGTTACATCAGCTTCGCGATCGCGGACATGAATGAGACAGAGATTGAAAACATCGAAGAGGGCTTTAACTACACCGTTACTCTCACGGACTTGAGCGGCAACACGGTAACGATCGACAACCCGGTTTTCGTCTACCACACACTCGCGGTGCAGCTTTGGAAGGACGACGTATTCTTCGGCTCCTACGAGTACAAGCATCAGATGCAGCAGGTAGTTATCACGCCGGAGCTTTTCGAGCAGGCAGGCAGCTTCGACTTCACGGCAGTAACCTGCATGACGGTCAGCACGGACGGAACCGAAGCCGGCAACTTCATTATCGACAACGTAGGTTACTGCGGATAAG
>CADAXO010000130.1 GCA_902791885.1 Oscillospiraceae bacterium | reverse complement strand
ATAACGGTTATCGCCGGATTTGTCGTCTTAAGCTTCGGTGTCAGGAACGGACTCGAGAGAGTAAACAAGTTCATGATGACAGGACTCATACTTCTCATATTCACACTTGCCGTAAAGGGGATGACTTTGGAGAACGCATCGGAAGGCATGAAGTTCTACCTGCTGCCGAACCTTGAAAGTATCAGGGAGGCGGGTTTGCTGAATGTGATCACAGCCGCTATGAATCAGGCGTTCTTTACGCTGAGTCTCGGTATAGCCGCGATAGAAGTATTCGGAAGTTATATGTCCAAAGAGAATTCTCTTACCGGAGAGGCCGTTCAGATCTGTGTGCTGGATACTTTGGTGGCGATCGTATCCGGACTTATCATATTCCCGGCATGTTTCTCGTTCGGGATAGAACCTTCGGAAGGACCGTCGCTGATCTTTATTACGTTGCCCTGTGTCTTTATCGATATGCCGGGCGGAATGATGTGGGGTACTTTGTTCTTTATTTTCATGACTTTCGCGAGTTTCTCCACGGTGCTTGCAGTGTTCGAGAATATAGTCGGAGTGTCGATGGACAGCTTCGGCTGGAGCAGGAAAAAGGCAGTTAACATAGACGGGCTCATCATGCTGATCACGGGCATCCCCTGTGTACTCGGCTTTAATGTGCTTAAGGCGGCTGGGGTGCCGATAATTATCTTAAGGAGACCAACACCGGTAAGGGAATCAAGATGAGCCGGAAGCTTATCTTTTACTTTAAATATATTCTCCCTGTTTTGATAATAGTGATACTCATAAGCGGCCTGCAGTGATTTTGTTTGCAGAAATCCAAAATGACTACCTAATTGCCGCTGAAAAGCCGCCTTGGGTAGTTACTATGGGTAGTCATTTTGTGCCGCGACTGAAATCAGCATGTTGAAATTCAAAAAATCTTTACTTTCTTGATTGCTTGAGATATTAGAATTGATAGTAGAAAACTGCCTGCTCGTTCAGAGATAGGAATTATCGGGGGATAGGATATGGGAGAATTACATCCAAACGGCGATTACGTCGACATTAGCGGGCACAGGATGCACGTCTACAGAACAGGCAATGCGAACGGGCCGAAGCTGGTGTTCATGTCGGGCTCGGGTACGGTCGCGCCTGCTTATGATTTCAGGAGCCTGTACGGGAAACTCCAGGACGATTTCCGCATAATTGTCATCGAGAAGTTCGGTTACGGTTACTCGGATCTTTACGTCGGACCGGCAGACATAGATACGCTCATCGGATACCAGCATCAGGCTCTGGAGCAGCTCGGCGAAAAGGGACCGTTCATCCTGCTTCCGCATTCTATGGGAGGCATCGAGGCGATCAGGTGGATACAGATGTATCCCGAAGAGATCAGCGCGCTGATAGGACTCGACATGACCTCGCCCGTCTCTTACGCCGAGTGGACAGAAGCGGACGTGGAAAGCAAGGTAAAGACCATGCGCATCCTGAAGAAACTCAAGCTGCATTGGCTGTCTCCGCTCCCGCGCAGCGCAACTTTTGCCGAGAGCGAAAAGCAGCAGCTTAAGCTCCTTCGCCGAAGAAATGCATTCAATGATTGCTATTTCGAAGAGGCGGCACACGTAAAGGGAAATGCGTCTTACGTCGGCGAACACGGAAGCATAAATTGCCCGGCGTTATTGTTCTGTTCGAACGGTAAACAGACATTCAGAAACTGGATCCAAAACCAAAAGACTTTCGCGCAGGAGATCAACGCCGAACTGATCTGCTATGACTGCGGCCACTATCTTCATTACTACAAGAGTGATGAGATGAGTGTTGCGATAAAGCGGTTTATCCGCAGATAAGCAACAGATTATTAAACTTTTGAATCAGGTTCATACTATTTCTTCAAAAATCGAAAAATAGTATGGACAAATGCCCTGATTTCCATACTATCTTGGCTAAATTTCAAATATGGTATGAGATTTGGCCTTCATTTCCATACCATATTGGAAAAATGGGCCGGATAGTATGAGATTTGGCAAAATTCCCATACCAAATCCTCAAAATTCTAAAAATAGTATGAAACTCCCGGTCAACAGACGCCGCCGTTTTGGTATGATAAGAAAATGCTTTACATCATCAGACACGGACTTACAGACTGGAATACCCAATACAGGCTTCAGGGGCAGACCGATACCGAACTTAACGAGGAAGGGATCAGGATGGCTCGTGAAGCCGCTTCTGCGTATAAGGATGTTCACTTTGACATCTGTTACTGTTCTCCGCTTAAACGTGCGCGCGACACTGCGCAGATCCTGCTTGAGGGGCGCGACGTTCCGATAATTATCG
Organism: Oscillospiraceae bacterium; assembly: GCA_902791885.1. Next base: position 3,327 of record CADAXO010000130.1, on the reverse strand, counting down.
ATGAGCGCCTCAGGGAGATGTCATTCGGCATTTATGAGGGCTTCGCGAACTGCTACGCTTTTCCCGACTGCCCGATGTATGCTTTCTTTAAGCACCCCGAGGAGTATAAGGCGGTACATGGCGGGGAGAGCATGGATGAGCTTTTCGAGAGGACGGGTGAGTTCCTGCGCGAAAAGGCACTGCCCCAGGCGCAAGAGGGGAAGGACGTTCTCATCGTGGGTCACGGCGCGATGAACTCGAGTATCGTGTGCCAGATCCGGGGCCTCGATTATGCGCATTTCTGGGACGAAGGCATACCCAACTGCAAGCTTAAAAGACTGCTTTAAAGAGGGCTTAATTTATGAAATACAGTGTTAATACCTACAGGCTATATCAGAACGAGAAGCTTTTCGCGCATACCGTACGCATTCATGTAAGAATGAAGAAACCCGTAGATATGGATGTGCTGGACCGTGCTGTAAATAATGCCATTACGCGTTACCCCTACTTTGCCGTGCGCGTGACAACAGACGATGACGGCGGATATGTTCTGGCCCCGAATGATAAGAAGATCGTCGTAATGCCGACGTCAAAGAAGCTCCCGAGGGTCGGCAGCGACAGCGTTAACAACCACCTGCTTTATGTGGACTGCGCGGGGAACGACATTTTCTTTAACATAAGCCATACCATGTGCGGAGGCAGAGGTTTTCTTCCGTGGGTTATGACGAACGTGTACGAGTATGTTAAAGAAAAATACAGCGTTGAGCCGGATTCGCCCGATATCAGGAAAGCGGGAAGCGAACTGCTGCCGGGAGAAACTTCGGAACCCGCCATGGAAATGCTGACGACGGAAGAGCCGATCTACAAAAGGAAGATTCAGAAGGCTCCGGTCCTCGGCTTGGATTACCTGAACGGTCTTTTTAATCCTTTCAAGAGAAACCCCAATTACTATGTCGTTTCGGTAAATCAGAAGGACTTCCTTAAAGTGTCGAAAGCGAATGATTCCAGTGTGCTCTCCCTGTTCTTCATTATCTTCGCGAGGGTTCTGGACAGGGTGTTCCCCGAGAAGGAAAGGGTGATCGTGGGGGAAGCTGCGCATAATCCGCGTGAGAGTGTAGGGGTGCCCAACACACATTGCGACTTCTTGAGCCATGTTTATGTTGATTACGACAGAGACAGCCTGAAGGGCGATCTGGAGAAGCTCGGAACAAGGACCCGCGGACAGATCATTTTGCAGACAGATCCTTCTGTCAGCCACGCAGAGGTAAGAAAGCTTTTCGAGCTGTATGAGGAAGTGGATCAGCAGCACGGCCTCAAGGCCAAAAGAAAGTACATGAAAGAGCACAGCTTGTCGACAGGCAAGGATGCGCAGCACGGAAGCTTCATCGTCAACTACACGGGCCTCATGGACTGGGGCGAACTCGCGGGTTACGTCGACTGGTATGCGTTCGTTATCGAGGGGCACTTTACTGTGGAGATAACCGCCATGGCAGACAAGATCTTTGTGGGCTTCATGCAGCTTATAAAGACAGACAAGTACATTAAGCTTCTTAAAGAAGAACTCGAAAAGGCAGGTATCCCGTGCACAGTTGAAGGACCGTTCCCCAAGCGCCTCCCGAAGCATGAGATACCGGTGAAGTAAGGCGAGATTATGCCGGCACATTAAGCGGTGTGTTGGACTGATATGTAGTCATTTTGGCTCTTTCCATCTTCCTTGGACCTCCCTGGTCACCTAATTCTTTGATTTGAGGATTCCGTGACCAAAACAGACCTCATTTGGTCACTTATTTTTGTATATAAGAATTCCGTGACCAGTTTGAAGAGATCTTGGTCACGGATTTTTCTATTGGCTGAATTCCGTGACCAAAGCGAATTGTTTTTGGTCACGGGATATGTGATTTAAGAAATTAGGTGACCAACAGGGTTATCTGAGGTTCTATTTGATCATGATAGTGTAATCCTAATTAACAGTGGATAGCCGCTTTTTGTATAATGAACTCATATGCTTGGAACAAAAGAGAGATTCTACATATTCAACATCAAAGACGGGGACCGGGGGGATGATACCGAGGCCTTCATTAAGGCGGCATTAGACCACGGGCAGATCTTAAAATGGGCATACGTTCTTCACGATAAAGATGTCTATGATCAGCATGATATGAACAGCCGTTACTATGGTGCCCAGTACTGTTGGGCTGACGGATTTCCTGGCCAGGAAAAGTACTCTTCAATGCAGGATTATCTTGATGAGCAGATGAAGATGCCGCCGCTGGCAGGCGATAAGATGGATGCCCGCTGGTATATATTCATAATCGCGGACAAAAGCGTTTACGATGAAGATATTGCAGACTGGTTCGGCTTTCCGCATGTGCATTATATGCGCACTCTGACGGAACCTTCATCGATCAAAGATGCGCTCGAGAGTCTCACGAATGAAGACCATATGTCTGTCTCATTCGAGCGATATCATTATCCAGATAACGAGGTAAGATCCAACTTTGATTTTCGCGGGTACATGGAAGGCATTAAGGTTAACCGCCAGATGGAGAAATGGATGCGGTTCTGGCGGCCCGCACCTTTTCGCAGGAGACGCAGACCCGGCAGCTGAGCTGTTTGGTATAATTATGCTGTCCGCAGGAAAGCTTTGGCGAGGTAAGAAGGGAAGATCAAATGACGGATATCCTCATCGTTGAAGACAATAACGAGCTCGGTGCCCTTATACGCGACTTGCTCTCGCGTGAGGGCTTTACTGTCGAGCTTCTCGAGAACGGCGAGATGGCGATCCTCCGCCTTAAGGAAGAGGACTATAAATTGATGCTCCTCGATGTTATGCTCCCGGGCCTTGACGGCTTTGAGACGCTCCGTCTTCTTCGCAAGGAACAGGACATTCCGGTCATCATGATGAGCGCGAAAGACGACGATGACAGCAAGATCCTGGGCCTCGATATCGGCGCCGACGATTATATCGGCAAGCCGTTCTACTTCCCGTTTCTGCTGTCCAAGGTGAAGGCGGTCATGAGGCGCAACTACCCTGATTCGTCTGAAGAAAACAAGCTCATTAAGTACAAGGATGTCAGTGTCGATCTTAATACCATGGCGGTGCATAAGGGCGACAAGCTGCTGCAGGTCGGCGGCAAGGAACTTGAGATCCTGATCTACTTTCTTAAGCACCCCGAAAAGGTCATCCCGAAGGAGACTTTGTTCGACGCCGTGTGGGGCTCCGACTGCGATTCAGATGCATCGACACTTACCGTCTACATAAAGTGGCTGCGCGAAAAGCTTGGTGACGATCCCAAAGATCCCAAGTATATTCACACCGTTTGGCGCGTTGGCTACAGGTTCGGCGGA
>CADAXO010000129.1 GCA_902791885.1 Oscillospiraceae bacterium | reverse complement strand
CAAATTTGATACAAGGTTTTTGCCGGATACTTGTATCAAATCTAAGCAAATACGATTTTAGTACAAGATTTGAAGAGAAACCTTGTACTATTTTTTATATATCCTCGTTTTGATACAAGAAAAGCGCCAAAATCTTGTATCATATTGGCATTTTTCAGAATTTAGTACAACCGCGAGGATAACTCATACCCTCTTTATAATCCTTCTTAAGCCGGAACTTCTTCCGCTGGTGCAGGGTCAGCGGGTGCAGGATCTGCGGGTACCGGATCCACAGGTGCGGGATCCGCTGGTGCCGCGGTCTCTGCGGGAGCTGCAGTTTCAGCAGGCGCGGTCTCAGGCACTCCGGTCTCCGCGGGCGGTGTATCGTCGGGATTCTCATCATATACGCGGACAGGTTCCGTATCGATAATATACTGAGTATAGTCGCCGTTCGGGTCACCGAATAAGTAGCGGTAGAAATTGGAAGACAATACGCCGTCGCAGAAGTTGATCCTGTTAGCAACGATCGCTCTTACTGCCTCGACATAACCCTCGGGGATCTCGGCATCGGGATCATCGGGATAGAATGTCGCACGTCCGCTTAAGTAGGTTCCGAGGTCGGTCCTCCAGTCGTATCCGGCATTGAAATACAAAGGCATAGCATCCGAGAAGACATCGCGTCCCGGAAGAAGTCTCGAATCGTATTCAATACCATAAAGGTTGAGCAGCGTCGGCAGGATATCGATAGACATTACAGGGGAATCGATGACGACCGGATCTTCGTGCTCGAGGCATCCAGACCATATGATGATCCTGTTGTGGTCGCGCAGAACGGTATTCGTTACTTCATATCCGTAAAGCTCGGAAAGGTGTTCATTATCAAGGCCGTAAGGATAGTGGTCGGCACATATTGTTATAACTGTATCATCAAGAATGCCTGCAGCTTCGAGCTGCTCGAGAAGATATCCGACAGCGCGGTCGAGGTCGACCTGACATGCGATATATGCACGGATCGTATCGGAGCACTGACCCTCCAAAGATGCGGTCTCGTCCCAGTGTGCACGGCTCTGCGCATTCGCATAACGGGAATAATTCGAATGTCCGCTTACAGACATGTAGTAGATGTTGAAAGGCTGATGGTCTATGTACATCGGTATTGTGGCTTCCATCATCTGAAGGTCGCTTTCGGGCCATACCGGATCGATATAAGACTCAAGACCATTGCCCCATCCCATGTAACCTTCGGAGAATCCAAGGAGGTTATGCGTTACATTACGCGTGTAGTACTGGTAATCGTTGTTGTGGAATGCCATGCCGTAGTACCCGAGGGCATTGAGTCTTTGCGACATCGTAAGGTATGTGTTGCCTCTGCATGCCATGTGGTAGAACGACACGCCGCCGTCCTGCGGAAGAAGTCCGAACACATGCGAGAACTCACCGCCGATGGTACCGGCAGTCGCAGGCACATAAGAATCCGGGAAGTTGAATCCTCTTGTAGCAAGGCGGTAAAGGTTAGGAGTGATAACGGGGTCTATCGCCTCTGCGGTAAAAGCTTCCGCCGTGATCATGATGAGGTTCTTTCCCTCGAAAAGACCCGTGTACTCATTGCTCATCGAAGGCTCCAAAGAAGCGCAGTAAGCCGCAAGTGAAGCGATGGTTCCCGATTCGGATTCGGCTATGCCTTCGAAGTCGATATCCATCACATGAGGATAAGGTGTCGGCGTCGGCGAAGGAGTCGGTGTCGCAGTAGCTCCGGGCACTGTCGGAACAGGCGTAGGCATTGGTGTTGATGTCGGTGTGGGAAGCGTCGGTACGACGGGCACGTCGACGGATGAGAACTCGATATCTTCATCGGATCTCATCATCTTTCTGGCATCAAGAGCGAGTGACTCGGTAAGTCCGAACTTGGATGTTGCAGCCTGAAAGCTGTACTCCTTGCCGTGTACGGTAGAGAGCGCTTCGTTCGTTGAGATGATAATCATGTTCGTGAAGAAAGCCACGGGAATGATCGCAGCGATAAGTCCGATCTTCCACTTGTCTATGGGTCTTGCAAGAAGCTTACCCAGGGCGGCTCTTATAACATAGAATATCGTGGGCAGAAGGAACAGGATGATATGAACGATTCCGCTTACACTGAAGATAAGGCCCATGATCATATCCTGGAATCCCGTCAGCGCATCGCCGCCTCCGAAAAGCACGGTGTTGATATCATACAAAGTCTTAAACTGCATGAAGATAAAAAACTCGATAAGAAAAGGGATCGCTGCAAGAACGCGGACAACGATCTCGGCAACAGTCCTCGCCCTGCCCTTAAACGCCATAAGAAGAAGGCATATGGGAAGTCCCGCATAAAGCGAGCATAGCAATACCGAAGGGATACTCGAAGCAAATCCCGACCCGTAGGCCGAGAACCCGAGAACAAGTTCATAGTAGAAAAGGATCAGTGCAAACTCAACCGACAGCATTCTCAATAATCAGCTTCAACGCAGTGTGTGACTCCTGCCATGCAGGGTTCGAGATCGCATATACATGTTCGGCACGTCTGTTGCCGGTCGAGATAGCATCATAGAACTTAACGGGTATGCCCTGCTCCTTAAGGAAGTCTCTCATTCTTATATTGTTCTCACGAAGGAAATCCCTGTCTCCCGTAACAAGGCAGGTGCGCGGAAGTCCCGTACGCTTGATGACTTCACGAAGATCGAATACGCTGTCCGGAAGATCGATATCTCCGCCCTCCGTTCCTGCAGGTCTTCTGAAGAAGAAGCCCGGGAACTTTCTGTAGTCGCCGTCATAAACTCCGCAGATGGAATTAACGGACAGGACCTCGACATCTGAATTAATAAATACTCCAATATCGTGTCTTACAGATTTGCTTCGAAGAAGACATCCCATCATGACCGCAAGATAGCCTCCCGCAGAGTCACCGATCAGATGAACTTTACGGATCCCTCTTTCCTTCGATATAAAATCTATTGCCTTGCAAAGATCGTTCAGAAGGCCTGACAGCGACTTCGTAGGCAGCAGATGATAGTTAACGTTTACGACGGGGATTCCCGAGAACACCGCAAGGTTCATTCCGAAGTTCTTGTCGAGCTCTTTATAGCCGTAGACAAAAGCTCCGCCGTGGATCAGGAAGAACGCCGTGTCGCCCATGGTTGTTCCCTGAAGGTTATAGATATCGAGTCTGTGCTCTGGGATATCGGGGGTCTCGTAAACTATGTCACACTCGGTGTCGCAGTTCTGGGGAAGCGCTTCGTTTTCAAGACGCATTGCGTCATTACGCTCACAGTTTTTTATGAAGAGCTTTCTTTGCTTCTCTGCTGCAATCCTCTCGAAAAACATTACTTCAAACACCCCGGATCAATAGACATCGTGACAGCTTATTATACTTACTGAAAAGGGCAATTGCGATATGTTTTCTTTTGTTGTCATTAGATTGTTATATCGTGTTATAATCATTGTTGGTTGTAAACAATTAAGAAGGATTATTAATCCGGACGGAGGTTTTCTATGCACGATGAAAAGATTGTAGATCAGCTCTCTGACCTGGTGTCTTCCTTTATCTGCTACGCAGGCTCTCATCTTCCCGATGACGTAGATGCTAAGCTCAAGGAAATGGCTAAGGTTGAGACTGAGGGTTTTGCTCCCACGATTTACAAGGCTATGGCTGACAATATGGAGCTCGCTAACGAGCTTAAGCGTCCTTCATGTCAGGACACAGGTATCATCCAATTCTTTGCTAAGGTCGGTACAAACTACCCTTATCAGAACGAACTGCCTGAGGCTTTGAAGCAGGCTGTTCTCAAGGCAACAGAGCGTGCACCATTAAGACACAATGCAGTTCAGGTTTTCGATGAGATCAACACAGGCAACAACGTAGGTGTACGTGTACCGTGGATCGACTGGGAACTCGTTCCGGACAGAGACGATATCGAGCTTTATGTTTATATGGCAGGCGGCGGATGCTCCCTCCCCGGTATGGCTAAGGTTCTCATGCCTCTCGAAGGTTATGAAGGTATCGTAAGGATTATCTTCGACCAGATGACATCTTACGGTGTAAACGCATGTCCTCCCGTACTTCTCGGTGTAGGTATCGCAGGTTCCGCTGAAGTTGCTGCCAAGCTTTCCAAGAAGGCTCTCCTTCGCCCTGTAGGATCTCACAACGAGAACCCCAAGGCTGCAATGATGGAAGAAGAGCTCGAGAAGGGCTTGAATGAGCTCGGCCTCGGACCCGGCGGACTTTCAGGTAAGCTTTCCGTTATGGGCGTTAACATTGAGCAGGCTGCACGTCACCCCGCTACTCTCGCTGTAGGTATCTCCACAGCTTGCTGGGCACACAGAAGAGGCTGCATCAAGATCAACCCCGACTTCACATATGATTTCGTCACAAGCAAAGGAGTTACATTATGAGTATTTGGCATTTGACCACACCTGTAACTGATGAAGATATCGAGAAGATCCATATCGGCGACGTAATCTATCTTACAGGCGATATCACAACAGGAAGAGACGACGTTCACCACAGAGTTGTTGTTCAGGGCAAAGAGTGCCCCGTAGACCTCAAGGGTAAGGCTGTCTTCCACGCAGGTCCTATCATGAAGAAGATCAGCGAAGACAAGTGGAAGTGCGTTGCCGTAGGTCCTACAACATCCATGAGAATGGAGAAGGCCGAGAAGGAGTTCCTCGCAGAGACAGGCGTTAAGATCGTTATCGGCAAGGGCGGCATGGGTCCCAAGACAACTGAGGGCTGTAAGGCTTCCAAGGCTGTTCACACTATCTTCCCCGGCGGCTGCGCAGTAGTTGCTGCAGAGTGCATCGAGGATGTTGAGGGCGTTGAGTGGCTCGACCTCGGTATGCCTGAGGCTATGTGGAAGTTCAAGGCTAAGGAATTCGGACCTTTGATCGTTTCCATCGACTGCCACGGCGGCAACCTGATCGACGACAACAAGGTCAAGTTCAACGAGCGCAAGGAGAAGCTCGTTCCCGAGATCTCAGAGAAAGT
>CADAXO010000128.1 GCA_902791885.1 Oscillospiraceae bacterium | reverse complement strand
TCCTCACACGGATGCTCGCAGATCATGCCGCAGACAGCGGGGAACGGATTGTCCTTACGGATGAGCTTAACCGCATCATCATATCTTCCTTCGTTGATGAGGGCGATATAGCCCGGAATATCAACGTGAGCAGGGCACTCAGCCACGCAGGGAACAGACTTGAAGCTCTGAAGCTTGCAGCGTCCGTACTTAACATGCTCCTCGAAGTCGTCTCTGAATCCCTTTACAGCCTTAACAGCCATTCTTGCCGCCTCAGAACCGATGGCGCAGTCTGCGGAACGGTAAATGGTGTCTGCCATGTTCTCTATCTCATCAAGAGCCTCGACACTTGCCTTGCCGTCCAGAACTGCGTTGATAAGATCCTCTAACTTTCCGAGACCTACACGGCAAGGTGTACACTTACCGCAGGATCTCGCATGGCTTAAATGAATGAACGCTGCTGCAAGATCTACCGGACAAAGACCCGGCTGGCTTGTCTGGATATTTCTCTCAATATCCTTGTACAGCTCTTCGACGGTTTCCTGAGCCAAGGAAACAGTAAGATTTGAAAGCCTGCTCATATAATCCTCCATGTGAATAGTTCTACATAAAATCCCACCTCACCCGGGATTTTACGCACTCATTTCATTCTATCATGTTTTTACGGATTATTGCGGCTGCCCTTTATAGTATAAATAATCAGCCCAGATCAGCCGAATCCTTGATCTCGATCTCTATCGTCAGGTAATTAAGCTTGTGCTTAAGACCTTCTATCGACACCTTCTTACCCGTGAAAGGAATGATATCTATCTTCTTATCGCCCTTGCATCTGTCGAGAAGAAGGACATGCTTTCCGTCTCTGTCGATGCAGACATAGAAGAAACACTTCGGAACAAAGTATCTTATGGTCGTATTGGTCACATAAGGCTTAATGAGCTCCTCATTGATCTCGGGAACTCTGATAAAGAAACAAAGGCTCTTGTCTTCAACCTTTTCGCGGTAACCGTTCTTCCTGCACTCTGCCTTAAACTTGGATGTCACAAGAGCTTCACTTACATAAAGATAAGCGAGGTAGCTCGGGCCGTAGTCGAATATGCCCAGAATGGCAAGCCACTTGATCGGTGACAGGAGAAAACCTATGGCTATAAGAAGACCGCCCACTACAGGCAAACCGCTTCTCCCGTGCATATTGGCACGGTAGGTCAGTATCACGATGATCAGACCCAAAGCCAAAAGAATAAACGTTATGAAGTATTTGTCCAAAAGCGCAAACATAATTTATTATACATCGAAAAGCTGATGTTGTTGTAGGCACTTTAAATGCAAGTTATAATTAAGGTATGAACACCAAACCGAAAAAGATATCCGTGATAATATTGTCGTTAATATTGCTGGCATCACTTGCAGCACTTTCCTACACTTCGAAGATTCCCCATATATTCTGGTGCCATTTATACGGAGGCATGACAGATGAACTTAAGGACAGCAGCCTTTACACAGATATGGAGAGTGGCTCGTCTTTTTGCTTTATTGGCGACAGCATAACATACGGAACCTTAACAAACGGTGTTGGTTGGTATGCACCTTTGGAGCCTTATATCAAAGGTGATGTATACGAATATGCCTACGGACGCTGGACCACTGACAACATCATAAGCGGGTTGGAAGATATCCCTGTCGCCGACATATATGTGATTGCCGTAGGTGTTAACGACGTGATAATCACCGGCATATCACCCGAAGAATATGCAGCAAATATGGAAACGATAACCGAAGGGATCTTATCCTCTAATCCTGGATCAAAGTTCTATTTCATAGCTCCCTGGCCAGCATTCAACGCCTCGGAAGAAACAAACAATGGGCTTCAGGAATTATCCGAAGCGCTCGCCGATTTTTGCAGTACATCAGACTGTGTGTTCATAGATCCGTGCGGGATAATTAGATCTGTTATTGCAGAAGAAGGTTACGACACTTATATGTACGATTGGGTTCACCCGAACGTGAATAAAGGAATAGGTCTTTACAGTTACTCCGTCTTATACGCAGATCACATGAATTCATCTGCCGCCTGACCGATCTTCATTTGATCAGGCACCGATCTTTCTTATCTCGTAGATCCTCGATCCGAAGTCCGGGAACAGGCGGGTATTCTCATTCATTCCGAGCGCGGCGAACTTAGGCTTCAGGTGAACTCCTGCATACATCATAGCGCTGCCGTACATATCGTGGGATTCCTTCTCATAATTCATCTTCATGAACTTCGCTATAACGCTGTGGATGAATCCTTCAGGCTTAACATGGAACGGCGTTGCGGTATTGATAAGACTGCCCATGATACGCACATCGTATGCCAGCGGCCGGTTCTCGATGTGATACCTGCACTCCTCATTAAGTCCTCTCGGATACAGGATGTTCTGATGCGTATTAGGCACGGCGAGGCTTTGCATCATCAAAGACACAGCCTCTGACTTATCCTTAGATGATATAGTCCACGACAGGACATTACCCTCATCAAACGAGCTCTTTCTCCAGAACTTTCCGTACTGCAAAAGCTTACGATTCTTCTTATAAAATTCGATCTGCGACTTGATCTCATTAAACTCTTCCTTACGAAGATCACAAAGATTACTCTCATATCCGCACACGCCGAATGCCGCGACATTGAACCTGGTATCAAGCGGCGTCCTTCTTAACGTCTGGTGGTTCGGCACATCCGACACATGACATGTATAACACGACTGCGGATACCCGTAAGAGTAACCGTTCTGGATCACGCCTCTCTGATATGCATCGGTATCATCCGAGGCCCATATCTGCGGAAAAAACGAGAGGATACCGAGGTCAAACCTGTTGCCTCCGGAAGCACACCCTTCGAAAAGGATATGAGGGAATTTCTTCGTAAGCTCACTCATAACACGGTAGAGCCCGAGGATATATCTGTGGGCAGCTTCACCCTGTCTGTCCAAAGGAAGAGCAGATGAATAAACATCCGTGAAATTCCTGTTATAGTCCCACTTAACATATGAGATATCGGCAGACGAGAACACCTCCGACATCGATGAGATGATATAGTCCTGTACCTCCAAACGGGTAAGGTCCAAAAGCATCTGGTTACGGCCCGTGGAATGCTTCTTCCCGGGTATCCTCATCGCCCACTCCGGATGCTCGCGGTACAGGTCAGAATTCTCATTTACCATCTCGGGCTCGACCCAGATACCAAACTCAAGACCGAGCTTTCTTACCTTGTCACAGATACCCTTAACGCCGTGAGGAAGTTTCTTCTTATCGGGTATCCAGTCACCTAATGATGATGTGTCATCATTACGCCCTTTGAACCATCCGTCGTCCATGACGAACAGCTCGACGCCGGCAGCTTTTGCCTTACGTGCGAGCTTCAGAAGCCTGCTCTCGTTGATATTGAAATATGCCGCTTCCCATGAGTTCAGGAGGACGGGCCGAAGTCTGCCCTTCCACGTGCCGCTTACGATATGTTCATTAACAAAATCATGTAAGCCGTGGCTCATCGTGTTGCACCCGGATGCGGAATAAGTCATGACCGCTTCCGGACTTGTGAAGGACTCTCCTTTCTCAAGTTTCCAGGAAAATCCCTGCGGGTTGATACCCGTCACAAGACGCACTTTGCCGTAGGGGTTTTGTTCCACACAGGAATAGTGGTTGCCGCTGTATATCAGATTGATTCCGTATACTTCTCCGTAATCTTCATCGAACGCACCTTTGCCGATCATGATGAACGGATTGCTCCTGTTCGAAGATGCGCCTGTCGAAGATGAATTAACAAGCTTCGCGGGTCCGACTTTCTGAATGTTCTTTCCCATCTCGCGGGTCCACGCACCGTTGAACGTGATATAGGAATAATCCCCGGGATCCATGTCGAGCTGCAAGCTCATTAATCTGGAGATGCTGACAGCACCGTCTCCCCCATTAATGAGCTCGCATGAGCGCGTTATTACATCGCACTCCCCGAACACGGTATATACAAGATTTAATGTAAGCTTATTTTCCGTATCCTTTAACGTAACGGTAAGTACATCCGCATCTTCACCGTAAGATCCGGCGGCATTATCTTCGCGCACTTTTCCTTTGGTGACCGAAGCCTTTTCGAAGATAAAGTCTGAAGTAAAACTGCCGTCGCTGTTAACGATCTCCGCGAAAGGCTCACGTACATCGCCCTTGCCGGGGAAGCTTACCTCAAGCCTTACATCCTCTAGGGAAAGAGAAGCATTCTTCTCGTCGTAAACGCTCGAGTTTCCGGGAGCAAACTCCCACCGCTCGGAGATGCCGTCATCGGAATCGAGCCTGATCTTTCTTCCGTAGTAAAGATGCTCCAAGTGTCCCGTCGGCATCACACGGAATGCATATGTGGTCTTGTCCGTATCAAGAACGAACAGTTTGTCATCCTTAGAAGTGATCATGTCATGCCTCCCTGGACTTCAATTCAGTGATGATCTCTCCGAGCTTCTTATCAGTAAGTATGTATCTTCTCTTGAAGATGAGAACTGCAACCACAAGAACTACGATAGGTGTCAGTGTCATTACCAGTCTTAATCCGATAACGGAATTGGAGCTGATAGTCTCGACTACGCCGTTACGGATATCATCTATCTTGGCGATGATATTCGAATATGTTGCAGCTACATCCGAATTCTCCTTGATGTTGAATACTGCAAGGCAGATGGATGCTACAAGTGCGGAGATACCTGATGCGAGCTTAACGACGAATGTCTGCATCGAGAAGATTACCGACTCATCTCTTCTGTTGTTCTTAAGGTGACCGTAGTCAACCGTGTTCGCGAGGAAGATCGTAACTACTACATTAAGGATACCTACGGCTGCCATGATGAAGAAGCCGGGTACGAAGAACGGGAATACGCTCTTAAGTCCTGCGAGAGCCATAACAAGAAGGATGATATATCCGCCGATCGCCGAACCGATGCATATATAGAAGATCTTCAATGTATTAAAGAACCTTCTTAAGATCGGGAACATGATCATCATCGCGAGGATCTG
>CADAXO010000127.1 GCA_902791885.1 Oscillospiraceae bacterium | reverse complement strand
TTCTGTTAGGTATTGAGATACTTATAGGTTTTTATGGGCACGGATGGGTCAGAAGTTACCTGGGTGATGTGCTTGTGGTAATTCTTTTGTATACCATTTACAGGACAATAAGTCCGGACAGACCCGCCAACTGGTTTGTTATACCGACAGTCATCCTGATATTCTCATTTGCAGTCGAGTTCCTTCAGTTGTGGGGGTTCTGTGACCGGTTCGGAATAACAAATAAACTGCTCCGCATCATTATCGGAACAGGCTTCTCATATATAGATCTGATAAGTTATGTAATCGGAATCATACCCTGCTATATTATTGAGTTCATGAGTAAAAAACAGAATTGAAGAAGGTTGTTTCTCTCTGCCCCAAGAGAAACAGGACAGGATAATTAACGCAGGTTTTCGCGTGTTCTCCCAAAACTCATATAAGAAGAGCCCGGTGCAGGCAAGGCATACTACGAGAATGATCCTGAAGTAAGGGACGATTGCGGTTTCTTCTTGCTTTTCCCTGTCGATTGTCCCCCCGATAACGCCAACGTACCATATCAGTAAAAATGAGGAAAGAGTACGCTAAATCGGCCCTTATAACGTACTATACAAGGGTATTTTGCAAAAGAGTACGTTAAAACTGCTTCATTGACGTACCCTTTGCTTGAAATTCCGAAAAGAGTACGTTTTCAGGGCCATTTCGACGTACTAAACCTGCTAAAAATGCAATATGGTACGTTGCGCACAATGAATTTACTTCAGGTTACAAGTATAATTCAATCAAGAGACCACGGGGCAAGGGGGATTGAAACTATTATGTTCAATACGGATGACCTTCAGGAATATGTGTTCAAGTCCGAGGCGTATAATGTCCTTAAGGATAAGAAGATAAAGGAAATCAAGGTTGGGGTCGATGAAACGTGATTCTCATGGGGTAATAACTATGAATGTGAAAGAACGACTGACTAAGGCTGTATCGGTTTTGCTGCTTGCGGCTTCTGTTATAAGTTTCGCTGCATGTAATGTGAATACGCAGCCTGCAGGCGAAGCAACTCCTGCAACTTCTGCCGAGGCTGTTATCGCTTCTATGCCTGTGCCTGCAACTGACGGTTTTACAGGCAACAAGGTGTATTTTGCGGCACCTTTATTCAGTGACGCGGAACGCGACTACAATCTTTACCTGACGGGTATTCTCGAAAGCTACGGCTATGAAGTATTCCTGCCTCAGCGTGACGGCTTCCTTGCAACAGAACTCGAGGGGCTGACAGAAGAGGAGAAGATCGCGAAGATCTTCGAAAAGGATAAGGAAGAAGTCCTTAATGCAGATATTATTTTCGCTGTATTGGACGGCAGAGCCCCCGATGAGGGTGTATGTGTTGAGCTCGGTCTGGCTTATGCGAACGGAAAGCGCTGCTACGGATTCAAGAGCGACGCAAGATCCGTAGAGCTTGATATGGACTTGAATCCGATGATTACGGGCTGCCTTACATATCTGTTCTATGACCTTGACGGCGACGCTTTGATAGAGCAGCTGCAGAACTATCTGGAGACGACTCCGCTGTAATATGTACTTTTACGAGACACATCTTCATACCCTTGAGGGAAGTGCCTGCGGCGAGGTCGCGGCTGCCGATTATATCGATTACATGATCGTCAAAGGCTTCACGGGAATGGCCGTTACGGACCATTTCTTCAACGGCAACTGCGCGGTCGATCCCGCTCTGCCGTGGAAGCGGAAAGTGGAGCTTTACTGCGACGGTTTCTACAAGGCGCGTGAAGCCGCGAAGGATCGTGATTTCGACGTTATCTTCGGTATAGAGTTTAACTTCAAAGGGGACGAGTACCTCATCTACGGCCTGGCCGGAGAGTGGCTTCTTGATAACGAAGACATAATGATGCTCGACAGAAGAGGTGTACACAAGAAGGTGAATGAGGCGGGCGGCATCATGGTTCAGGCGCATCCCTACAGAGAGCGCAATTATCTTAGAGACATAACGCTTACGCCCGATATCTGCGATGCTGTTGAAGTCTTTAACTCGTGCAACTGCGACAACCAGAATGCCCTCGCTTATGAATACGCCAGGAAGCTTAATGTGCCTATGATCGGAGGATCCGACATTCATTATCCCAGAGACGTAATGGGCGGCATCCTGCTGCCTCACAGGGTCAAAGACACTTTCGAACTGGCTGCTGCCATTAAGGCGGGGGAGGCCGTGCCCGCGAAGCTCGAAAAGGGTATCGTGACGCGCGTGGATGAGGTAAAGGACCTCATGGTCTCCACCGGCGGTCCCACTGTGCCCGTTATTTACGGTTAAGGACCGGAGGTAATTTGTACTGATATGTTAAAGAAAGTAAATGCATCATTAGGATTGGCGGCCCTGGCGGCTTTGCTGGTTCATATAATATATGAGGTTGCAGCCTTTATTAATCGCGAATATAACCCCTCTGTTACCGGGATGATCGCTTATTTTATCTCGGGCTTTGCCGTGCTTCACATATTGTGTTCTCTGTGGATCCTGATAAAAGATCATGACAGGTGGAACGGCATTAAGTATCTGTCTCTTAACATAAGGACCGTGATCCAGCGCGTGACGGCGTTTCTTATGATCGTACTCATCGGAGTTCATGTGAATCTTATAAAGATGCTGCCTGAAGCTTCGGTTCCGCTTCTTGCCATACAGGTCTTTTTCTTCGCATGCGTATTTCTGCACCTGGCGGTATCCTTTACCAATGCATTAATAACCTACGGAAGGATCGAATCTTCTAAGGCGAGGAAGAAGGCCGATATCGCTGTATTTATTATCTGTGCACTGCTCTTCCTGATCGTGTCGGTTGTAATTACAAGAACGGAATATATCCTTTTCGCCGGAGGTGCCGCATGACAAAAGTTCTCATCATAGGAAGCGGCATATCCGGTCTGACGTGCGCAATAGAGTGTGCCTCGAGGGGGATCAGGTCCGTTCTCGTATCACCGTTCCCGTCAGAGCGGGCGCAGTCGGTCCTTGCCGCAGGAGGCATCAACGCAGTCATAAGGCCTTCCGGGGACGACAGCATAGAACAGCACATACAGGATACTCTTAACGGCGGCGGCAATATCGCCGGTGTAAAAGCCGTAACGGGATTGTGCACGGAGGCTCCCGACATCGTAAGATGGCTCGAAAGTCTCGGTACGGTATTCAGCAGAGACAGCGAAGGAGAGATAAGACAGAGGCCTTTCGGAGGCCAGACTTATCCCAGAACCTGTTTTGCCGGAGCCTCTACGGGTAAGCAGATCGTGACGGCTCTCGTCATGGAGGCGAGACGGTACGAAGGCAAGGGGCTCATAGAGCGCAGGTTCTGGACGGACTTTCACAGTGCGCTCATAAAGGATAAGAAATGCTACGGAGCCCTTCTTTACAATGAGGCGGAAAGGTGTCTTGAGAGCGTTACCGCCGATGCGCTGGTTATAGCAACGGGCGGTCAGAATGCGATGTTCGGCAAGACTACGGGATCGACCCAGTGTGACGGATATGCCGCAGGCAGGCTTTTGCAGCAGGGAGTGGAGCTTAAGAACCTCGAGTTCATCCAATACCATCCGACAACCATTGAGACCGACAGGAAGAACATGCTCATCTCGGAGGCGGCGCGCGGTGAAGGCGGCAGGCTCTATTACGATGACGGCGGCAAAAGGGTTTATTTCATGGAGGATAAGTTCGGTGAGAAAGGCAACCTCATGCCCCGTGATGTTGTGTCGCGCACTATGTATGAGACCGGCAGGGACATCTTCCTTGACGTAACGTTCCTCGGGAAAGACAGGATCATGGAGCGTATACCTGAAGTATACGAGCTGTGCATGAAATACCGGAATATCGATATCTCGCGTGAGAGCATCCCCGTGAGGCCTTCCGTACACTTCTTCATGGGCGGTATCGCGGTTGACCTTAACCATAGAACCAATATCAGAAATCTCTACGCGGTGGGCGAGTGTGCATCCATCTATCACGGCGCGAACAGACTCGGCGGCAACTCTCTTCTTGCGGCTGTCTACAGCGGACGCAGGGCTGCAAGGGATATCGCTGCGCGGGGGGCTTCGGCAGAGTCGGAAACTTCGGACTGGAGTGACTTTACCGGAGCGGAGCAGGAGAAGCTTGCCGTAATGAGGCAGACTGAAAGTCAGTTCCCGGTTAAGTATATTAAGGATATGCTCGCGGATGCTGTCAGTGATTCGCTCGGTATAGTGCGGAACAGTGAAGCCCTCAGGAAGGGTATCTCCGACATAGATTACCTCACAAGTGCTTCCTCTAAGATAAATTACAACAAGTCCGAGCTTGAGTACTTTAATTACAGTGCCGGCCCGCTCCTTACTCTTGGAAAGGCAATGCTCGTGTCGGCATTAAGCAGATGTGAGAGCCGCGGAGCTCATTTAAGGAGCGATTATCCTTTGAAGGATGAACGCTTCGGAAAAGCGACGGTTGTAAGCTTTGACGGCGGAAACTTCAGCACAAGGCTTACGGGGGAGGACGACTATGAAGG
Source organism: Oscillospiraceae bacterium (assembly GCA_902791885.1). Next base: position 903 of record CADAXO010000127.1, on the reverse strand, counting down.
TTAAGATCTTAAGACAGGCGGGTCCGTTCTCGAAGCCTTATTGGCAGACGTTTATCTATGAGCAGGACATGAACGTCTCCGTTGCGGCTGTCCTCGACAGCATTAATTACAGGGACAATGTCACGGACATTAACGGCAATCCTGCGGATCTGATCTCGTGGGAGTGTTCGTGCCTTCAGGGAATGTGCGGCGGATGCGCGATGGTCATAAACGGCGTGCCGAAGCTTGCCTGCGATACTTTCCTTAAAGATCTTAAGGGAGGGGAGCTCGTACTGGAACCGCTCCGCAAGTTTCCGGTAATAAGCGACCTTGTAGTGGACCGCGGGATCATACAGGAGAACCTTAAGAAGGCAAATGCTTACATAGGTGAGTACGAGCACGATGATAAGTACAGTCAGGAACTTGAGTATCAGATAGGAAGATGCCTCAAGTGCGGTCTTTGCCTCGAGGCCTGCCCCAATTATGTTAAGGGAAAGATGCCAACGACAGTTACTTCATCAACTCGAGGAGCAAGAGCGATAAGAAGAGTATCGGGGATAACTACAAAAAGCATTTCGCTAAGGGCTGTTCCAAGTCACTGGCATGCGAGAAGGTGTGCCCCGTGAACATCCCGACTCTTGCTTCTATGGCGCGCATGAACCGCTCGAAAAGCTGACCCCCAGAGGGCAAAACCGTGCTATAATACGAATTGTCAAATATTCCTTACGATTGCGGGGACTGCCGATGAGACCTAGAATCGTCAAAGTAATTTCTGCCGTTTTGGCAAGTTCGATCATCCTGACATTTACCGGTTTATTTACCACACGAAGTTTCGCCCAGGAAGAGGTATATACCGCAAGACCTTCGGTCAACGGCAGCCTGCATGTAGAGAACGGTAAGCTTACCGATGAATCGGGAAATGTT
>CADAXO010000126.1 GCA_902791885.1 Oscillospiraceae bacterium | reverse complement strand
TCCGGATCTACTGCAACGACACCGCTGCAGATCTCGAAGGTAAGGATCTCAAGCTTCGGCTTCTTGTTGAAGTTGTAGTACATAAGAAGCGCTACCGTACAAAGGAACATGATGATTCCGATTACGAAGAATGTGATGACATTCTGCTTCATGTTAAAGCACATTGTCTTCATCGCGAGGCTGAAGTCGAGGCTTGCATGTGTCTTATTAAGAGCAAATCTGTTCTTCTTGAAGTTATGGCTCTCCGTACCCTCACGCAAAGCTACGATGGGCTCGATCTTCTTAACCTTGATCACTGCAGCGGAAGTGACGATACACGTAAACAGCACGATAGCCGCAAGAGAGATCACGGAACAAAAAACGTTGAAGGAAACTGTATACGGAATACCCATCTGAGCGATCGCGAATGAAGCGATATAAGGCATGATCACATATGAGAAGATTATTCCTATCAATGCTCCGATGAGAGCACATGAGACAAACAGAACAAGAAGTGACGCTCTTATATCTTTACTGGTGTAACCGATAGCCTTAAGTGCACCTAAGGTCTTCATATTCTCCTTGATGTAGTTCGTGATGCAGTTGGTGAGCATCAGGAATACTACGAGGAAGATAACGAATGTAACTACCAGGAACGATACTGCGATGATCTTAGACATGAACGTCCTCTGCTCATTGGTGAACTCGATGGACATGGGCGAGACTATCGCACGGGGGTTACGGGCGATTACCTTATCGTTGATACTGATCTCGAACTTGGAGTTCTTGACTCCGTCCTTAAGCTCATACACAACGCAGTAGCATGCATATTCATCACCGTCTATATCGTACAGTTTGGCATAAGTATCGTCATCGACTATCGTCTCGAAGCCGCCTACGTTATTGCAGCCATAGTAAGGTGTAGTCGTAAATCCCCTTACCGTGAGATCATAAGTACGGTCCAGAAGATCGAACGAATAAGTGTCGCCGATATCATAGCCGCCGCTTGTATAGAACTGATAAGGAAGATAGATATAGTCGGAAGTTATGCCCGTGTCCTCGGTAACTATCTCGGTCCTTCCCATCCCCTTCTCGAAAGCACTGTTATCATCAATTATCAGGGAGACTGTAGCCTTACCGTTTCCGAAAGGCACCGGTATCGCATTGTAGCAAAGGCAGTCCTGAACATCGTATCTTACGCATTCTTCACTCAGAAGCTCATCAATGAACTCTTCGTCGATATCCGTAATATCATTGTATATCCTGACGCGTCCGGATCCTGAATCCAGTCTCTCGGACTCTCTTGTTGCCAGAGGGTAAGCATCGAAGAACAGAAGAAGCGATGCCGACAGCAGCATTACCGCGATGAGCATCAGGCACAGAAGTCCGATCGTCGTACCCTTGTTCTTTCTGAAATGTGACTTGGCAAGAATAATGGTCTTGTTCATATTACCACCCCATTCCTCCGAGGAAATCACGGAGCTTCTGATGACGGTCCTTATCGCCTGATACATAAGAACCGAGATCCAATTCGCCTGCTATCTCACCGTCTTTTACATAGAGGATACGGTTACCTCTTCTTGCGCTTGTTATATCGTGCGTAACCATTACGATAGACTGACCATCCCTGTTGAACTTTGTAAGCGCATCCAATACATCTTTTCCCGTCTTCGAGTTGAGGGCACCCGTAGGCTCATCGGCAAACACCAGCTCGGGCTTGTTGATAAGCGCCCTTGCTATGCCTACTCTCTGAGCCTCACCGCCTGAGATCTGTGTGGGGAACTTTCCCCACAGCTCTTCACTTATATCCACTGACTTTAATATCTCTTCCGCCTTCTTCGTAACCTCTGCCCTGTTCTTGTTGACGAGAAGTCCTGCGGAGAGGACGTTATCCATAACGCTCATGGAATCAACAAGATATGTCTGCTGGAATACGAAGCCGCAGTGTGTTCTTCTGAATACGGCAAGCTTATCGGAATTCATCTTCGTGATGTCTTCGCCGCTGAACACGACCTTGCCGAGCGTCGGCTTGTCCATGCCGGATAAAGCATACAGGAGAGTAGACTTGCCGGCGCCGGAAGGTCCCATGATGATCGTGAAGTCACCTTCCCTTATCTGAAGATCCAGATTCTTCAATACGTGCTGCTGAACACCGCCGTTCGAAAAGCTTTTGCACAATTTTCCGGTTTCGATAATATTTTTCATAGCCAAAGGCCTCCTTTATGCTTCCCATCATAAAGGTTCAACCCTTAAGTGCCTTTAAGGAACTCTTAAATCTTTCTTAAATAGATTTTTTAACCCCAGCGTTCATAGCCGGCCGGAAGCTGATTCGGAATACATCCGGGCTTCGGTCTTACACCCAGATTCCGGGGAATATTGATATATGCAGGATCATCCGTCAGAGAATCAACTATTGTCTCGTATTCTTCCTCGTTAATTTCCGAATAATAATTCATAATAAGTTCGTCTTCATACTCCGACGATGCAAGAATCTTGGTAACGACACCGTCACCGGTCATATATACAACAGGATAGTATTCCGCATAACCACCGTCTATATGGATAGTTCTGCTTCTAAAAGTCGAATGCAGCGGATTATAAAGCCCGGGACAATTATCAAGGACAAAAGATGCTATCGGAGAGAATTCCATATAATTGAACGGATTTGATAAAGTCACAATTAATGTAAGGGAAACGGATGCGGCCAGCAGGATACTGATCCCCCTGTTTATCTTTTCTTTGGTAAAAGGAGAGAAACAGGCAACGCAGAATAACAGAGGTACAACTCCCCATGCATTGTATCTTGATATGCCACTCATTCCGCTGTTGATATGGACCATCAATGAATATGCGAACACCAGACCTAATGACGCAGCAGCAAACAGAAGTCCCCTTACTTTCTTACGGATAATTGAAAGCGGGATATATATAAAAAACAGTATCAAAGAAACAAGGAAAAACGGCAGTAAACCATAATTCAGATCGAACAGATATGCAAAGAATCTTTGAAATACGTTCTCTCCTCCCGACGTATATGAGTCATACGCCGCCGACAGGTTAAAATGACCTGTATGATAATAAAAATATCCGAACGGAATCAGACCGATAATATAACATGCGCCGTAAGATATAATATCAGCCAGGACTGCTGCCGGCTTATTCTTTCTTCCTTCCTGATACAGGTTGATAAAGTAGTCGATGATCATCAGTATTCCTATCATAAAAACCGTCGGATTCATTATAGCCGCGGCCGAAATAAAAACAGCCGCTCTTCTGAACCATCTGTTGTACCAGCAGGTCATTCCGGCTGCAATAAGCGAATATATAACCACTTCAGCAGATACCCAGGTAAGATAGTTGATTATCGGATTTACTGTAAGTAACAGCATAAGCACGTATCTGATCCTCTTGTCATCAGTCTTAAGAAATTTGCAGACAAACAATACGGAACCCAGCCAGAACAGATAATTTGTAAACTGAAAAGCAAAAACAGTCTTTACGTGGATCAGTTTGAATAAGACAGTTAGCGGAACACATACCAATGAATAAACCGGAAAATACCAAGTCAGTTCACCGGTACCATCCAGTGTATTAAATCCTGACAAAGAATATGATTCCGTCAGTTCCGCAAAATCCGGGAATAACGTACGGTAATACTCGATATCCGAAGGTTCAATAGCAAAGTTATGCGTATTAAGAATTGAAGCAACAGGGAAACTGTAGTCATCCAGCTCACCATAAGCGAAGGGCTCCACAAAACAAATAAATACAAATAAAGCTATAAAAAAGACTATGATCACGACTCGAATAATCGTATCAGGATTAACACCGTGTTTCATATTTAAGTCCATTCCTTACACTCTCTTATAAAACAAATCCTATGATCATAAGAACAGCATATACCGACATGGAGATCAGAAGTGCAGGCTTATCAAACACCAGGTCGATGGGATTTCCGTTATCGGTCTTCTCAATATAGTATTCATAAAGAACCAATATGATCATAACCAGAAAAATCGATATATGAAGAACCGCACTGTTAATGCTCGTATTAGTCTCACTTATAACCCATAGAGAATAGAATACTATGCTGACGCCTAGAAAAGTCGTCGCAAGTCTCGACAGGAAAGTATCCGGATACTCTGCAAGAACCGCCCTAATGTTTTCATTCAGTTTTTTCTCTACCTTTCTCTTATTGATACCCATCAGTAAAGAAACACTCGTGACAGTAAGATACAGATAAATAGATACCTGAATACCGAGAATAGAAGCGCCGTAGTAAATCCTCAGAACATAAAACAGTGCAAGCAAAAAAACATCCAGTATGGGGATATTCTTGAGCTTAAGAGAGTAACCTATATTCAATAATATATATATGCAGATCCATATCAACGGCTGCACGCCACCGGAAACATAAGACAAAGACAATGCTGCAGTAAGCAGAATGATCTCGGTTATAACAAGAAACCTTCCGCTGTAAACGCCCCTGGCTATAGGCCGGTTACACTTCTTCGGATGTTTTCTGTCATTATCACGGTCCATGTAATCGTTGATAATATATACAAAGGACGAACCAAAGCAGAATGCGGCTAATCCGACTGCAATATTAAAATAATTCCCGTCAAATTTTAAAAACAGCCCGGAAAAGAAGAACGGAAACAGAATGAGAGCATTCTTGAGATAATCTTTGACCTTAAGCAATTTAAGAAAATCTCTCATTGTTTCTTATTCCCTCTCAATAGTCCTTATGAATACCGATACATTAAGTCCCGGATGTGCATTAATTATATCAAGCTTACCATCCATCTGCCGTATGAAATAATCCGTAAGATAAAGGCCGAGGCCCGCGCCGTCCTTGCCTTCGCAGTTAGATCCCCTCTTATACTTCTCGCGAAGAAGCGGAAGCTCGTTCTCTGCAACGCCCGGTCCTTTGTCGCGGATGCTTACTTTAAGATAATCATCAACAAGTTCACAGGACACCTCGATATCCGTATCCGCATACTTATAGGAATTCATGAACAGGTTGTCGAACACCTGCTGGATCCTTAACTTGTCGACAAAGATCCGCACCTCGGGAACAGTAAATGAACCCGCCTTATTAAGATAATCACTGTTCTTAATTGTACTCCATCGGGGTTACTGCTATCTCGGTAATGTCGTTAACACTCGAATTAAATAGATTCGCCACGAGCGTCGTTACCTGGTCAGACTTCTCATTAATCAGATTGAAGTAGTGCTTCGTCTTCTCGTCCTTACTTATCTCGTAGCCTATCTCGGAAGAAGACTTGATGGATGCGACCGGAGTCTTGATGTCGTGCGAGAGCTTCGCGACCATCTCCTTCTTGGCATCGTTCGCCTCCTTTTCGGCCTGGCGCGCCTTCTTAAGCTCCACGCGCATCATGTCAAACGCTTCCGTGAAACCTCCGAAGATGTGTCCCTGATCCATGTTCAGAGGTATATCGAGATTGCCGCCCGCTACCCTGACGGCGAAGTCACTGAGCTTATTGAAAGGCGTGATAATCGTCCTTTTAAGATAGAAGTAATAACCAACTATTACCAGAAGCTGGAAAAGCGATATCCCGGCTATTCCCGCCACGAGCTGTGTCTTGTAACGTTTGAGGACGGCAGAGGTACTGTTGTGGATGATCATCTTTCCGACCTTCTCGCCGCCGTATTCGACATCAAGAACTGAATCGCTGTTGGCGACAGCCTCCATCACGGTCTCCGAGAGCCCGTCAGCTGTCATGAAGACGACATTGCCGTCATTATCTATAAGAGTGTAGTCGATATCTTTAAGGTAATAGGATTCATCCCCGTAATGCTCCTCTATTTCCTTGAGGCACATGTTAACGGCAGAGACATCCTGCCTGACTGCTTCCATGCGAGTATAAAGGGTGTAACAGAATACGGCCTCGACAGCAAAAGAGAGGATCAGGAGCGCTGCGAATAAGCCCTTCTTCATCCCGCGTTACCCGATACGAACTTGTAGCCTTCTTTCCACACGGTAACTATGTACACGGGATTCGTCGGATCAGGCTCGATCGCCTCGCGAAGCTTCCTTATATGCACATTAAGCGTGCCATCGGAAGTAAACTTATCCTTCCACACGTTATCGAAAAGCTCTGCCTTCGTGATCAGCCTGTCGGGGTTGTCCACAAGATAAGACAGCAGCGAGAACTCCATCGAAGTAAGCTTCCTGCTCTCACCGTTCACACTTAAAGTCTTGTTAAGCTTGTCCACCTTGATACGTCCGTCGTCATATATATCGGGCTTAACGGCAACGGCCTTGTTCATGCGCTTCAGCACAGCCTTGACCTTGGCAAGAACAACTCCGAGAGAATAAGGCTTCTCGATATAGTCGTCGCCTCCGATATTAAGTGCGATGATCTTGTCGTCATCGGTGTTTCTGGCGGAGATAAAAAGTATCGGTATATCGAGCGACTGTCTTATATGCTTGCAAAGCTCGAACCCTGAACCGTCCGACAGGTTAATGTCCAGAAGTATGAGCGAAGGCGTGTTGTCCTTCAGAAACTCGAGTGCAGCCGCCTTGGAATAGACGACATACGACGGCACTTCAAACATATTGAAGTATTCGCACGTGTTGTCGGCAAGTTCCTTCTCG
>CADAXO010000125.1 GCA_902791885.1 Oscillospiraceae bacterium | reverse complement strand
TACAGCAACAGTGACGAAGACTGTGCACAATTTGCCGGCGACTACTATGCCGATAAGTGCATAAAGACCAGCCTTGTGAATAATTCAGGTATCTGTATCCTGGTAGATCTTACTCTTGATTCTCCCGGAAACAGATTCTTCTGGATATACACATACGGAACTGCTTATTTTGCAGTAGATGATGATGAGTGTTCCGATCTTTTCCGTGCCCAGAGAGATCATCTTTCTAACGGAGAGTATTACGAAGCTATAAGCAATATCCTTGATGACCTTGAGGATTACGATTATGAGAATGTCGGTGTTGTTTCCTTCTTCAGCCTCATAATCCCCGCGGTACTTGCGCTCTTTATAACATGGATCGCGACGACTCCGAGAAGCCTTGATAAGAAGCCTGAATCCAAGTTCTATGAGACTCCCGATTCATCACTCGAATTGAAGGATAATGTTACCAAGACAAGAAGGATCCGTCATGAGAGTTCTTCCGGCGGCGGAGGTTTCTCAGGCGGAGGCGGATTCTCCGGCGGCGGAGGCGGTCACTCGGGAGGAGGCGGAGGCAGATTCTGATCTGCTCCCGTCAGATATCCTCGAAGTTCTGAAGTCCTTTAACGCGCTCTGCTTTGATGTCTCCGTGCTTTACGAAGATCATTGTTATGAAGCTCATAAAGGAGAATACCGTGGCGTATATGAACAGGATCTTATATGAGACGTTCTTAAGAAGAAATCCTGCGAAAATAGGAGTTACTACCTGTCCTGCCATAGAGGCTGTGTAGTAAAGACCTGTGTATTTACCTGCATCGGAATCCTTGCACATCTCAACAGCCATAGGAAGCGAATTGACGCTTATGGAAGCCCATGCTACTCCGACGAGTGCGAATGTTATGTACATGGGTACCGTTACCGAATCGGCAGTTGTGGTGAGTATGTAGCAAACTGCGAATGATGCGGTAAGAAGCAGTGTGCCGAAGTAGATCATCTTCTTTCTGCCGAACTTCGACGCCGCCATGCCTATCGGTATGTAGGATATGATGGCGCCGACATTCGCGATGAGGAAGCATGTGGAAGCTCCGCCCAAGCCTTCACCCATGATGACGCTTATGTAGGTGGTGAACCATGTCGTTACGGCGTTATAGCCTATGTACCATAAGGCTATGGAGATAAGAAGGAATATCATGGATCTCATGACAGGCGCCGGAAGCCTTGAAGTTCCCGTAGCTTTATCTTCCTCGGTAAGATCCCATTCGGGGTGTTCCTTCTCGATCCTGTCGTTCTCGGCTGAAAGCTTCGGCTCGTTTACCGTCAGTGCCATGATCCCGATACATACGACCATGAAGACGGACATAAAGATGAAAAGCAGCCGGTAATCCACATGCTCGAGGCCTTCGGTCTTAGACTTGGGATACATTACCGCCGTAAAGGCAAGGTAGATTATTCCGCCTGCAGCTCCCATAAGATTGATGATCGCGTTAGCGGCAGAACGGAGGGGCTTCGGTGTTACATCAGGCATTAAAGCTACAGCGGGAGATCTGTAAACGGACATGGTGAAGAGCATGAGGCCCAGCACGATTACGAAGGGGACGAGACCGTAAAAAACAGAAGCCTTGCCTTCGTAGAATCCGTTGTCGATTATAGGAAGCAGATTAAGAAGGATTGCCGTGATTACGGTGCCTGCAAGAATATAGGGCATACGGCGTCCGATCTTAGTTGAAGTCTTGTCCGATATTCTTCCGAATAAAGGCAGAAGGAACAGGGCAAGCACGTTGTCCGCAGCCATAATGACTCCGGTGATATCTTCGCTTAAATGGAATGTTCGTGTCAGAAGAAGCGGAATAACATTATCGTAAAGCTGCCAGAAGGCGATAATGGACATAAAAGCCAGACCGACGAGAAAAGTATTCCTGTAGTTAAGTTTCATGCGGGGCTGCTCCCTTCCTGCTGATACTATTAATTATCCATAACAGCGAATAAATCACAAGGAGAATGATTCCGAGCATTACTGCAACACCTGCGATGTACCCGGGATTTCCGAGAAAGGATTCTAGCCATGAAAGCGGTGAGTTCTCGGCAGGCCACAGAAGATACATGTAGTTTCTTCTTACGATCCTGTCGAAAACATAGATTGGCACAGACACAGCGAAAAGGAAGACATACGGGTAGTAAAAGTGTCTGAATGAGGGGCGGCAGTAGCCCTTGGCATACATCATTACGGGTATAGCCACGAGAAGAATGTGTGTAAAAAAGCACATAAGCGGAAGCCATGAAAGGAGCGGGCGGTAGTTCCATCCGGGAGTGATCACGGCGAATACAGCGCCGGGTGCTATAAGTGTTAACGATACTTCGGCGAAGAAAGATCTTATCCTGTCTTTTCCGAAGGCTGCTGCAAGATTTACGAATATTCCGAGATTACAAAGATGAAGCGGAAGATAATCAAGAATATTACCGCCTTCCATAGTGAGGAGCACATCCTGCAAAAGTTCTGCTGCAAGGACGATTACAGCGAGTGTACGTATCAGGATCTCAGAGGTTTTCCCGGTAAGCTTGATTACGGTCAGGGTAAGTAAGGCCGCAGTCAGCGGCATCAATGCGATTATTATCAGATGCCCGGTGCAGAAATAATCAAATCCGTTCATTTCCTTGCATTACTGATTTTTCTGAACAGGCAGGCCAGACCGAATGACAGAAGTGTGATGGATATGAATATAAGTGTTCCTACTGGGTATCCCCAGTTAACAAATCCGTAGAAATCATTGGTATCGGGCCAGGGACCGCCTATGCCGTTTATAAGGATATTTCCTAAGTAACCGCATCCATAAAGGACGGTGGGGATCGCGGATATAACGGTGTATCTGAACGGGATAAAGCTCCTCTTAACTATAATGAATTCGATAATTGCCGCAAGCGGTTCCGTAAGATGGAAGAAGAAATTTCCTCCCTTATAGAATTGCAAAAATCCGTAAAGTGGACCGAAGAAGAAAGCGACTACGCAGAACGTTATGGTGACACCGCATACGCCGGCAAGTTTAAGCGGGATCAGCCATGAAGGAGCATCGCCTTTAATTCTGAATACTAAGTAAACAAGTGATACCAATCCGCAGAATATATTACTCAATACAGTATAAAACTTGAGATTCGCCAATCCGGTAGCTGACAAAGCTCCGGATTCCGGACCGCTTGTGAACATCAGCACCGTTCCTGCGGTACAAAGAATAACGATCAACAGGTTGAGAATTATCTCTTTGACGGATTCTTTTTTGTTCATAATGGGATTATATCACCTTATTAACTGGAATCATGACCTGTAAATTGATATAGTTATGTAATCAAGAAAAATAAAGGTGTGAAGGATGGATAAGAAGAGTTTTCTTAAGACCTGCGCTGATTTCCTTACGGGTCCTTTGGAGAAGAAACAGTTTATTGCCTTACTCATTTACGGTTCATTGACTATATTCCTTGAGTTAATGTCCTATATCGTCGGTGGAGTTTTCTCGATCATAGCTTCAAGATTATGGATCGCAGGCTTTATCCTGTTTGTTCTTGCATTCATAGGAATAGTTGCTAAGCAGATCAAAGAAGACAGAGTAAATAAGGTAAACCTTCTTCCTTTGCTGTTTCTGGTCGTGTTCGTGTTCTTCGCATTCCAGATCGGTAACTACAACTTCAGTGATTTGGGTTATGAGTCTCCTCAACAGGCTGTATCAGGCCTTGATGCCCTTGAGATGACAGACTGGAACTATACGGGCAAGGGATTTACCGGGTATCCGATCAAACAGTACATTCTTAATGCTCTTCCTTCTGCGTTTGGGGGAAGAAGCTTTTTCACTTTGTGCTTGGGTTTTGCTTTTCCGTTTTTGATGGGACTTGTCCTTTTATTCATAGAGCTTCGTAAGTTCCTTAAAGCTGTGGGCGTGGATGAGAGTTTTGCCATGCTTCCCATACTCATGATCTCTTTCTGCCCTTATGTGGATGATTTTTACTATATCTTTGAGCAGACGATAACACCTATATCTTTCTGTATGATCGTAGTCGCTCTTTTCCTTCGAGTTGTACGCAAACCTTCATTGCTGACGTTTGTGATTCTGTTCTGGAATGTATGTATGCTTCCGTTCTTATACACCCCTGCGTTGGCTTTTATGGGATTAGTCCTTGTTATTTTTGTGTACCACGGTGTTCTTGTTCTTCTCGGAAAATCGTTCTGTTCGGTGTATGAAGGCAAGATGAGGGTGTATTACTCAACTTCTCTGTTTGTTACCGCGGTTGCACCTGTCTTATGCTTTGCCTGTACTTTGATTCAAGAAAGGGGGGACAGGTTTATCTCGGGATACGGAGATGACAGAGATCCTGAGAAGATCAAGGAATACTTCAGTTCGTTTAAGACTTTTTTTATACAGGGTGACTCAGCTTTCTTCGGCGTGTTCGGTGCTTTCGTATTGATCTATATGGTGTGCGCCTTAACATTAAGATTGAAAAGGTATCACATTATCATTTCCCTGTGGTGCATCGCTACTTCCTTCTTCTCGTTTATGCTCCCCGGAGTATCGGAGGTATTTGACTTCTACTACAGGGCAGAGGTTCTTGCCCAGCGTAATCTTGTAATCGTACCTGTTTTAGCCGTGTGCATGCTGACTGCCGTTATCGAGAATTTACAGGGGAAAGAATTATACTTCCGTAAAGACATACTCGCGATTGTCTGCATATCGTGTTACCTCTTCGGATTTAATTCTCTTTATTATCCTCATAAGGCTTATACTTACGACAACAATACTCAGTCGATGAAGTACATCATAAGGTATTGTCAGGAAGTGCTTGAATACCACGGCCTTGAATATGATGATGAGTTTTACATAGCTCTTCACACGGATAATGGTCTGCTGACTCATAATCCCTACAACTACACAAGGTATTTTTTCCCGAATGCGATCGTAAACGGCTTCTCTCCGGAAGAGTACAGCGGCGTCAGCATATATGATGTAATATATCCCCGTTTTTGTTTCTCAGACAGTCCTTTAACACAGGATTACTATTACACGACTTTTAAGAGTCGAACTTTCCATAACAGTAGGTTCGGGGTAGACACGACTCTTTATTTCTTCTATATGGATCCCAAGTACGATTACATAGATCAGTATGATGAGGC
>CADAXO010000124.1 GCA_902791885.1 Oscillospiraceae bacterium | reverse complement strand
GACTTCTTTTGTGTAAATCATGTCTTGTGACTCCTTTCGGCATTTATTGCGTGCGTATAAACGCTTGCCTTACAATTTAGACACTAAATTCTATCACAGAGGCGGGTCCTTTATCAATTTACGAGTGGTGTAAAATATAGTAAATGAAGACATATAAAAAAGATTTGTGGATTTACCTTAAGGAGCAGGCTTCGGTGGGCCGTCCGGTCGTTCTTTACGGCACGGGAGACGGCGCCGACAAGATAATCGCGCGCCTTCTTCGCAAGCCCGGGATTTGTCAGAAACCGCACATTTCACGGCATGCAGGTGGAGTCCTTCGAGGACTGCCTTGCAAGGTTCGGGAAGGACATGATCGTCCTTATGTGCTTCGGCTCCTCTCGTCCCGAGGTCCTCTCTTACGTCGATGAGATCTCCTCGAAATGCGAATTCTACGCCCCGGACGTGCCGGTTTACGGGGATAATCTCTTCGATATCGGGTTCTACGAGCGTAATCTTGAAGCCATGACGCGGGTTCACGGGCTTCTCGCGGACGAGCTGTCGCGGCAGACCTACGAGGACATAATCACTGCCCGCATCACGGGTGACATCAGGCATCTTCGTCACTGCGAGGTCTCCCAGGAGGAGGCTGACTCCTGCCCGGTATTCCTCCCTTTTCCCTGATATCAGCGGGATAATCGCAGTCGAGCCCGACAGGCGCAATATGAGAAAACTTAAAGAGAACACGGAAGCCATCGCCTCTAACATCCCCATCGAGTATGTTCAGGCCTTCGTGTCGGATGAAGAAGGCGAGGCGGAAGTAATTAAGAACATCGGCCGCGGAACGAGCCTTACCAAAGAGGGCGGGACCATAGTCCCCACCGTGACCATAGACGGACTTCTCAACGGCAGAGAAGCGGATTTTATTAAGTTCGATGTCGAAGGCGCGGAGCTTGCTGCGATCAGAGGCGGCGCTGAGACGATAAGAAGGTTCAAGCCCGCTATGAATATCGCCTGCTACCACAGAAGCGAGGATATCTTCGAACTTCCTTTACGCGTGCTGGAGCTTAATCCCGGCTACAAGGTCTATATCCGCCACACCCCTTCGATACCGGCCTGGGATACCTGTTTTTACTTCGTGTGATAGAATTCAATTACCGAATAAGGATAGAAAGAAGGTTTTAACATGAAAAAAGCAATGTCACTTATCCTGACAGCAACTCTCGGCTTATCCTGCTTCGCAGCATGCTCCAGCACCCCTGCTGAGACTTCTGCAGAGACAGAAGCACAGGCATCAGTCGTAGAGACAACAGCTGCTGCAGAGACAACCGAAGCCGTCGAGACAACAGAAGCAGAAGTTATCGAGACAACTGCAGCCGAGACAGAAGCCGCAGCTCCTGCTGTTGATACGGAAGTAACGCCTGAACTGAATGATCTTTTCGAGCAGGCCCTGCAGGGATTCGTAGGCGTAGGCTACACCCCCGAGTTCTACTTGGGAAGCTTCGACAACGGCGACACGATCCACTGCTTCCTTTGCAAATCAACTACAGTAACGGCTGATCCCGTTTCCTACTGGTCCTTCGTCTTCGTTCTCGATGACGGCGCAGGCAACGTCTCCATCGCCAAGGTATGCCAGCCCGATTACACATGCATCGATGTTTACGATGGTGATTTCCTTGCTACAGAGGTTCAGACAGCACCCGTACCCGGCGGTTGGGAAGATGTCATGGACTTTGAAGTCACCGACGAAAGACTCGCAGAATTCCGTCTTGCAAACAGCATCTACAATCCGATCGCTCTCCTGGCTTCTCAGGTCGTAGCAGGAATGAATTATATTTACCTCACAACGGATGCTGACGGTAACTTAAGGATCGTCGAGATCTACATCGACCTTGACGGCGGCGCATGCACTAAGGGATCTAAGAGTCTTAATATCGAGAGTCTTTACTGATTATTCTTCTCATGTTCCGCCCTTGCGCGGTCAATAACGGCTTTACGGGCCTCGGGCGAAAGTACCGAGGCCTTTCCCGCCCTTGCGCGGTCAATAACGGCTTTACGGGCCTCGGGCGAAAGTACCGAGGCCTTTCCTTCGGCCGTAACTCTTATCGCGGAACCGCAGTAAGCACAAAAGCTTATCGATCCTTTACGTATAGCGAGCTTCGCTCCGCAGCCCTGGCAGTCAATGCCTACGCTCTCGGAAGCGATCTTCTCGGCAAGTCTTCTGTTCTCGAGAGCCTTAGTCTCGGCAACAGCCTGCTGTCTCATTCTCTCTGCCTCATTACGGGAAGTCAGAGCCCTCGCCTGAGCTGCAACCCTCTCATCGTGAGCTTCTACTGAACGTGCGACCTGAAGGCCGATATCAATTAAATCACCAAGATCAAAAAACAAACCCATCTTTCTCTCTCCTGTTACTCTTATTCCGATTACAATCTTAATTTATGGCATGAGCTTTCACAAGATATCGAATGATTAAGAATTTGAAAATTCGAAATCAAATGTGACCTGACTGTATCCGCCTCCGTCTTAAGGGTGAACGACAAAACGGAGGGTTAGAAAAATGAAACGTTCATACAAGACAATATCGGCTATAGTTTTGGCAGCAGCATTGCTGCTCTCGGGATGCTCCGAGAACTCCTCTTCAAGAAGAGACAGAGAGGAAAGCGCAAACGAGCCTGTAGTTACGGAGTTGGCTTCAGCAAGAAGCGCAGACGCCAATTACTTAAACGGCATGACATATGATTACGACTATGAATACGCGGCAGAAGAGGCCTATGACGCAGCTCCCATGGACGCAGGCGCAGGCAGCACATCGGTCGGCAGTCAGGAAGTTACGGTTGATCCCGGATCAGCAACAACGGACCGCATGCTCATAAGGTATGTGACCATCTCCTGCGAGACATTGAATTTTACAGAGTTCACAAGCAACATCGAGAGCAGGATCGCACAGATGGGCGGCTACATCGAGAGCAAGACATTCAGCGGCACGGGTAACGCCGGTGACTTAAGAACAGCAAGCTATACGATCAGACTCACATCAGATGATCTGGACGAACTCGTAGGCACTATCGGAAACGCATCCATCATCACAAGCTCGAACGAGAACACAGAGGATGTAACTTTATCCTACGCCGACACACAGGCAAGGGTTGAGTCACTTCGCACCGAGCAGGAGACACTCAATAACCTTCTCGCACAGGCAGATGACCTCGATATCATCCTGCAGCTCCAGAACGAATTAACATACGTCAGATACCAGATCGAGAGCTACGAATCACAGCTTCGCGTGCTCGAGAACCTCTCCTCATACAGCACACTCACACTTCATGTATCCGAGGTACTTGAGGAAGTTGAGCCCGAGGAGCCTCACGTTAAGACCTTCGGCGAAAAGGTAAGCGAATCATTCCACAACGGTCTCGAAGAAGCCAAGGAATACTTCCAGGATCTCGCCATCGACGCGGCAGGAAATGTCATTCCCCTTTCTGTTACAATCGTACTGATCATAGCGGCTGTAATCACAGTTGTTGTAGTCATCAAGAAGAGAAAAAGAAAGGCAGCCGCATCCGCTTCATTAAGCAAATCTCCCGTTAAGACAGAAGAGAACAAGACGGAAGATTCCGCGGAGAATAAGTAATAAAAATTGAAAGTACTCATTGCCACCGATTCGTTTAAGGGCACGCTCACCTCTTATGAGGCGGGCGTTGCCATTTCTAAAGGAATTAAGAAGGCATGCCCGGGGGCTTCGGTAACGGTAAAACAGCTTGCCGACGGCGGTGAGGGAACATATGAAGCAGTTACCAAGGCCATAGGTGCCGAATCAGTAAGAACTGAAGTCACAGGACCTATCGGCCTGCCCGTGACCGCCCGTTACGGAATATTGGGGACAACTGCTGTCATGGATATAAGCCAGGCCTGCGGACTTACTTTGGTCCCTGAGGACAGGCGCGATCCTCTATATACGACGACATACGGGATCGGAGATATGATCACCGATGCGTTGGATAAAGGATGCCGTAAATTCATCATAGGCTTAGGCGGAAGTTCAACTAACGACTGCGGAGCGGGAATGCTTCAGCGTCTGGGAGTTAAGATAAGGGATAATGACGGATGTGATATAAGGCAAGGCGCCGAAGGTCTCAAGGATGTGTCATCCGTAGATACAAACGGTCTTGATCCGCGTATTTCAGAGTCTGAATTTCTCATAGCATGTGACGTCGATAATCCTTTGACCGGAGATCTGGGATGCAGCATGATCTTCGCGCCCCAGAAGGGCGCGGACCGTGAATCCTGCATTCTGATGGACGGCTGGATATTAAGATTCGCAGACCTCGCTGGCGGCGATCCTTCATTTCCGGGATCGGGAGCCGCAGGCGGCCTGGGTTATGCGATGAGGACTTTTCTTAACGGAAGACTTGTTCCCGGAGCGTCTCTTCTTATAGAACAGACGGGTATCAGATCAGAGATTACAAATGCCGATATCGTGATCACCGGTGAAGGATGTCTTGATGACCAGACCTCAATGGGCAAAGCCCCTTCGGTGATCGCAGAGCTTGCCTCATCTTCAGGCAAACACGTCATCGCATTCGCAGGCTGCATCAAGGCGGATCCTTCAAAGCTTAAATCCATGGGTATAGACGAAGCTTATTCTATATCGGATAATGTGACACAGGAAGAAGCCATGCGTAATGCCGCTTCGCTTCTTACCAATAAAGCATATGAGGTCTTTAATGGAAGATCAGTTTGAAAGACTCGAACTTCTGATCGGTAATGAACAGGTCAGCAGATTACATAATTCCAAGGTCGCCGTATTCGGCGTCGGCGGAGTCGGCGGTTATGTGGCCGAAGCTCTCGCGAGATCGGGAGTCGGCTCATTCGTATTGGTCGATAATGATGTAGTCTCGGTAACCAACCTGAACCGTCAGATAATCGCTCTTCATTCTACGATCGGCAAATACAAGGTCGATGTAATGGCTGACCGCATCCGCGACATCAATCCCAATGCCGATATAGAGGTCAAGAAATGCTTCTTCCTTCCTGAGACTTCGGATGAATTTGATTTTAATTCCTACGATTATGTGGCTGACTGTGTGGACACCGTCGCTGCGAAGGTCGAGATTATCTCATGTGCGAAGAATGCCGGTATCCCGGTGATATCATCGATGGGCGCAGGCGGTAAATTGAATCCCGAGATGTTCGAGGTCGCCGATATAAGCAAGACCTCCGTCTGTCCTCTCGCCAAAGCAATGCGCCGCGAATTAAGGATCCGCGGCATCAAAGGCGTTAAGGTTGTCTATTCCAAGGAAGAACCTATCAAGAATATCGTCGGCGGCAAGGCAGATGATGCAGGCCGTCATGTACCGGGAAGCTCAGCTTTCACTCCCTCGGTCGCAGGTCTTATCATGGCAAGTCAGATCATCAAAGACCTGTCAGGGATCAGCGGATTATCTTAATCTCTCCATAATATTGTTGAATATCGAAGTGGCATTTGCCTCCACCGAATCGCCTTCAACCTTGGCATAGTAGTGTCTTCTGAATACTACATCGAACAGGCCGTGCAAAGGCGTATACTCAACATCCATGAAATTGCCGTGAAGGAGAATGTAATCAGGGTCACCCGACAGGCTTACCAAAGTCTCGGATGTCTCTACGATATTCTTTTCGATACCTACAAGTCCGCTGGTATTAAAAAGTGTCGGCTCACCGCTGACGATGACGATAACTGTGTGAAGACCGCTCAGCATATTTCTCAATGAATAGCAGAGCTCTTTTCTGTCGTCAGCCATGCCGCCTTCTATAACGATAAGCTTAGTTGTTGAGGGCAACGTGTTCTCAGGGTCGTCTATGAAAGTCTGAAGCTTCGCTGCATTAGAAGGATCCCAATAAAGGGCTGCGCGTTCAGCGAAATAATGTAATACTTCTCTTCCTTTTCCCAGCATAAACCATCCTCCGAAGCACTTATTTACACGATTAATCTATAATACCACATAATTTTACAGAATGAACTTTCTTCCGATCTTGATCCCTATCTTGTAGTACCAGGGTTCAAGGGCTTTATCGGCCGTTTTCAGGGTCTTTATTATGGGTATGTTCTGGGGGCAGTGTTTCTCGCACTTGCCGCATCCGACACATAAAGATGCAAGCCCCGGGTTATCCTGCAGCGCGATCGACTGAATAAACTCGGTCCTTCCCTTGCCTTTTCCCTCTGTATACATGTGATTGTAGCACCTGAAGATACCAGGAATATCCACGCCTCTGGGGCACGGCATACAGTATCTGCAGCCCGTGCATCCGACCTTAACAAGCCTTTGAATCTCCTGCTTTATGTCTTCGATAAGCTTAAAGTCCTGTTCGGTGAACTCGCCCGCGTCTGCATCCGACGCCGTACGGCAGTTCTCTAAGACCATCTCCTCGGAATTCATTCCCGAGAGCACACACGTGACTTCAGGCTGGTTCCACAGCCATCGAAAAGCCCATTCCGCGGCACTTCGGCCCCTTCCCTCTTTCTGCACAATCTTCATGGCTCCGTCGGGAAGAACGGCAAGTGTTCCGCCTCTTAAAGGCTCCATTATTATGACGGGAACGCCCTTTTCCGCTGCGGCCTTAAGGCCTTTTACTCCCGCCTGGGTATTCTCATCGAGGTAGTTATACTGGATCTGGCAGAAATCCCAGTCGTAATCGTTAAGAATCTCTATAAAGCCGTCGCTGTCGCCGTGATAGGAGAAGCCGATATTTCTGATCTCGCCGATCTCGCGCTTATGTTCGAGCCACTCCCTGGCACCGACGTCTTTAAGCCTGTTCCAGCCCGAGATATCGGTCAGATGATGCATAAGATAGTAGTCGACATAATCAGTGCGGAGGCGCTTCTTCTCCTCCTCGAAGTATTTGTCCAAAGCCTTGGGATTACTGCCTACAAGATACTGCGGAAGCTTGGTCGCGATCCTGATCTTGTCACGGATACCATTCTCCTCGACTATCTGGCCCAGCGCGGCCTCGGATCCCGGGTAGATATATGCGGTATCAAAATAATTAACGCCGTTTCGCGATATCGATCTTGCCGCCTTTCGAAGTGAAACGCATGCAGCCGTAGCCTAAGATGGATATGTCCTCGCCGTGTTTGTCTTTTCTGTAATGCATATTCCGATTATAGAGGTCAGCCCGGGATATAAAAAGACTCCGGATGCAAACTTTCTATTAATAAAGGAAATGAACGGTGATATTATATGTGCCGTGTTTGAGTTGTTTAAGAAAAATTCCATACTGATAATCTCAGGAATACTCGCTGTAGTATCCTGTTTTATCGTGCATCCGGACCAAGAATACATAGGATATATCAACTTCCGTGTGCTCGCGATCTTAATGAGCCTGATGCTCGTAGTCGCAATGCTCCTTCGTATCGGAACTTTCGATTTTCTTACCGACAGATTATTAAGGAAACTTCAGACATCGCGAAGCATTGCGATGCTTCTCACCGTGCTGTCGTTTCTCATGGCGATGTTCCTTACCAACGATGTTACTCTCGTAACGCTCGTTCCTTTCGCTATAGCAGTAATGAAAGGCTTCAACGACAGGAAAGGACTCATGTTC
>CADAXO010000123.1 GCA_902791885.1 Oscillospiraceae bacterium | reverse complement strand
TGTTTGTAGATGATCCCGGTCTCCACGGAAAGGATATGTCCTAGCAAGCTGTCAGGCCTGACGCAGGGCAGGGTATCCAAGTTGGAATCCGGCGCGGCAATCCCCAGACTGGACACCTTCGTCGACTACCTTGATGCTTCGGGCTGCGTGCTTAGGATCGAAGAGAAACCCGGTTGGGAAGAGACAGCGACCCAGATGCTGAAAGAAATGTAATCGAGGCAAATTGGGATCAATAAACAAAATATAATACAATAAGAACAAATTGGAACAGCGAAAGCAAGAACAAGAAACAAACAATGAAGATAAACGAGGTAAACATTTGAAGACTATTAAGAGACTTAAAACAATGAAGATAAACGAGGTAAACATTTGAAGACTATTAAGAGACTTATTAGAAAGGCAATCGTATCAGTCCTTACAGCTGCTATCCTTGCAGGCGGCGGCCTCGGACTTACAGCAAAGAACGCTCTTGCATACAACGCAGGAATCGAAGCGTTCGTAAACTCCCTTTACTCTGACTGCTTAGGAAGAACAGCCGACCCTGCAGGCTTCAACGACTGGTGTAACAAGCTGGCCACAGGCCAGATCACAGGCAAGCAGGCAGCTTACGGATTCTTCTACAGCCCTGAGTTCATTAATACAACGATGACAGCCGACCAGCTTATCGATACGTACTACCACGTATTCCTTAATAGAACTGCTGATCCAGCAGGTAAGTCTTACTGGCTCGGTAAGATCTCTCACTATGATTTCGTAGGAGACCTTGGAATCCTTTTTACAGGTTTTGCAGACTCTGTTGAGTTCGCAAACAAGTGTGCATCTTACGGTATCATCGCTGGTGATCATATTGCTGTAAGTACATCTACTGGAGTTACAGTAAGTGGTGGTTCCGGATCTTCTAGTTCCGCACCTTCCGGTAACGACAACTCCGGACGTAATGGTCAGCCTGCTGCTTCCGTAGAGGCACTCGACGCTTACTGGACTTCCCAGGGCTATGAGATCTACTACATCGATTTGGGTAACGGTCAGACTCAGAAGTGCTACGCATTGTTCTATGACATGACTGATCACAACAATCAGGTCAATGCCTGGAGAAATCAGAACGGCCGTGCTTCACTCAGTGTTATCACAAACCCTGCAGATCCCAGATACCAGTTCTGTAGAACAAGAGCAGTTGAGGTTGCATACTACTTTAGCCACATGTCTCCTTACTGTAAGACTCTTGATATTCATACTGAGGACCCTCGTTTCTTAGACGCTTATGTTGGTGGTTTAGGCGAGAATATTGCAGGCGGTACAAGTGCTGTTCAGTCTATCGACATCTTCAGAAATTCCAGCCTTCATAATGCTAGTATGATGCGACCCAGCTCCGGTGAATTTGTAACAGCTTGCTGCACAGTAATGTTTGTAAATCCTGACGGTGTTACTGTCACCGGTCATTCTCCTTGTACTTGGAGTAACTCTTATTGGACAGGTACAGACAGCGCAGCCGTTCAGTTGTTCTACGGTGTGCTTTAAGCACCAACCCGCAACGCGTTTATCTTCATAATTAGAGCGATCAGAGTAAAATCTGGTCGCTTTATTATTTCTGTTGATATTGATAATGATGAATTCAATGCCGCACTTGAAACAATTTATGCAGACAGTATTCAGCTTAACTTCAGGCACTTCGATAAAGCTTACGGCAGCATTTAATTACCCGAATAATACTGATGCGTGATAGAATACCTGTATGTTAAATAAGAAGATCACATCGGTAATACTTGCTTTGGCGATCGCATTTACAGTCGCTGCAGCTCCTTCGGGAACGTTCGGAAAAGGTATAACTGACGGAACCGTTTACGCAGATGAAGAGGCAGGATGGTCGTACGGCATTGAAGAGTTCGTAAGGGGACTTTATATAGGATGCTTGGGACGTGAGGCTGATTATGACGGCCTTTCGTATTGGTGCAGTATGCTTGCGTCAGGTGAAGCTACCGGCAAGGAAGCTGCGCAGGGATTTTTCTATAGCCGCGAATTTCTGTTAAGCCTTCCGTTCATGACGGAAGAGGACGTTATCAACCGCTTTTATAACGTGTTCTTAGGACGTGCTGCCGATGCAGACGGACTTAATTACTGGGCGGAGATGTTAAGAAACGGGGGAGGACCCGATGAGCTTTTCGCAGGCTTTGCCGATTCGCAGGAGTTTCTTGCCCGCTGTGAAAGCTGCGGCGTCGAGGCAGGTCCCCATATAAACGTTGCCGATGTTCAGTCCTACTGGAGCACATATTCCACAGGCTTTAATCTCATGAGGCTTCGAAGAGGTCACCCGATCGACGAGGAAGCCGTGATCACTTCCATTATTGAGCAGTGCAGTTACTGGGCGCGACTTGAGTATTCGAATTCACCTGATGCACTTTATTATGTTCTGGGCGGAAAGTCGCTGCAGCCCGGAGGCGGCATTGACTGTTCGGGATTTGTTACGGCTATCTACAGAAGAGCGTTAGGTACACAGACTTTCGGTTTTTCGAGCGTGTACGACTCAACCCTCTATGTGCAGTCCCAGGATTACATGGGTCCGTGGTATTCCGGTCCTGACCGTCCGGCTCCCGTGAACGAGGGCGTTTACTCCACGGTAGGGGACAGCAACCGTCCTATATATGTAGACCGTTACGGCATTGCGACTGCATATGCCATGAACACGTTCCAGTGGCACCATTACTTTAATTACCTCGGTATGAACGGAAACTCGTGTCTTACATGGAGAATAAGCGATTATACTCCGGAGCAGGTAACCGAGATGCTTAATATAAGAGGTTTTAAGGTCGGAGATATCATTATCTGGTATTCATCTTCCGTTGATGCCGTTCACTCCGAACACATCGGAATCTATGCGGGTGACGGCAATGTCTGGCACTGCACATCGATGCTCGAAGACGGCGTTCTGCTTACGCCTGTAGCTTTCATAGGTAACTATGAGGACAGTGTTCTTCAATATTGCAGAATCTATCACATGACTTGACCAAATGTGATAGAATACCTCTGTTATGGGACAGGTAAAAACAATACTTAAATCTTTAAGGGATAATAAGAAGCCCACCATACTTACTCTCATCTTTATCGTCGGAGAAGTCTTCCTTGAGGTTTTGATCCCTTTTATCACTGCAGATCTGGTTAACCGCATTCAGGCCGGTGCTCAGGTGCCCGAGATAATCGAGAAGGGCCTATGGATGGTTGCGGCCGCTATTTTGTCACTTGTTTGCGGCATCTTCGCGGGTTCTTATTGTGCTAAGGCTTCCGCCGGTCTTGCGAGAAACTTAAGATTTGATGTTTTCTCGAAGGTTCAGAGTTTCTCATTTGCAAATATCGATAAATTCTCAACATCGTCGCTCGTCACAAGAACGACAACAGATATTACGAATGTCCAGAATGCATACATGATGACCATAAGGACTGCGGTAAGAGCTCCTATGATGCTTATCTTCGCTGTTGTTATGGCGTTCATCATGGGCGGTAAGCTCGCATTGACATTCGTTATCGTAATCCCCGTTCTTGCTTTCGGTCTTATCATGATCGCTAAGAAGGCGATGCCTGCGTTCGTCGCAGTATTCCGTAAATATGATAAGCTCAACGAATCCGTTGAGGAGAATGTACGCGCTATGCGTGTCGTCAAGGGATTCGCAAGAGAGGAATACGAGACTAAGAAGTTCTCGGACGCTTCCGAAGATATCATGAAGGACTTTACGAAGGCTGAGAGGATCGTAGCACTGAACGCACCTTTGATGCAGTTCTGCATGTACTTCAACATGATCTTCATCCTTCTCGTAGGTTCCAAGCTTGTAATAAGCAGCAACGGAACTACGATCGGCGTAGGACAGATCTCCGCCATGATCACATATGGCGTTCAGGTCCTCCTGTCTTTGATGATGATCTCCATCATCTATGTAATGCTTACAATGTCACTCGAGTCCATCAAGAGACTTGCAGAAGTACTGAAGGAGACACCTTCCATAGCGAACCCCGAATCTCCTGTTACCGAAGTTGCCGACGGTTCGATCGATTTCCAGGATGTTCACTTCAAGTATTCCAAGAATGCCGAGCGTGAGGCACTGTTTGATATCGACCTTCATATCGACTCCGGCATGACGGTAGGTATACTGGGCGGTACGGGTTCATCTAAGTCCACGCTCATTCAGCTGATCCCGAGACTTTACGATGTCACATCAGGCTCCGTTAAGGTAGGCGGCATCGACGTTAAGAAATATGATCTCGAAGTATTGAGAGATGCCGTATCCGTAGTTCTCCAGAAGAACGTACTGTTCTCCGGAACCATCAAGGAGAATTTAAGATGGGGTAATGAGAACGCGACAGACGAGCAGATAGTTGAGGCTTGTAAGATCGCTCAGGCTGACGACTTTATCAATACTTTCGAAAAAGGTTACGACACATTTATCGAACAGGGCGGAACCAACGTCTCCGGCGGACAGAAGCAGAGACTTTGTATCGCACGTGCCCTTCTTAAGACACCTAAGATCCTGATCCTCGACGACTCGACATCAGCTGTCGATATGAAGACGGATGCATTGATCAGGAAGGGATTCAGGGAGTATATCCCTGAGACAACAAAGATAATAATCGCACAGCGTGTCGCATCTGTTATGGATGCAGATATGATCATAATCATGGACGGCGGTAAGATCGTTGCAAAGGGAACTCACGATGAGCTCCTTAAGACATCCGATATCTACCGTGAGATCTATGAGCAGCAGACGAGAGGGGGTGAAGAGTAATGCCTCCGCGCGGTGGATTCAAAGGCGGACCCAAAGGACCTATGGGACCTAAAGGCGCTCCCGGTTTCGGTCCGGGTTCAGACGGTTATAATCAGGGCTTCGGCGGACTTAAAAGAGCGCTGAAGATGTTCTTCGGGTACTATCCTGTAATGGGACCCGTAGCTGTGTTCTGCGTGCTTTTCGCTGCGGTAGTACAGACGATCCCTAACCTTATGCTGGGAAAGGTAATCAAGACCATAGAGGACTGGGTCGAGTCCGGCGACTGGAATGCCGCGCGCCCCGAGATCTTCAAGTACCTTACTATCCTTATAATTTTGTATGCTCTTGCCCTGATCCTTTCCATATTCGAGACACAGATCATGGCGTTCATGACGCAGGGCTACCTCGATAAGCTCCGTAAGGAAATGTTCGGAGGCATGCAGCGCCTGCCTGTTAAGTACTTTGATACACATAAGCACGGCGACATCATGTCCCACTACACGAATGATATCGATACATTAAGACAGCTCGTTTCACAGGCTTTCCCTGCTCTTATCAGATGCGGAACGATCGTTGCGGGCGTATTCGTTATCATGCTTTACTACAGCCTCTGGCTGACACTCGTACTTATCGGCGGAATGATCGTAATGTTCATCTTCTCTGCTGTAGTAGGAGGCGGATCTGCGAAGTTCTTCGTAAGACAGCAGAAGGCTATAGGTGAGACCGAAGGCTACGTTCAGGAGATGATCACGGGACAGAAGGTAGTTAAGGTCTTCAATCACGAGGATAAGGCAATGGAGGAATTCGAGAAGATCAATAACGGTCTTTATGAGGATTCCTGGAGAGCCAACGCTTATGCGAACGTACTCGCTCCTATCATCAATAACCTTGGCAACATAATCTATGTTGTACTCGCTATCGTCGGCGGTATCTTCATCTACATGGGTACAAAGAACGTTTCCCTGTCGGGTCTCGTATTCGGCATTGATGTTCTTGTTCCGTTTCTTAACGCTTCAAGACAGTTCACGGGTAACGTTAACCAGCTCACGATGCAGGTCAATGCTGTCGTAATGGCGGGTGCCGGTGCACAGAGAGTTCTCTCTCTTATTGACGAGAAGCCCGAGACCGACGACGGTTATGTAGCTTTGGTCAACTGTAAGATCGAGAAAGACGGAACCATCGTTGAGACAGAAGAGCGTACAGGTCACTGGGCTTGGAAGCATCCTCACAAGGCTGACGGCACTATCACGTATAAGCTTCTCGAAGGCGATGTTGAGATGGTAGACGTAGACTTCGCTTATGAGGAAGGACACGATGTCCTCCACGATGTAAGCGTATTCGCGAAGCCCGGTCAGAAGGTTGCTTTCGTAGGTGCCACGGGTGCGGGTAAGACGACGATAACGAATCTTATCAACCGCTTCTACGACATAGCTGACGGTAAGATCAGATACGACGGCATCAACGTTAACAAGATCAAGAAGAGAGACTTAAGAAAGTCTTTGGGACTTGTTCTTCAGGAGACTAACCTTTTCACGGGTACTGTTATGGAGAACATCAGATACGGCCGCCTGAGCGCTACTGACGAAGAGTGTAAGGAAGCTGCTAAGCTTTCCGGCGCGGATGACTTTATCACGAGACTTCCCGAAGGCTACGATACGCTTCTTACTAATAACGGAACCAACCTTTCCCAGGGACAGAGGCAGCTTCTTGCCATCGCGAGAGCCGCTGTTGCAGACCCTCCGGTAATGATACTTGATGAGGCTACATCTTCTATCGATACCAGAACCGAGTCCATCGTTCAGAGAGGTATGGATAAGCTCATGGAGGGCAGAACGGTATTCGTTATCGCTCACAGGCTCTCTACCGTAATGAACTCTGACGTTATCATGGTACTTGATCACGGTAAGATCATCGAGCGCGGTACACA
>CADAXO010000122.1:5288-11656 GCA_902791885.1 Oscillospiraceae bacterium | reverse complement strand
GGATTCTGCTCATAAGTTCCCTCATTGAACTTCTCGATCATCCTGTTGTTGCTGTAATCTGCAAGAAGGAGGATCGCGAGGAATATTGCTATCAGCGTCCAAATAGCGGCAACAAATCTCTTCATGTTATCCCCTCCTCTTCAGGCTTATGAACTCATAAGCGATCAAAGCTGCAAGCGGGGCCATAAAGTAATAGTAGATGTCGACATAACCCTCTCTGGTGTCATCTTCGGGTTCTGTCTCATGCATAGTCCTTATTCCCTCAAGAACAGGATCAAGCACATTATCTTGACTCATGTTGATATAAGGAATATCCATATCAAGTGCGATGGACTCGAGGTTATCCTCATCAAGCTTTGTAACAGCTTCAGCGGCACCGTCCATAACTCTCTGATACTGATCATGGATGCGGTTATAGTAAAGCATGTGTCCGCCTCTGGTCGTTCCGTAGCCCATAACGGCTCCGCCCGACAGATAGTCCTGAAGGCTGGTAAAAGGTCTTACTCGGTTATTGTCGGTATTCTCACCGTCACTTAAGAAGAACAGAACAACTTCCGTACTCTCATCTTCACCTCTCGCCTCAGTAATGACATCAGTTAATGTTCTTATACAATCGCTGATATTCGTTCCTGTAGCATACGTCGGTGACAAAGGATAGATAGAATCGATCGCGTTATTAATATAGTCGATCGAATCCGTGAAAGGCGTCATTACATGCACGTTATTGTTAAATGCGATAACAGAGAACTTCGCTCCCGGAAGATTCTCGATTATGTATCTTATGTCATCTTTTGCCTTATCAAGTCTCGTGTCATAACCGCTCTGGTCGTTTCCTAACATACTGATCGTATCGTCGACAACAATAACGACATTAAGATCCATCTTGGAAGTCTTAACGGTGATATTGTCGGAAGGGTACATCGGTCTTAAGTTAACGACGAAAAGCAAAAGAACAGCGAGGATCTGCCTTATATAAGGTATGACTCCCCTTCTTTTGAACACGATAAGAACCACGCAGATCACTGCCATGATGGGGACCGGAACTATCGGATTGAATAATATCTGCCCAATACTCATATGATCACACCTTACAAAGCCACTGCATAAGTATCATGAACGCCATAGATGCGATGAGCAGGATAAACGGTATCTCGGGAGTTACCGTCTCGCTTATCTCATACTCGACCGTATCAAGCGATGCCACATGTTCCAAAATGTTGTCTACAATATCACTTACTACGCGGGAATTCTCACCGTAGTAGAATTCTCCGCCTGTCATCTCAACAGTATCTCTCATCATCCTCTTATCGGATGCATACATCTCCTCGGTACCGATTCCGTAAACCGTAATTCCGCGGTCGACACAAAGCTGACCTGCTTCGGGCAGCGTAATGATCTCGGTACCCTGAAGATCGTTATCCGTCGAGAATATGATGATCCTTGATCTGTCCGGATCTTCCTCGATATTCGTAAAGTCCAAAGCTGCGGCAGCAAGACCGTCACCGATTATCGAAGAACCTCTCTCCTGGTTTCCGATAAGGGTTCCGGCACTGATATACTCATCAAGCTCAACGAGTCTCTGGCTGTAGCTTCCCATTCCGTTATAGTAATCGTAACGAAGCTCCAAAGCTTCCTGAATGATATCGAGTTCTTCCAGGATCTGCTCGTAATCAGTCGTCAAAGGACAAAGATACAAAGGCGATGTATTGAAGATAACGATACCGAATCTTTCGCCGTTAAGGTTCTCTACCATTTCCTTAAGCTTATCGACAAGCTCGAAGTTCAGATGGTCAACAGTAGTGGAAATATCCATACAGAGGATAATGTCACGGTTCATGTGCTTGACTTCATTTACCTGAGTCTTATAAGGCACCGCCATAAGGAATCCCGAAAGCAGCAGGTTTACGATTATGGACACCGTGAGAATGAACTTCAGGATCTTATACGCTATAAGTCTTCTCTTAAAATGCGGTATCTCACTGATATATGAAGCCTCGGCAGCCTTTGTTCCACCTTTGAACTTTCTCTTTCTTCTGAATCTGATGAAAGAGAATATCAGGAAAGCCAGGGCAACGCCGGCACATGCATAAAGGGCAATACTGTACTTTAATTCCATTTCGAGATCACCCTTCTTGTATTCTCTATTGAAGCCTTAACGTCGCCTGCAGAGATCTTGTCGAACTCAGGCTCGTAGTATTCCTCGATAAGGTCGGCGAGATCCTCAAGATCAGTCTTTCTGATCTCAGAAAGAGTGTACTTGGGTACGTCGATGCCGGTTGCTTTGTAAACAAAGTCTCGTATAAGCTTACTCATGCTCTCATAAGCGGGACGGATCTTGGTAGTATCAGCGTCAAACGCCATTTCGATCTTCAGAAGCTTCGCAAGATACTCCTGCTTCAACTTCTCCATATCAGGCTTGATCCAAAGTATGGACTTGATGGTATTCTTCCTTCCCGCTCTCTTGTTCTTGATGATCTTCCAGAGGATCAAAGCGATCAAAATAAGCGTGACAAGCAAGAGTGCCAAAGCTGTCAGCACGATAGGAGTAGCAGAATATCTGAACATCTTTTGTAATTCTACTGTAGTCGGCATACTTACTTCCAAAGTTTATGTTTCTCAAGAAGCTCAATGAGATTCTTGTCTACACGGTCTGTTGTATCTATAGTTACATGAGCTATACCGTGATGATTGAGTTTCTCCTCACAGTGATCATGCAGTTCCTGTCTTTTCTTCATAGACAGTTTCTTGAGTCTTTTGCTCTCGGTTACGAACGGAGGCAGATAATCACTTCTGTCTACGCTGTAGATCTTCTTACCGAACATATCGGCATCGCTGACGTTGATAAGAAGAACATCATGCACGATAAGAAGCTGTCTTAATACGGAATCCGAAAGAGATTTGGTTCCCTCCAGATCGGTAACGATAACTATGATCATCCTTCTTCTTATGTTGCGAAGAAGATAGGATAAAGCACCGTTAAGATCCGACACATTATCGGGTGTAACGGAATCGTGGTAGCTTCTTAAGACATTCTCAAGATTAAGAAGGCCCCTTTTGAAAGGGAAATGCTTCATGGACTTCGCATCCGGGAATATCGCACTTACGTAGTCACCGTTGTGATCTACCATGTAAGCAAGGCTTCCTCCTGCGATGAGAGCTACGTCGCGCTTCTCCTCGCCCTTATCCGTATCGGCAAGCATTCGCCTGTTCGTATCCATCACGAACATGATGTTATGCTTCTTCTCGGCAATATACTGCCTTACAAGGACCTTCTGGCTTCGCGATGTCGCCTTCCAGTCGATATCCTTGATATCGTCGCCCGGGACATATTCGCGCAGTTCATCAAAGTTCATACTTCTACCCTTGTAGATAGAGTTATATGAACCGTCCAAAACCCTGCTCGTCGCCTTCTTGGTATAAATTGTTTTATATCTTTGGAGGCCGAAGCTGATCCTTGATACGTAATCTAATTTCATGGAGTATCGACTGCCTGGAAAATAGCGTCAATGATAGTCTCAGGCTGCACTCCGTCAGCGATGGCGGCGAAGTTCAGCATGATCCTGTGTCTCAAGACTTCATTACGCATCTCCTTAACATCATCAGGTGTTACATATGCTCTTCCCTGTGCCAAAGCAACTGCCTTGGAAGCTTCCATAAATGCAATAGCAGCACGCGTGGAAGCACCCATAGCAACGTAAGGAGCAAGATCCTTGAAGATCTTTTCCTTGGCATGACGGGATACGTGTACGATATCTACGATGTACTTCTTGATGGAAGGAGCAATGTAAATCTTCTTAGTCAGGTTCTGTAAGAAAAGAACGTCATCTATGGTAGCTACAGGAGTAACGGAAGTGAATACATCCTTCTCGATACGGTTAAGGATCTCGATCTCCTGCTCAGCTGTAGGATATGTGATTATCTCCTTAAGGAGGAAACGGTCGAGCTGTGCCTCGGAAAGCTCATAAGTACCTTCCTGCTCGATAGGGTTCTGCGTTGCAACTACAACGAAAATATCGGGGAGCTTGTAGCTTGTACCGCCGATACTTACGGTTCTCTCCTGCATCGCCTCAAGCATGGCACTCTGAGTCTTCGCACTGGAACGGTTGATCTCATCGAGGAGAACAAAGTTCGCGAAAACAGGACCGATCTTAGTCTCGAAAGTATTGTTGGACATGTTGAATGTCTGGGTTCCGATGATATCACTCGGCAGAAGGTCCGGAGTACACTGGATTCTTGAGAAATTTCCGTTAACAGCCTCTGTAACGACCTTAGCTGCAGTAGTCTTTGCAAGTCCCGGAACTGACTCAAGAAGAATATGTCCGTTAGCCATCATGGAAACAAGAAGAGACATTCCGAGTCTTTCCTGTCCGACCATCTTAGAAGAATAATAATTCTTGATGCTGCTCTACCCCTTCTATTACTATTATTAAAAAACTTTAACCATTATAGCACAAAGGGCTGTCTGTAAAAGACAGCCCTTATGAAAGATTTTTGTGTCAAACAGACTATTAAGCCTTGCCTGCAGCCTCGAAACCTTCGCAGAGTTCCTTAGCCTTAGCAACGATAGCCTCACAACCGGGCTTAAGAAGCTTACGGGGATCATAACCCTTGCCCTCGAGATCCTTGCCGTCTTCGATGTACTTTCTTGTAGCAGCAGCGAATACGAGCTGGAGCTCTGTGTTGATGTTGATCTTGGAAACACCGAGGGAAACAGCCTTCTTTGTCTGCTCGAAGGGGATTCCGGAACCGCCGTGGAGAACCATGGGCTTACCGCCGATAGCTTCCTTGATCTCAGCGAGTCTGTCGAAGTTAAGACCTGCCCAGTCAGCGGGATACTTACCGTGGATGTTACCGATACCTGCAGCAAGGAAGTCTACGCCGAGATCAGCGATCTTCTTGCACTCTTCAGGATCTGCGAGCTCACCGTTGGAAGCAACACCGTCCTCAACGCCGCCGATACCGCCGACTTCGCACTCTACGGAAACGCCCTTAGCGTGTGCGAGCTCGATGATCTCCTTGGACTTAGCGATGTTCTCTTCGATAGGGAAATGAGAACCGTCGAACATAACAGAAGAATAACCTGCCTCGATGCAAGCCTTAGCACCCTCGTATGTACCGTGGTCAAGGTGAAGTGCTACAGGAACTGTGATACCCATAGAATCGATGAGGTCGTTAACCATGTCAACAACTACCTTGTAGCCGCCCATGTACTTAGCAGCACCCTCAGATGTCTGGATCATAACAGGTGTGTTTGTCTCCTGAACTGCTCTTAAGATGCACTGTGTCCACTCGAGGTTATTTGTGTTGAACGCAGGGATTGCGTAGTGGCCCTCGTGTGCCTTGTTGATCATTTCTGTTGCAGAAACTAATGCCATTTATATTTCCTCCAATTATTATTTAATAGCTGTTTATTAGTTAGCCTATGCTATCTTACATTATTTTTATCAAAAATCAACCGAATATCGCCGATATCCTGCCTGCTGTCTCCTCGAGCGACTCGGATGTTGTATTGAGTCTCTCGATAGCCTCATTGAGTGTTGCATAATCCACAGAAGCCATATTGTTTGACTGCTCCTGAAGAGCTGCCACAGCCTCGGCAAGAGCTGTTGTGGCATCGGCCAGATCCTCGATATCTTCAGGGTTTACCGTATCGTAAGAAACAGGTGAAGAATCCGATGCTTCCTCTGCCTCATTCGTTTTGATATGAGTTGTGAGGTCTGATAACTCCTCCTCAATATCGGAGATCCTAGCCAAAGACTTCTCGGAATTCTCCTTAAGCGCGCCTGCCGTCATAATTACAAACACTGTCATGGTGATCATGCAAAGGGCCGTGATCGCTGCCATTATATTGAGGAATACGTTCTTCATATTAATTACTTACCCTCTTTATGCTCCTCGGTAACCTGATCTACGATAGCTCCGATATCGTCCTCGTTAAGATCCGTGGGTCCGATATCCTTATTATCTCTGCCGTCAGTATTGGGCTTGATGGCATCCTCGCAGTTTCTTGCGCCGTAAGCGTCTGCAATAGCCAAAGCCTCAAGCTTTAACTTAGCGAAGTCTTCCTTGGAAGCAAGATCCTTGGAAGAGGTCTGGTAGCAGGCTTCGTCGAATACATTATCGAGAACGAGGTACTCTGTTACGGAGCCCTTGTTTACTGCGTTGTTGAGCATCTCCTCTGCCTTATCGGGCTCACCCTCTCTTGCATCAAAGCTGTCGAAAGGAATATCGATGAGGCTGAATCTGTAGCGGAGAACAAGCTTCTTCTCGTTGTAGTCGATTGCTACACGGTACTTAGCGATAAGGAAAGTCTGAATGAATACGAGAAGGCTGATAAGAAGTCCTGCTGCACTCACACCTACGATGAT
>CADAXO010000122.1:0-5249 GCA_902791885.1 Oscillospiraceae bacterium | reverse complement strand
ATCCTTCTGCTCTTTATCTGACTCTCGCTTGCCGGAAAGCAATGTACGCCCTCTGAAGGGAGCTTAGCGATAAGATCGTTGTTCTCAAAACCTGTACCCATTTTTATTCCTCCTGGAAAACTTGATTAAAGTGCTGATAATGTCTCAATTCTCTCGGAGATGTTCTTCTCCATCTCCTGATACTTGGTAAGCTTTGCTCTTTCAGCCTCTACTACCTGTGCGGGAGCCTTGGCAGTGAAGTTCTCGTTGGAAAGCTTGCCGTTAAGTCTCTTGATCTCACCCTCAAGCTTCTCCTTCTCCTTACCGAGACGCTCGAGCTCCTTAGAGATATCGATGAGGTCCTCAAGAGGCATGTAGATCTCGCCGCCTTCGAAAAGCGCAGCTACTGCAGTAGAAGGGATTCCTTCCTTGTCCTTCTTAATGTCCATGGAACCGACGGACGCAAGCCTTTCGAGGAACGCGATGCCGTTGGTAAACATAGCTGCAACTTCATCGGAAGCCGTAACTACGATGATGTGAGCCTTACGTGAAGGAGCTACATTCATCTCTGCTCTGATGTTACGCATAGATCTGATGGCGCCCATGAGTGTGCTCATCATCTTCTCGTCCTCAGGGAAAGAAGGAACCTTGGAAGCATCAGGCCAGTCTGTGATCATGATGGAATCTGCCTCGGCATCGATAACGAGGTTTCTGTATACCTCTTCCGTAAGGAAAGGCATTACAGGGTGCAGAAGCTTCATGAGTGTTGCAAGAACATTGTTAAGAAGATAGAGAGCTTCCTTTCTTGTAGGACAGTTCTCATCGAACAAACGGCTCTTCGCGATCTCGATATACCAGTCGCAGTAAGACTCCCAGATGAAGTCTACGATCTTCTGCAAAGCAACGCCGTAGTCGTAGTTCTCGTAGTTAACCGTAACCTCTGAGATAAGTCTGTTGAGTCCTGTGAGGATCCACTTATCCTCGAGTGTGTAACGGGAAGGATCGACATCCTCATAAGAAAGATCATCGCTGCAGTTCATGATTACGAATCTCATTGCATTCCAGATCTTGTTGGAGAAGTTTCTTCCCATCTCGATCTTGTCTTCCTGGAATCTCTGGTCATTACCCGGAGCGTTACCAGTAACAAGAGCGAATCTCAATGCGTCGGCACCATACTTGTCGATGATCTCGAGAGGATCGATACCGTTGCCCAAGGACTTACTCATCTTTCTTCCCTGTGCATCTCTTACGAGACCGTGGATAAGTACATCCTTGAAAGGAACCTCATTCATGTGTGCACAGCCTGCAACCATCATTCTGGATACCCAGAAAGTGATGATGTCATAACCTGTTACGAGAGTATTTGTAGGATAGAATCTCTTAAGATCGGATGTGTTCTCGGGCCAGCCCAATGTGGAGAAAGGCCACAAAGCAGAAGAGAACCATGTATCGAGTGTATCGGGATCCTGACGCATAGGCTTGCCGCACTTAGGGCAAACTGCTGTCTCATCCTTGGTAACAGTGATCTCGCCGCAGTCATCGCA
This sequence comes from Oscillospiraceae bacterium, assembly GCA_902791885.1. Next base: position 3,726 of record CADAXO010000122.1, on the reverse strand, counting down.
GTAGAATGCAGGGATCCTGTGTCCCCACCAAAGCTGACGTGAGATACACCAGTCACGGATATCATTCATCCAGTTGAAGTAATTCTTCTCGAATCGCTGGGGAACGAATCTTGTCTTACCTGTCTTAACAGCTTCGATAGCGGGCTTTGCGAGCTCTTCCATCTTAACGAACCACTGTAAAGATACACGGGGCTCGATTGTAGTGCCGCAGCGGTAGCATGTACCCACGTTATGATTGTGATCCTCAGTTCTTAAGAGGAAACCGCCCTCCTCGAGGTCCTTAACGATAGCCTTACGAGCTTCGTAACGGTCCATGCCTGCATACTTCGGATAATCCTCTGTAACCTTGGCATCTTCTGTAAGAACGGTGATTACCTCGAGGTTATGTCTTCTTCCTACCTCGAAGTCGTTAGGGTCGTGTGCAGGAGTGATCTTAACAGCACCTGTACCGAACTCAACATCAACATAATCGTCTGCGATAACGGGGATCTTTCTTCCGACCAGAGGCAGAACGAGCATCTTGCCGATGATGTCCTTATAACGCTCATCCTTGGGGTTAACTGCTACAGCGGTATCACCGAGGAGTGTCTCAGGTCTTGTTGTAGCAAGCTCGATATAACCTGTGCCGTCCTCGAAAGGATACTTCAGGTGCCAGAAGTGGCCTGCCTGATCCTCGTACTCAACCTCTGCGTTGGAGATTGAAGTAAGGCAGTGAGGGCACCAGTTGATGATCCTCTCACCTCTGTAGATATAACCCTGGTTATAGTACTTAACGAATACTTCCTTAACGGCATCAGAGCAGCCTTCATCCATAGTGAAGCGCTCGTGATCCCAGTCACATGAGGAACCCATCTTCTTAAGCTGCTCAACGATCCTGCCGCCGTACTTGGCTTTCCAGTCCCATGCACGCTCGAGGAAGCCTTCTCTTCCGAGGTCTTCCTTGAAGATGCCTTCCTTACGCATCTGCTCAACGATCTTAGCCTCTGTAGCAATGGAAGCATGGTCTGTACCCGGCACCCAAAGTGTCGAGTAACCTCTCATTCTCTTATAACGGACGAGAATATCCTGAAGTGTGTTATCAAGGGCATGTCCCATATGGAGCTGTCCTGTGATATTCGGAGGAGGCATTACGATTGAGAATGTCTCTTTACCCTCTGTCTCATCGGGCTTGAAGTAGCCCTTGTCCTTCCATTCATTGTAAAGTCTGGGTTCCGCCTCCTTGGGATCGAAAACCTTGTTTACTGAATCAATTCTCGCCATTTCTTATTACAACTTCTTTCTTTAAATTATTTGTCTGTTATCATCGAGAGCGCGCCGTAGAGGATGGAATCATCACCTAAGCCCGCTGTCTTGAACTCAACTGTTTCCCTTATCGAAGGCATACAGTATCTGTCTACCTCAGAAAGGATCCTCTCGAGGAAGTAATCTCCGCAGGCTTCGATAACTCCGCCGCCGAATACTACCATCTCGGGACTGAATGTATTAACGAGGTTGCCTGATGCTATCGCAAGATAGTGGCATGCACGGTCAACAGCTTCGACTGCCACTGCATCCTTCGCAGCAAGGCTCTTCTTCAGAAGCTTGCTCTTAAACACACCGTCAACAACACCTTCAGCCATCATGGACTCGCGTCCTCTTGCAGCCTGTGTTCTTATGTAGTCGCTCATTCCCTGCTTACTTGAGAACGCCTCAAGGCATCCTCTCTGGCCGCAGTTACACTTAGGTCCTTCGGGATCGAGGATCATGTGTCCGTACTCGGCACCCTTGAACTTATGTCCTGTATAAAGCTTGCCGTCGAGGATAAGACCTCCGCCCATTCCCGTACCTACGAAAAGGCCTACTACATTCTTCTTGCCCTTCGCAACACCGTACTTGTACTCACCGAGAACGCCTACGTTAACGTCGTTTCCGATGAAGAACGGAGCACCGAACTTCTTCTCGATGGGCTTTCTGATGTCGTAATTCTTCCAGGGAAGATTAGGTGAAGTAAGAACGATACCGTTCTGCTGATCGATTACGCCGGGAGCACCTGCAGCAATAGCCTTGATCTGGGATCTCTTGATGCCGAATCCGCCGATAAGCTCATCTACGACAGAGATAATCGTCTCCTCGACATTCTGTGTAGCTTCACCGTCAGCCTTAGTCTTCTTCTTGATACGGTAAACGATGTTCTTCTTGGAATCGAAGATAGCACCCAATATCTTGGTGCCGCCGATATCAAGACAGATGTTGTACATAGCGGGCATAGTCTTACCTCCTTATATCTGTCAGCCGACTCCCAAAGCGGAATCAGACGAACCTGAAGTTCCGTACTTATTGTCAGCAGACTTCTTCTTATAGATGAGTGTGGGTTCTTTACCCTCTGTAATGCAGGGACCGTCGATTATGCACTTAGATACATCCTTCTGGGAAGGAATATTGAACATAACGCTCTGCATCGTATTCTCAATAATGGATCTTAAGCCTCTTGCACCGGTCTTCTGCTCGATAGCTTTGTTAGCTATAGCAAGGACTGCGTCATCAGTGAACTCGAGTTCTACATCATCAAGCTTAAGCATCTTCTTGTACTGCTTAACGATAGCGTTCTTAGGCTGTGTAAGAACATGTACAAGGTCCTCAGCCGTAAGCTTATTAAGAGCTACCGTAACAGGGATTCTTCCTATGAACTCAGGGATCAGTCCGAACTTCATAAGGTCCATGGACTCAACACGGTTGTAGAACAAACCGCTGTGCATATCCTTCTTGGACTGAATGTCAGCGCCGAATCCGTACTGCTTCTCGGCAACTCTTTGTGCGATTATCTCGTCGAGGCCGTCAAATGCACCGCCGCATATGAAAAGGATATTTGTGGTATCGATGTTATAGCACTCCTCGTTCGGATGCTTTCTTCCGCCCTTGGGAGGAACATTGGCAACCGTACCCTCAAGGATCTTGAGGAGAGCCTGCTGAACACCTTCACCGGAAACGTCTCTTGTAATTGATACGTTCTCGGACTTCTTGGTGATCTTATCGATCTCATCGATGTAGATGATACCTGTCTGTGCACGCTCGATATCGTAATCGGCTGCGATAATAAGCTTAAGCAGAATATTCTCTACATCCTCACCTACATAACCGGCTTCGGTAAGGGATGTGGCATCTGCAACTGCGAAAGGCACATCGAGGATTCTTGCAAGTGTCTGAGCGAGCAAAGTCTTACCTGAACCTGTAGGTCCGAGCATAAGGATATTACTCTTCGAGATCTCCGTATCGTCATCGGTAAGATCCGCATATACTCTCTTGTAATGGTTGTAAACTGCAACGGAGAGCGCGATCTTCGCGTCATCCTGGCCTATAACATACTGGTCAAGCTTATCCTTGATATCGTGAGGAGTAATGAGCTTATTAGGTCTTGTGGACTTAAGTCTCTTCTTCTTTCTGACCTTCTCCTCTTCAGATATGATGCCGTAAGCCGTTCTGATACAATCAATACAGATGTAGCAGTTAACACCTGAGAACAGTCTCGGTACATCGTATTCTGATTTACCGCAGAAAGAGCAGCTCAGGATCTCACCGTTACCGCCGTTTCCGCCGTCATATCTCATATTTGCCATTTGATACTCCTATTAATCCATATCTTAACAATTAAGTTTATCACATATATTATAAATAATAAAACCGCCGTTTCATTCAAGAAACGGCGGTATTTTGCTTAATAATCCCGAGGATTTAAGCGGCAAGGATATT
>CADAXO010000121.1:485-6054 GCA_902791885.1 Oscillospiraceae bacterium | reverse complement strand
CGTCGATGTCTCACAGTCCTCGCCTGCAATGACATATCCTGCCTCATCGAGTTCAGCTATATCCTTGAACACACCGTTCTCAGGAATAAGTCCGATCGCGACGAACAGCGCATCCGTAGTAAGCTCCTCACGGCTTCCGTCGATATTCGTAAGCTCGACGCCTGTAAGCTTGTCTTCGCCTCTTATACCGGAGACCGTGAAGCAGAGCTTCGTCTCGACATTATCGTGCGCCAGAAGCTCGTCGACGAGAGCCTGATCAGCGCGGAACTGGTTCCTTCTGTGGATTATGTAGACCTTCTTGCAGAACTCCTGCTCGCCTGCAAGGCCCATCTCGCGCCTCTTAACTCCGCTCGCGATTATGACCGTCTTCGCTTCGCACACGGTACCGTATTCTCCCGTGAGCCTGAAGCCCTCTTCAAGACTGCCTTCTGCAACTTTGACCTTGTCAAAAACAAACTCCGCACCGAACTCCTGCGCCTGCTCGAAAAGCTTATTCGCATACTCATATCCGGACACACCCGGAAGCCCCGGGAAGTTATCGATCTCGGGAGTGTTGATGATCTGTCCGCCCGGAGCCTCGCCCTCGAATACCGTCACGGTTGAACCCGCACGTCTGGCGTAGATCGCTGCAGTAAGGCCTGCTGTTCCTGCACCGATTATTGCTACGTCAATCATCTTTCTTATCCTCCACGTATCGCCTTATCACTGCATCCATTTCCGGGTAGCTTTTCGCGATGGAAACAATCTTCCCCTCAGAAGAAGATATGAAGCAGTGCTCGCTCTGGCCCGTGCACCTTACGGCGCCCGTAGCCTTGTCCTTCACCTCGTACTCGATGTAGAGCCTTATTCCCGTGTACTTTACGAACTTAAGCGATATCACAACCGTGTCGTAGAATTCGGCACTTGTCTTAAACTTCGCCGTAACAGAAGTAACGGGACTCATTATCCCATTCGCCTCACACTCCTTGTAGCCTAATCCGATCTTCTCGAAAGCATCGACTCTCGCCTCTTCGAACCATCTTATGTAATTGCTGTGATGGGCGACCTTCATCTGGTCTGTCTCATAGTACTGAACAATATGCTCGTATGGTGTAATTACTTTCATCCTTCAACCGTCCGTGTAAAAAAATCTGCTATATCCTGGAAGTAATCCCACCTGACACTCTCGTTCTGGATCTCATGACGGTAGTGTCCGTAGTTTTTCTCAGTTACGACAATGCCCTTGGAACGCAATATCTCACATACGTCTTTTACCCCAACTCCGTAGTTGCCGACAGGATCGTCCTCGCCGTATGTAAGCATAACAGGCTTTTCTAGAGGAATGCTGTCGTAAGCATCCGTCTTCTGCATGCGTATAACGAGCTTGAAAAGATCCGAGAAGCCCTTGTTGGTGAACAGGAATCCTGCATAAGGATCAGCGATATACTTCTCTACTTCCTTCTCATCGGAAGTTACCCAGTCGAATTCAGTCTTAGGCTTGTCGATCCGTCTGTTGTAAGTTCCGAAAGCAATCTTGTTTACCAACTTACCCGGTGCTCTTTTACGTCCGAAGATCTTCATCATGTTGGTAAGAGCAAGTCCTGCACCTGCAGCAGGATTCGGCCCCATAGTTGAAGCGAAGATAAATGCTTCGAACTCCTTGCTGTACTCGGGAGTGATGTAGATATTACGGCAGACGAACGATCCCATGCTGTGTCCGTAGAGAAAGTACGGGACATCATCGCCGAATCTCTCCTTCGCCCTGGCATGCATAGTCATCTCGTCCTTCAGTATGCACAAGTGGGAATCCTTGGCATCTCCGAAGTACCCTAAAGGCATATCATTACCCTTATTAAGCTCATAGGTCTGACCGTGGCCCATCATGTCCATGCCGCATACGTCGAAGCCGCGTCCGTTAAGGTATTCGATCATCTCGTCGTATCGGCTGAAATGATCAGCCATACCGTGACAAATCTGAATGACACCTTTGGACTTACCGCCTTCCGCCCTGATATTTGCAGGGCAGAAGAAACCTGCTATCCTGTTGCCGTCTCCTGTGGAAGCGTCGAAGGTTATGCTTTCTTTTATCACTTTAAGATGACCTTGATATCCTTTCCGATGCTTTCCTTAGGAAGGATATTCGTATCCTTTGAAACCACCTTGCCGTCTACTTCGATCCTGTCGACAGTTCTGAAGCCGTCGTCCATTACGTAAGTGACATTAACAGGCTTGCCGTTGAACTCGAAAGAAACACCTGCAGTGTTGTTATCGTCGAACTGTGAAGGGAGAAGCTTAGGCTCGAACTTCATGTCGCCGTACTCACCCTTAACGCCTAACATCTCTGTAAGAACAGTGAGGATAAGCCAGCTTGCGGCACCCGTAAGATAGTGGTAAACACCTCTTCCCTTCGGATCGAAATACTCGGGGATACCGGGATAGATCTTGGAGCTTTCGAAGTCGTCAGCGTGCTTATAAAGCGAGCTTAATACCTTCCAGCCTTCCTTCTTAAAGCCTCTTGTGTAAAGTGCGTTGCCGTACATAACAGCCATGTGTGAGAAGACTGCACCGTTCTCCTTCTGGCCGTAAGCAAATCCGAACATTCTTCCCATGTTCGTCTTGACCTCGCCGAAGTTGGTGTTAAGTCTGTAGCCGCCTGCCTTCTCATCGTAGAGGTACTGGTCTGCGGAGCTGATGATATCTCTTACCTGCTCATCGGTAGCGACACCGCTCATTATGGTGAATACCTGACCCGTGATCATCATAGCGGGAGTGCCTGCCTTCTGACCGTTGGTCTCAAGAGGGCTGCCGTCGTTATCGTAATAGGAGTTAAATCTCGAGAAGCCCTCAGTATCGGTGAACCACTCCTTCTCTCTTATGTGGTTCGTAAGAGCTTCCGCCTTAGCCTCGAGATCCTTTGCGATGTCACTTAACGAATACTCGGAAGTCTTGCCCGAGAAGCCGTTCTTGACCTTGTCGCAGTAGCTCATGAGGGCATCTCTTCCGCCTTCTGTTCCGAGCAGATTACCGATCTCTTCCTTAAGCTCGATCTTATCGCCGTTGATCTCGGCGAACTTACGGAGGATCTCAGCGAACTTAATGTAGTTGCCGCAGTAAGCAGCAGTAAATGCAACGGACTCACCTCTGTCCTTAGCCATATCGAGAGCGTCGTTCCAGTCGGCTCCACGAAGCTTCATGTTGCCGTGCTCACCTACATCAAAGTACGCTGCAAGGTTCTGAAGCAGCAGGTGCTCAAGAACGGAACCGTCGCACTTCTCGGCAGGATCGCCCTCGAGAAGCAGCTCGCCTCTCATGATCTGTCTGTCGAGGAAGTAAGGAGCTGTCTCCTTAAGGATATCGAGGTCGCCGCTCTGCTTTATGTAAAGATCCATTGTCATGAACGGCCACATAGCGTGATCCATCCAGACTCTCGTTATTCCGTTTCTGTCAGCGATGAATTCGCCGCTTCCGGTTCCGATGATGGTCGCATTGGTTCCGTCGGTTCTGACGCCGCCGAAGTTATCTACCAGCATACCCCTTACATCTGCGGGATCCATGATGATAAGAGCGAGGCAGTCCTGCCACAGATCTCTCCATCCTCTTCCGCCCTTGCCGTAGTCGTGGTGAGGGAGGAACGAACATCCGTAGATGCGGCGCAGGATCGGCTGGATACCTACCCAGTACATCCAGTTATCGAAATTCTTATCGCTTGTATGTAGACGGATGTTAACCTTGTTCTTCCAGTATGTCTTGTTCTGGAAAAGCTGTGCATCAAATACGTTCGCGGACATGTATCGAAGCGCGATCTGAGCCGTCTTTCTGTGCTCTCCGATAACAAGAGCGGTTACATACTCGGCCTTCTCACCGGGCTCAAGAGTCTTCTCCTCGAACATCGCCGCGCCCATAGCCTCGAAGCCGTCCACTCTGTCGCCTTCGCTGTAGGAAGGAGCGCCTGTTACGGGGAATGCGGGATTATCGAGAGTGCCGCCTTCGCCGATGAACTCCTCGAGAACGGGGCAAAGACTTACGGGAGCATTCTTCTCGCCTTCGGATGCGAAGAAACCGTACTCGACTTCGTTCGCTCTGTGGCCTCTCTCATCGAAAGTAAGTGTCGGGAAATTAACGATGCCGTACTTGGTTACGAGCACACGGTTAAGCATGGAGGTAACATTACGGTGGTCTCTTATATTATCGGCAGATCTTCCGTAGATGGGAGTTGCTGCCGTTGCAGTAAACGTAACGGGCTTGGAAGAGTCATTGATGACCGTAACCTTCATAAGCTCGATCTTATCTTCGGTATCAACAGGAACGAAGACTGTAGTCTCAGTCTTAAGGCCCGTGCCTCCGATCTTGCGCTCTACTCTTTGGTAGAGCATACCGCCGTAAAGTACAGCCTCGTCGCCGTCCTCGGAACCCTTGAGGGCATGCTGTCTTGCGGATGCACCGGTAGCGGATACCAAAGGTCCGTTCTTGATCTTGATCCAGAAATTTCTTGTCGATCTGTTGTTATGAAGATTATCCGAGCTGACGGGCTCCAGGACAAATGTGTTCTGACTCGACTTAAGATCTCCTCCGAATTCGGGTGTGACAGTTCCCATCATGCCGGAAGGAGCGCCGTCCGGGAAATACAGATAACTCCAATTATCGGGACTTCCTAATCTGAATTCTCCGTCCGATCCTATATACTCGTAGCCCATGTAATTATCCTCCTGTTAATTATGCTTTTCGTTGTATATCAGCGTCTTCTGCCGCCTCTTAAAGCGAGGAGTCTCAGAAGTGTAACTGCAGACGATGCGAGTGCGACAGCATATGTGTCTCCTGCTGCGCGAAGGAGCTTGTGTGCGAGAGAAAGCTGATCGTCGCTGACCCAGCCGCATTCCTTCATATCCTTGTAAGCACGTGAGCTTGCGTTACGCTCTACGGGGAGCATGACAAGGTAGAAAAGGAATGCGATGAAGTAGATAACGATACCGATGGTGCTTATCGTGTAACCGATGTTGCCCGAGGATCTCTCGGCATAAGCCGTAAGAAATACACCGGCGATGCAGACGATAGGACCCACTCTGGAAGCAACGCCTACAGCGGGCGCGATGAGCTGCCTTATCTCATAGATAGGCATATTCTCGTGATCCTGAACTGCATGTCCCGCCTCGTGAGCTGCGATTGCGATAGCTGTGATCGTGTCCTTGCCGTAAGTCGTATCGGAAAGATATATCTTACCTTCCTTCGGGGAATAGCAGTCTGTCATGTTTCCGGGCTTGTGCTCGATAGTGATGCCGCTGATCTCATGGTTATTGAGCATCTCCTGAACGACCTGATTCGCCGTCTTGCCGCTCGCCGCACGGATAGTGCTGCCCTGTTTAACTTTACTCTTAAGATTTGACTGAACTGCAAAAGACCATATCATGACTATAAAAACACCGCCGATATAAAGCAGATAACTGTAATCCATAAGACGATTCACCTCTAATATATAAATCTTTCTTTATTTTAGCATGAGAAGGCCCGGATATTGGTGAAGGATTGGTGAATATCGTAACCCCGTCAAAATCGTCCCGTTACGACGCTTAACGGTAAATCTTTCGGATCATTC
>CADAXO010000121.1:0-430 GCA_902791885.1 Oscillospiraceae bacterium | reverse complement strand
CTATAATCCCTTTATGGATAAGGAAATCATCGAAAAGCTTAATTGCCGTCATAAGAAACTCAATAATCTCATCGCTTCCGTTGAGGATAAGCTTCCTTTGCTGCCAAAGGGAACTCTCCATATCAGAAGACGAAACGGGAAAAACTATTATTATGCTGAATTAGAAAACTGCACCAATAATTATGGTGTCCCGATCTATGATAAAAAGCAGATATGCGACATGGCACAGCACTCTTATTTTCTCAAGATCCTTCGTGCCGCAGAAGCGGAAGAGAAAGTAATCACGCAGTTTCTGGACAGAGTCCCCAAGGACTCATTTGAGGGTGTTTATGAGTCTCTTCCCGAATCAAGACAAAGTCTTATAAGTCCTGTCAGGTTAACCGACAGTCAATATGTTGACCGATGGCTAAATCAGCCGTATAAACACAAA
>CADAXO010000120.1 GCA_902791885.1 Oscillospiraceae bacterium | reverse complement strand
TGGTCAGTGGCTGCTGACGCCACGGAAGCTGCTAACGGCGCGGGAGTCGGATATTTCATAGTTCCTTCTGAAGGCACAGATACCGATGCAGGTCAGGTAAGCTGGGACAGTTTCCGCTATATGGACAGACTCGCTGAAGCTAACGGCTCCCTCGGAGCTGCCGAGCTTACTATCCGTAAAGGACTTAACGAGGATACTGATGACGTATCAGGCGACTACACCGAATATGCATATCATTGGCAGCTTGAAGCTGACGGATGGCTTACAGAATGCAGCGGCAATGTAGAGGGACAGGCTATGCTGATAACATGGGTATCCGATAACTTCGCTTACAGCATCATGATCCGCGGTCAGGGCGACGACGCCGATACTTACGGAATCGATGAGAACATGGTAGATTTCCTCGTATCCGAGACTCAGTAAAATCCTGAAAGAGAAACTTTAATGATGGGAAAGAGCATCTTAGTTCTGTCCACAGTCCCCGACGAGCGCCTTGAGATGGTGCTTAAAGAGTGCAGGACATTAGGTTACAGAAGCATTTATTGCGGAGAACCTCATCCCGATGCCGCTTCACAGGCAGATGTCTGTTATAACGCGGATTGGGATGATCTTTCTGAACTTAAGGACATCGCTCTTAAAGAGAATATCGACGGAGCGGTGGGGCTGTGCGACAAAGCCATGGTGCCCGTCTCGAGGCTTACCGAAGAACTCTCACTTCCCGGAAACAATCCTGAGAGCATAGAGCGGATATTATCCAAGAACGGATTCCGGCAGCTTCAGGAGGAGGCAGGCGTATTCTGCCCCGGGCACGTTCTCGCAGGAACTGCTGAAGAAGCCTGTGCGAAAGGCGGAAGTCTCCGATTCCCCGTTATAGTGAAACCCCTTCTTTGTTCGTCATCTTTCGGCATGACGGTGCTTAAGGAGAAAAGCGGCTTAGCCGAAGCTTTCACCAAGGCTTCGTCCTATTCAAGAAACGGCCGCGTCTGCATAGAAGAGTATTACGAGAATCCTTCCCTGAAGATCGTCGAGATCGACCTTTTCGTACTGGGGGAGGACATCCTCTGGGACGGCATACGCTACTGCTACCGAACGGAGCGCGCTCCTTTAAGGCCTGTATATGACGTCTACCCTGTTGACCTCACGGCAGAGCAGACAGAAGTGATAAAGACTTCCGTTGAAGCCGTGCTTCGGACCGCCGGGGTATCGATAGGAGAATACAATGTCGAAGGTTTCTTCACGGAAGACGGGCATTTCTTTACAGTAGAGATAAATCCGAGGCAGGCAGGGCACTATAACCCTCAGGACATCGAGCTTTACAGCGGAGTTGATCTTACAAAGCTTCTTATCACGACAGCTTGCGGGGATCATTCCTACTATAATGAACTTAAGACCTTCGAAAGGACTCACAACAACGTCCTTTCCTACTCGATATTCAGTTACGAGGAAGGAATACTCGAGAGCATCCATATCGACGAAAGTCTCATGCCCAAGCTTCACGAGCACCGCTATCTTCACGGACAAAAACCGGGAGATCATATAAAGGATATCTGGCATGCAGCAAGGCCGGTATCCAAGGCTGTATTCGTATTCGATGCCAAAGAGGAACTTGAAGCGGCAAGGGTCAGGATAGAAGACCTCGTCTATCCCGTTCTGAAAAAAGACTGATCACTTCGGCTCAGCAAAGACGAACACGTTACGGTTATAACCTGTCGTTACAAGATAGGTCTTGATCTCTATTGCCGTAATGAGGTTCGCTACGATGTACTGTCTGAATGAACCCGGGCGCGCGTCCTCATCGGTAATGTCGAATATCACGCCGGAATCTCTAAGGATCATGCGGACTTCCTCACCGTCAATTATCAGATTGCACTCCACGAGAATGGGGTTCTTACTTCCTTCATTCTTCTCCTGGATCATGATGAGCATATCCTCAATGCATCCTCCGACCTTAACCTGAAGTCTGTTGGTAAAACCTCTTTGGGCCAGAATATCCATTACCGTCACCGACAGGTCCGCTGCATTCTTCTCGTTAAGCTCGAAAGCATAGATATATGTGTTGTCATCCGAATCTTTGGAAAGAAGAAAAGGAAATCTGTCCTTCCCGTACCGGATCAGGATTACGATCATGCAAAGTATCAACGATAAGACCGCTGCACCGGATATGCCGTACCATAAGGCCTCCGGTGTTTTGAGCAGAACAGTAAGGAATACGGCTAATCCCAAAGGCGTGGCAAAATCTTTAAAGAAGCAGGTAAAAAGAGAAAGCTTGTTGCGTCCCTCAAGGAAGAAATAGATAAAGAAGAATACCAGAAGTGCCGTAAAGATAAGCGTGGCGCTGGTAATGTAAACTGCAAACACTGCTTCTTTAACGAGGAGTTCCTCCCGTATTCCGAAGACCCATACTACTCTCTTGGCATTCCAGACCAGTACCAGTGAGATTGCCACTCCCGCGAGCATCATGTCGTTGCTTGCACGCCTGAGAAGCATCTTCTCGGCCTTTGTGTTCCTCTCTCCCTTCAAAGTACCGATCATGGGCTGAAGTGCCATGGCAAGTCCGAGAAACAATGTAGACAGATCGATTATCTTCTCCGCGACGATAAGCACGCTCAGAATATCCTCGTCAAAATACATAAGGACATATGCGTTAAGGATAAACGTCATGACGGCAGACATAGCGAAAGTTAAAGCTCTTACGACACCTCTTCTGCACATTCTTACGCAGTCCTTAAAGTGCATTCCCCGGACAAACCTGAGGTTGCATTTCTTGTTTAGGAACCAGAAACAGATAATTATCACGAAGATCAATTTACACGTAACCGTAGCTGCAGCGATTCCTTTAACTCCCATAGACCGGGAAAGAAACAAAGAAAGAATTACATTTCCGACGATCTGAATAACATTCGATACGGCTGACAGTCTCTCGCCTCCGTCGGCAACAACGATGTTATCAAGAACACAGCTTATGGGAACAAAAAGAAAGTAGAAGGCTATGATGTCATAGTAATCCGTCAGGTACTGATACATTTCTTCGGGCACATCCAGAACGCCGATTATCACCTTCTTTAAAAGCAGAAGTAAAACAGTGAAGATCAGACCGGTTGCAACCGCCATAACAACGCCCTGGCTGAAATACTCATTAGCACGCTGCTTGTGAAAAGCTCCCGTCTCATCCGAGTAATAAAGTACGGTACCCGAATTTATAACAGCCGCAAAGAAGGTCGCTATAGAGAAGAACGGCGTCATAAGACCTATAGCCGCGAAAGCATCCGAACCGATGATCGATCCCGCGATGATCGAATCAGTAAGCGAGACCAGAAATGAGACAGCCTCAACTATAACAGCCGCAATCAGTATCGACCGGTACTTCTTAAGTATCATCAGCGGCTTAGTCTGGTTCATTCGCAGATTATCATTCCTCGCCGAAGAATACGCTGTCGAATCCTGTTGTCATGAATATCTCCATGACGCTGTCGCATACGTTCTCGATCTTAATGCCTTCAGGATGATCGTTATACATTATCATCAATACACGAAGTCCCGCCGAAGAGATGTACTTAACCCCTGACATATCTATCCTTACAGTACTGATACTCTCATCATCCGCTTCACGGTACATAGAAAGAAGTTCGGGGGATGTTATCGTATCGATCCGGCCTGCGGTCTTGATAAGAAGCTGATCGCCTTCTCTTCTGCAATCGGCTTCGAAATTCTCGACGCTTCTGGAATACTCCTTACACTCCGTCTCGGGCTTAACCTTCATCACCCAGAATTCCATGGTGCCTATCGCCTTTTTAACTTCCCTCTTCTTATCTTCGGGAAGATCTTTAAGAGTCATCAGTTCATCAGGCATATGCTCCGCGATGGAAATCTTCTCAAGCGTAAATCCCATCCTGTCGATGAATTCAGGAGCTTTCTCAAGATCAAAGAATACGTTGACAGGAGGCGGAGGCGCAGGCATCGTAGCTGCAGCCTTACTGAACTCCTCTTCACCCATTATCGCCTTCATGATCTTCTGCTGAGCCGGAATGATCATATTATCGGTCGTTATCCATACTCCTCCGAACTCGGCAAGCAGGCGCTTCATATTATTGAATATCTCTTCGAGTTCTGACTGTGTCATATACATCAGAAGGCCTTCCATGGTAATAAAAAGCCCATTGATGTCATCGGGGAGCGCCTGCCTTATCGAATCATAATTGGTGGCATCGACTGAGTGATATGAGATGTTTTTCAGATTGCCGCTTATGCTCTTTACGGAAGGCTCCACGGCTTCGATCACAGCCGGAAGATCGCATCCGAAGTACCTGATGTCTTTTTTTGCAAGCTTCAGGCCGCGGGAGGTATAACCGCAGGGGATATCCAGCACGTTCCTGTATCCCAGATCTTCTATGAACTTATTCGAACACAGAAACCTCGACTCGATCGTCTCGGCAAAGCCCGGGATATTCTTGGCTTTATTGAATACATCAACTTCATCTGTTGTAGCAGACGAGTTCTTCTTCGAGTCAAAATCCAATCTCTCTACAAGAACCTTCGAATCCTCATCACCCAAGCCCGCCATTATGCGGACACAAGTCTGGGCAGTGGTAAATACGGGATTAACTTCATGTCTTAATGAATTCAGTGTCTGCTCTTCCATGAGGTACCTCCTTATTTGTTAAGGGATGCATATCCTATGACATAATCATGCAAAGATGCCGTGGGCGCACAGATCTCCAGACCTTTGATCTCCATAAGCATCTCTGCGCCTTCTCTTTGATATGACATATAGTCATATGTGCTTCCGGGGATTATCACTCTGCCCCCGGGCTTAACTTTATCCATAATTCTGAATATAAGATCCAGACATTCCGATTCTTTAAGCGACAGCAGACTGTCCCTTAAGCTGATAATTACATTGTCGTAGCCCTTGTAGACATCGTCAATGTCATCTTTGACTGCACATCTGATTCCTTCAATGCTTCGTTCTTTATCAGATACCAGCAGCGTCGAACCGTGGCATCCGCAGTCCTTCATTATCACGGAAGGATCGGTCTCCTCGGTACCGGCATCGGTAAACCATCTTCTCGACATGCCGTCATTAAGAAGCAGCGAGAAATATGATTTCTCTATCTTCTTAAGAAGTGCAAGATCACTGTTTACCACATTCTCATCATCATGCACCATGTAAACAATACCGCCGGCGCTCTCAAGATCACGGGTCTTAATATATTGAACCGGAGTGCCGCTTTGGGCCGATACCCTGTAAGTGCTTCGAAGCTGCTTCGCAACAGTAAGTATCGGGTTATCTTCCGCCTCCAGATCATGAGGGAC
>CADAXO010000119.1 GCA_902791885.1 Oscillospiraceae bacterium | reverse complement strand
CAGTCGTTGGTGCCTATGGATATAACATCCCCGATCTCGTACCAGAAGTAATCCGAATTAAGAGAGTAGGAGAAGGAGGGTCCCTGTTCGTAGTGAAGTTTGCCTTCACATCCGTTCAGGATGAATCCTTTGTTATCCTGGTGAAGCTTACCGGTTCCTACCATATAAAGAGCTTTAGTGTCTTTAAGGATCGCGATATCGCAGTCGGCGTCAAATGAATAAGTGCCGTTTGTAAGCTCTTCTTTTACCATCTTCCTTTCCCAGTTAAACCAGTCGGGTATGTGAGTGAACTTCGTATCGTTATTATGACACTTAAGTCTTCCCAAAGTATCAAGTTCGTAAGAAGTCCCGCATGAACTGCAGGTTAAGCTTATACCCTTGCCCTCGGTCTTTCCTTCCTCCATGCAATGGGGACACTTATAAAGGATCCTGTGGAGACCGTCGGCTCGGAATGGCTCGTCGATCTCAATGCTGTTGTCCTGCTGCCACTTGAAGTAATCGAGGGAGAATGCCTCGTCGAGGATCCGGTCGATGTCTCTGACTTTCATTGTCGCCGCTTCTTCGGCAGAGAAAAGGCACTTTATCTCGCATGACACATTAACATCACGCTTCTGAAGATTGTTATAAAGCGGATCTCTCGCGAAAGCTCCGTGCGCTGTGATCATTACCACAGGAACCTTAAGCCTTCTTATGAGAACGCCGATCCTTCGCGGAAGCCTCGTTGCTGTTCCGTCGAGAGAATAGCCTGCCTCGGGGTACATAAGAACACTTGCCTTGTTAACGTTAAGAGCGTGGTCTATGTCTGAGATCAAAGTGATATCTGAAACGAATTTACGCGTCGGGATGACACCCAGGTTTCTCATGAGCTTTTCTTTTCCGACAAGTGCATCTGAAGTGCAGACTATGCTGAATGGCCTTCCTTTAAGTACCTCGAAAGCGATGGCAAGATCGGTGAAGCTGCTGTGATTCATTAAGATCAGCCACGGTCCGTCGCCTGCCTTTTCCATGTCTTTCTTTAATGCCGTGAAATGAGTCTGCTTAAGTTCGCCGCCTGTGGCGATGCGGCAGACTGAAGCCAGAAGCTTCGAAGGCTTCTTGGGCTTAATGTGCTCCCATGACGGAAGCTTTACGGCTTCGTCGTAGCTTAATGTCTTGGTCTTGATCTTCATAGCTTAGAATTATACATAAAAAAAGCGGACAGGTAACCTGCCCGCTTATAAGTAAAACTGTAATCTGCTCTTACTTGATGATAACGAACTTGTCGCCGATGAGCGGGATTGTGTACTGCTGATCCTGTGCAGCGGCTACGATGCCGAGGATAGCGAATACCAATACAGCTATAGAAGCGATCCAACCGATTACCGGAATGATTCCGCAGACGAATCCGCAGATGGAAAGAACAATACCGTTGTTAACGTGATTCTTAACAAAAGGATCGTTCTTCTCAGGCTCGATAAGAAGGCCGAGAAGCCAAAGAGGACAGAAGTAGCTCAAAATAGCGAAAAGCTTGCCGTTACCGGAAGGAGCTGAAGGGTTGTTATCAATAACAGGTCCCTGATTATTAATGTTCTCATTCTCCATTGTTATGTTTACCTCCGAGTAAAATATAACCTAATCATAACACAGGATCAGGTCAAAACAAGTTGCGGAGTTTATATTGAAATGAAAGTGTCAAGAATCCTCGTGGTGACGCTTTTTGACCTCATACATGGAAGCATCTGATTTCTTGAAGCAGACGCTGAAATCTTCCTTGTCGCTGCCCATCGTATAAGAGCCTACAGACATGCGGAGAGTGACACCCTTGACCTCGTTCTCGGAAAGCTTCGTCTCGATAGTCTTCAAGACTTCGGATGCTTTAGAGGCGGGCATATCCGGAGCAAGTGCCGTGAATTCGTCTCCACCCATTCTGAAGATCTGCGAACCTTCGGGAAGACAGTCTCTGAATACATAGCAGCACTTCTTTATATACTCGTCTCCCGTGAGATGACCGAAAGTATCGTTGATGTATTTAAGCTTGTCGCAGTCTGCTGAGAAGACGGTGACGGGGAACTTCATATCGGCAAGATCATTCATGACGAAGTTGTCAAATTTGGTCCTGTTATATACTCCCGTAAGAGTGTCGGTGATCGATATCCTTGTGAGTTCCTGACGGAGAGTCTCCTGCTCGGTAACGTCGTTGATGAGCGCGATGATACCCATGACGTGACCGTCCTCGTGACACAGGGGTTCCTTGATGAGCTGAAGATACTGAGTATTGCCGTCGGGACCTGTTTCCTTGATTATGTATGAGGTGCCCTGACCGGACTCGAGCATCTTCTGATCTGATTTCATCGCGAGCTCCGCATTGTGCTTGTCCTTGCGGATATCAAGATCCGTTTTGCCTCTTATCGTCCAGTCGGGATCGCCGCCTGTGTCGACATGGTTCCATATCTGCGAACAGAAGACATAGCGTCCTTTGTTATCCTTGAGATAGATATTAGAGGGCAGAGCCTTAAGCATCTTCGCGAATCCGTCGAAAGACATGGAGTCGAACTGCTTCCTGATTACCTTGAGTCTGTTACTGACGATGGCAGGAACGAACGGTCTTACCATTACGTCGGCTACGGGTCCTCCCAGAAACTCCGAGTCCTCAAATTTCTTCTCCTGTGAAGTAAGGATCAGTATCGGAGTATTATAGACGGACTGGTTATGTCTGCCGACATAGTCGATCAGTTTCTGTGCATCGGGAGTCACGGAAGGATAATCGATCATTACCACTTCGATATCAGAGTCGTTCGACAGGATCTGCACAGCATCTTCGTATGAGAAAACATTAATGAGAGTATACGAATTACCGAGGACCTCAATAAGAGAATCCCTCGCATCTGCATCGGGTTTAGAATAAAGCAGTATCTCATTCTTGTTCATAAGACGAATTATAAAACTAAAGCAGTATATAAATATTGAGAAGTTCGTTAAAAATGTATTAATTGTTTCTTGACTCACGGCCTCGATAAGTGTTAGAAATCATCGTATGAAAGTTGCAAGTTACAAAAAGGAAGGCGATATCACATATTCTCTGGGTGCCACAGTCACTATGGAGTATCTGAATGTGTGCCCCGATATTCTTGAGGGTGTAATCCTTCATCCGAAGTTCGACTCAGATGATACTATCGCTAAGATAAACGATATCTGCGGTAAGCGGGGCATCCCCGTCGAGACTTCCGAGAAACCGTTCAATATCCTGTCCAAGAAGGGCAACTGCTTCGTCATCGGTGTTATAAGAAAGAAGAGGGAGCAGATAGATTCCGGTAATCACGTAGTGCTTGTTAACCCGTCGGATGCAGGCAACATGGGAACGATCATAAGGACCTGCGCAGGCTTCGGCATCATGAACATAGCTGTAATTACACCTGCGGTGGACACTTTCGATCCCCGAACCATAAGAGCTTCCATGGGAGCAAGGGCGAGAGTGAAGATGGAGCTTTTCGATGATTTTGCCGATTACGAGAAGCGTTTCCCGGGAAATAAGCTTTATCCTTTCATGCTTGACGGAAGCACACTCCTGCAGACTACAGCGATAGAGGGGCCGTTCTCGCTAATATTCGGAAACGAGGCTACGGGCCTTCCTTCAGAGTTCCAGAAGAAGGGACAGCCTGTAAGGATAGAACATACAGCCAACATCGACAGCCTTAATCTGCCTACTGCGGCAGGTATTGCCATCTTCGAGGCGACAAGGTCGGTGTTTGCACCAAAAACGCAGTAATTACAGGAAAAAATAGGCTATTGCGCTATAAAACCAATCATGATACAATGTTGCGGTTATTTAAGGTTAATTAATCCAAATACGGAGGGAAAAATATGCCTAACATCAAGTCAGCGATCAAGCGCGTTGAAGTTACAAAGAAGAAGACAGAAGCCAACAAGGGCAAGAAGTCTGCTATCAGAACTGTAGTAAAGCAGTCCAAGGCTGCAGTTGCTGCAGGTACAGCTGACGAGGCTCTTCTCAAGAAGACACAGAAGGCTGTTGATCAGGCTGCTGCTAAGGGTCACATGAGCAAGCAGGCTGCTGCAAGAGCTAAGTCCAGAGTTGCTAAGGCTGTAAACGCAGCTAAGTAATTTAGATTATTGAATCGCAACTTAATAAGACTGCCTTGATGAGAGGCAGTCTTTTGTTGTCTTATTTTACTTTGACGGGGGACAGCTTCCACTCGAATCCCTGTTCCATGGAAGCATAGCGGGCGTATATGTCATTCGCCAGAAGATCGAGTTCGAACTGCTCCTTAAGCCTCGGGTTGGACGAGTAAAGTTCCAAAGCGTCGGAGGCGTTGCTTAATATCGGGAGCCTCGCGCATTTGCCCATTATCTTGAGGCAGTATCTGCCTTCATTGCTGAAACCCAGTACACGTATATACTGCACATGCTTCTCCTGTTCGACATATGAAGCCTTCTGGCCTGTCATGAGGGAGGCAAGTGCTCTTCTTATTCTCGGCATTGTAAAGTGCTTGGTCTGGAGATCTCCGCCTATGTTGTTTCTTATGAAGCCCGAAAGGCCGTCAGACATGTAGGCATAATCTTCAAGATCTGCTGTCCTTCTTACCGTAAGTGATACATCCGTCATGTAAGATTTCTCATCCGGAACGGCGAATTCCCTGCATGAGAGGGCAGAGAGCATTACAGACAGTGCTTTATCCGGCAGTTTTCCGTTAAGCGCATCAGCCACGGAGGAGACGCTGGAAGTGTCCGCTTTAGCTATGAGTTCTCTTACTGATGTCGCGGAGAAACCTTCTTTTCGCGGTATCATGTGGAGCTTAAAGCCCGTATTCATCTTCTTTACGGCCCTAATGTAGTCTAACGCGAGTATCGAGTTCGGCTGCCTTAAAGTGTCGGAAAGAACTTCGGGGGCCGCGTCACCTTTGTAAGATTGTATCATAGCTTCTGCTCTTGCCGCAGGAAATGATTTGCCCTCGCTTAATGCCTTCTTAAGAACTTCTTCGTCAGGTTCGAGAGCAGCAAGCTCCATAAGAATCGAAGGATCCTTGCAGTCGACGCCGAAAGCCAGATCCGTTACGACCCCTGTTCTGTACAAAAGCTCTACGGCACCGAAAGCGAAACGCTCGGAAGGGGCGCAGGCGAAAGTGAAGGGAAGTTCTATTGCCACATCAACACCTGAAAGTAAAGCTTCTTTGGCACGTACATGCTTGGGGGATACCGCGAGACTTCCTCTTTGAACAAAAGGTCCGCTCATTACAGTCATTACTACTGCACGGGGATCTCCTACGAGACGTTTAGCCTCGCTTATAAGATATTCGTGCCCTCCGTGAAAAGGATTAAATTCAGCGATTATTCCGATAACTCTCATGTAACGCTCAGCTTCTCCTTCCGAGTCCGTTGACCCTGTAGTACTCATCCTTGGCGTCGTACATACTGCTGTC
>CADAXO010000118.1 GCA_902791885.1 Oscillospiraceae bacterium | reverse complement strand
AACGGTATTCACACATCAGAAAGCCGGAGCCTGACTGAAGATATCCTGAGGGATGAATTCGGGTTTAATGGTATCGTTATGACTGATTGGGTCGTAAGCGTAAATGCGCCTGATAAGGATTCTGTACACCCGGCTCCGCAGCCTTATAAAGTTGCTCTTGCAGGCGGCGATGTGTCATAATTAATCTATAAGTATGGTAGTATATTCCTATGGCACAAGATATTAATTGGTTTCCGGGGCACATGCGAAAGGCCCTGAATGATACTTCAGACAGGTTAAAGCTCGTAGATCTTGTATATGAGACATGCGATGCACGTATTCCTTTATCCAGCCGTAATCCCGAGCTTAATAAGATCATCGGCGGCAAAACCAGGATCCTTATCCTTAATAAATCAGACCTTGCCGATCCTGCTGATACCAAGAAGTGGGCTGACTATTTTACATCCAAGGGTACTCCGGCAGTAGCTTTGGAAGCTATAGACCGTAAGAGTATAACGAAGCTTACGGATCTTACCATGGAACTTATGAAGGATACATTGGAGAAAGCCGCTGCCAAGGGAAGGTCGGGAAGACCTGTCCGTGTTATGGTTGTAGGTGTACCTAATACGGGTAAGTCTACGCTTATCAATACCCTTGCGGGAAAGAAAGCTGCGGTTACCGGTGATAAGCCCGGTGTAACAAGACAGCCCAAGTGGATCCCTACGGGCGGCAGACTCGAGCTTATGGATATGCCGGGCGTGCTGTGGCCTAAGCTTGGTGACAGAAAGTCTCAGGTAATACTTGCGGCTACAGGTGCCGTAAAAGCGGAAGTAACCGATGTTATTGAGGTTGCTTATGATGCAATTAATCTTCTGTGGGATATGTATCCCGATCTTATGACCCAAAGATACGGTGAATTCGATGAAGGTACCGATCCTTATGACAGATTCCAGATGATGGGAAAGAAGAAGGGCTGTATCATGAGTGGTGGAAGAGTCGATGAAGACAGATTCGCGAGACTCTTTATTGATGACTTAAGAAGCGGAAGGATCGGAAGGATCACCTTCGAGAAAGTGAAGAACTGATATGGCAAGACTTACTGAAGAGCAGCTGATCGAGAAGTATGAGAAACTGTCTTCATATGAGAACAGTTATCTGGATAAGGGGATCAAATTGATCGCAGGTATCGATGAGGCGGGAAGAGGTCCTCTCGCAGGTCCTGTTGTAGCTTCCGCTTGTATTCTTGATCCTAATGTAAAGATCCTGGGTCTTGATGATTCCAAGAAGCTTTCAGCAAAGAAGAGAGATCTGTTATTTGATGAAATCAAACAGAAAGCCCTGGCTTATGCAGTCTGCCGTGTTGAGGCCGATGTTATTGATGACATTAATATCCTTGAAGCGACCAAGAAATGTATGCGAGATTGTGTTAAGAGCCTTGAAGATAAAGGCTTTAAGCCGGAAGTTCTGCTCATAGATGCCGTTAAGCTTGACGGGACAGGTGTTGATGAAGTGGTCCCGATCATAAAAGGTGATGCAAATTCCAACTCGATAGCTGCTGCCTCAATACTTGCTAAAGTTACGAGGGACAGGATCATGGCTGATTATGATGAGGTGTATCCCGGATACGATTTCGCTGGTCACAAAGGATACGGTACTGCCGCACATTATAAGGCTATCCGTGAACTCGGAATGTGCCCGATCCACAGAAGGTCATTTCTTAAAGTTATTCACTGAGAATTAAGAATTTTTAGAAGGGTTGTTGAGACGTCTTCTGAAGAATCTGTCAGAGAGAGGCTTATCGAAGATCTCTCCCTGGAAATAAGAACAGCCGAAGCCTGCTACCTTAGAAGCAACATCTTCGTTGTCAGGTTCATTGCAGATTACTTCGTAACCCAATCTGTTGGCCATGGATATTACATACTCAAGAATGATCATATCCTTGGCAGATTCAGAATTAATAAGCTCGGGTGAGAGCTTAAGATACTTATAAGAGTACTCGCTTAAGATCTTCAATGAAGAATCGCCCATACCGTAATTAACGATACTAATTTCGATGCCTGCATTGGTGAATTTCTGAGTTGCAACCTGCATCTCTTCATTGTGTGAACGGAAGCTTTCTTCATCGAATTCCAATATTAATTTGTCTTTGTCGATATGGTATCTGTCGATAGAACGTAATGCATTATTGGCAAATGACGTATTGAAATAATCAAAAGAAGTCAGATGAATAATGATTGGGACAAATTCGACTCCTTCAGTTTTCCATGTGTTAATAGTCTCGCATGTCTTTCTGAAAAGGAATTCATCCATATCTCTGATGATATTGTTATCCGATGAAGTGGAGATGAGGGCATAGGGGTCGACGAGACGGCCGTCCTTTCTCCATCTTATAACAGCCTCGGCAGCAACAAGTTCCGTCTTATTGATATTGCCGTTCATCTTATAAACAGGCTTAAAATATAAAAGGAACTGATTGGATTTCAAAGCTGCGTTAATCTCTGAAAGGAAGATGAACGCCTTGTTTCCGTTAGGATTGCCGTCACCATTGATATAGTAAAAATCAGGGTTCTCCGGAAGTCTTGAGAATCCCAAAGCATTCTCTGCAAGATGGATAAGATCGGAACTCTTTCTTATGTTTGCTGCAAGACTTACGATACCTGCTCTGATATTAACGTTGTATTCAACGATATCGCCGTTAAGTTCAACACTTACTTCAGAATTGTTCATCGCATTGAGTATGTGTTCCACATTGGAAGAAAGAACTACCATAATAAAGCTGTCTGATGAAAGTCTGGAGATGATCTCGTATTGATCAGTATCAAAAAGATCAAGGCTGTCCTGAGCGAAGTCTCTTATGATCCTGTCAGTGATGTCAGAACCGAATATCCTGTTGATAGCACCGCAGTTTTTGATGTTAACGCATACAACCGAATAGTTGTCGGTGTTTCCTGACTCGATGAATTTATCAAGGTAGTTCAGGAAGAATGTGACATTCGTAAGCTGTGTCAGTGAATCGTAGTAACGGGCATTCTCGTAAGCCTTGATAAGATTCTTGACGCATATGCCTGACATGATGGTCTCACCGAAGACCTGAAGATTATATTCATTCTCGGAAGAGAGGGGCTCGGCATCTAAGAATCTTACTATCTTGATAATAATTAGTCTGTCGTTGCTGGCAATTCTTTTAAAATCGATTTCTTCGCCCATGGTGGATTTATCTGCATTATAGATAACCGAGGACTCGATGCTTATGTCGTTGAAGAAGATCCTGTACGAGATCTTACTGATACCGAGTATATGTGCAAACAGTTCGACGGTATCATTACCGGCGAATTTATTATCAAAATCCTGACAGACTTTAATAAGATCAAAAATGTCGTTTACACCAATAGCCATCGTTCACATTTTATATTCTCAAATGAGTTAATTCAACATAATTGGAGTCAATCTTGCATATTTTTTTCTTTTTAAGTAGAATAACGTGATGTTTAAAAACTATTTAAGGAGAATTTTATGATCAGCGCAGGCGATTTTAGGAATGGACTTTGCTTCGAGATGGATAATCAGGTTTATCAGGTTGTTGAGTTTCAGCACGTTAAGCCGGGTAAGGGAGCAGCTTTTGTAAGAACAAAGTATAAGAACGTAAAGACAGGTTCCGTTGTTGAAAGATCTTTCAACCCTAACGAGAAGTTCGAAGAGGCTCACCTCGA
Source organism: Oscillospiraceae bacterium (assembly GCA_902791885.1). The sequence goes on along the minus strand of CADAXO010000118.1, from coordinate 2,006 downwards.
CAGAAGAGATATGCAGTACCTCTACAACGACGGTGAACTTTACTACTTCATGGATCAGGAGACATACGATCAGCTTCCTATCCACGCTGCACCTATCGGTGATGCAATCAAGTTCCTTAAGGAAGAGATGATCTGTAAGGTTCTTTCCTACAAGGGTGAGATCTTCTCCGTTGAGCTTCCTATCACTGTTGAGCTCGTTATCACAGAGTGTGAGCCCGGTGTAAGAGGCGATACAACAAACAATGCCAATAAGTACGCTACTCTTGAGACAGGTGCTGTCGTTAAGGTTCCTCTCTTTGTTAACCAGGGTGAGACAATCAGAGTAGATACAAGAACAGGTGAATACCTCGAGCGTGCATAATCAGCACGTTTACTTAAAGAAGGTAAATGAGCTTTAATTCAAACATTGAATCCATTAAGGGTGACCGGTCGATGACGCAGGGCTTCGTGGCGCAATACGCCGCGGAAGCCGCGCTTCAGATCGATGGTGTCTATGAGCTCAAGCCTTCTTTTGCAGTTGCGCTTAAAGAGAAGACCGGTGTAGTACACGAAGGCAAAGGCGTACGCGTTGTCTTCGGTGACTCCGGTAAAGAGAATGTATCGATAACAGTTTACCCTGTCATTTACTACGGAATGGTTATTCCGGAAGTAGCCTGGTCGATCCAGGAGAAGGTGAAAAGGGATGTTGAGCTGTACACGGGTCTTGATGTCGAATCAGTCGACGTTTATGTGTGCGGTGTCAAGGAAAGAGAAGATTCTGGGAGACAAGAGATAATATGAATAGTCTGATGCGTTTCTTACTGTTTGTTTATTCAGTGTTTCTGGCACTTTTGTCTATCATTTTGCTTTTCGCTGTTGTAGATGACGGTATCTTCGCAGACCTTCTCTCGCCGTTGTCTTCTATCGTAACCAATCCTGTTACGAGATACGCATATGTCGGCGTACTGCTTGTTATCATCATTTCCTGTGTATTCTGTATCTTCGCTGTTATTTCAGTAGGAAGAGCTTACAGGACCAAGCTTCGTAAGACGGATATCGGTTCTGTTGATATCGGAGCAGATGCACTTGAGTCGATCGCAAGAAACTCCGCTATGTCTGCACAGGCGGGTATTAAGACCGTTAAGGCAAGAGTTATGTCTGCCAAGAACGGATCCATAAGCGTTAACATAAACGCGATCCTCTATTCCAATGTCGAGATCCCTTCTTCCATGGCTAAGGTCCAGGAGAGGATCAAGAAGGATATCGAGAGATATACCGGAATCATTGTAGAGGAAGTTAAGGTAAGAGTTACCAGAGTAGAGCCTACCACTGCAAGGGTAGAGGGCAGATAAGTAATGGAACGCTTACTGTCCAGAATCTTCGAGAAGCTTAAGAATACAAAGGCGGGAGCGCTGTTCGCATTCGCATTCTTCTTAATTGCGGTATTGATTTGTATATTCGGTTTTTGGAAGACTTTATTTATAGTTTTATTTACATTGGCAGGATTCATTGTCGGTTCGTTCCTTTTCGCTGATGAGAGTAAGTTCAAGAAATTCTTTGACAGGATACTGCCTCCCGGGAGAGTAAGATGAGCAGGATAGATACACGAGAAGCTGTAGTTTTCTTTATTTACCAGTTCGATTTCAGAAATGAGGCTATCGACGAGCAGATTAATCTGTATGTCAAAGATAACCCCGATCTTGAGGAGGATCTCGAGTATTTCAGATCCACCGTTATTGGTATCATCACTAACAGGGATTCTCTTGATGAGAGTATCTCGGGTTTCCTTAAGAACTGGACTCTCGACAGGATTCCAAAGCTTGATAAAGCTATTCTCGAGACAGCTGTTTACGAGATCTCATCTAATGATGATATCCCCACTAGTGTTGCTATTAACGAGGCTGTAAGGCTTGCCAAGAAATACGGCACTGATGATTCTTATTCGTATATCAACGGAGTTCTTTCCAGCTACGAGAAGAGCCTCTGAGAATAGTTATGCATTCTTTCGCTTCGGTATCTGAGCTTAA
>CADAXO010000117.1 GCA_902791885.1 Oscillospiraceae bacterium | reverse complement strand
CAGAAGAGTAGTATCGAGCTTCCATGAGAAGGGCATCAATACTTCCATCGATGACTTCGGTATGGGATTCTCGTCTCTTAATATTCTTAAGGGCATTCCTTGGACTACGGTCAAGATCGACAAGAGCTTCCTGCCCGAGGAAGGCGATGCTGACGATTCCGAGAAGAGCATTATGTTCAGGGGCGTTATCTCCATGGCGAAGGCTCTCGGATACCAGTGTATCGCGGAGGGCGTCGAGACCGAGTATCAGGTTAATTACATGCGCAGAAACGGCTGCGATATCGCCCAGGGTTATTACTACGACAAGCCTCTCCCGAAGCTCGAATTCGAGTCAAGATTAATCACCAAACAGTACTGATCCCAACTTTACCCCCCTCTTAATAGATCGTGATGTATAATCATGTTCGGAGGGATAAGACTATGTATATCAATATGCCAAAGATTGCTGTTGCGAAGATGGTCAATGCGGTCATCATCGCGGCGATCGGATTACCCACACTTGCCGCAGCACTGCTTACGGTTATGGCCATGACGTCATGGGAGCTTATGCTCCTGGCGTTCATTCTCTTTCCGTTCGTGGCAACCGGCATCGGTCTCATTGTGTGGAGGATCTTTGCAGTAAAAAGATTCACAAGAGCATTTAACTATAATTCGCTTATCGAAGGCGACCACGACGGTATCCTGACATATGAGAGCATTGCATCCATGATGGGCATTCCCGAGTACAAGGTTGTTAAAGAACTTATGTGGATGCAGAAGAAGGGTTACCTTAAGAACATTACGCTCGGAAGATCTGCATTAAGAGTGGATCTTCAGGCTGATCAGAACGAGTTCCTGCAGCTCGGCTGTCCGACATGCGGTTCCGTTGTAAGAGTAAGACGGGGCGGCGGCGGAAGATGCGATCACTGCGGAACATATGTAAGAGACGGGGAGGCTTAACATGTATTCAAACAGAATTAAAATGACTACAGCGGCCTGCCTCTGGGGCCTGCCGTTCATGTTTGGTTTCCTGGGAGTTTGGGTATTCCTGGGCGTGTTCTTTGATACGCTCGGCTGTCCTCCTGCAGAGAGCGCGATGTTCCTGTTCATGGCAGTTCTGTGCATAGGCGTTGTATGGCTCTATGCAAGAAACATGGGCCTGTGCATGTTCGTGACGGCCCTGAACAATCTTCTCACGGCTGACGAGGACGGCTATGTACCCATCTCTGACATCAGCAAAGAGCTGAACTGCGATGAGGTGAAGCTCGTTAATAAGATCAACCGTGCTATCCGCAGAGGCTATCTTATCAACCTGAACTACAGTGCGGCTGATAAGGCAATATATCTGTCGGATAAGGTTAAGGCCGGCATTCCTTTGATGGGCATGCCGAAAGATCTGCCTTTTGTCGGAGTGCACTGCGAAGGCTGCGGTGCAACACTTAAGATAAGAGTGAAGACCAAAGGCACATGTCCTTTCTGCGGAAGGGAGATCATTCAGGGGTAAGAGGCGAGATGCTTCATTCCTTCTTTCCGGTATTCTCCCGGAGTCTTGCCGTAAGCATTGCGGAAGACTCGGCAGAAGTAGCTTTGGGAAGGGAAGGCAAGTGTGTCCGAGATCCACGTTATGGGATGTGACGAGAAGTCGAGCATGTTGCAAGCAGTCTCGAGCTTCTTGTTAAGGATGAAGTCGGTAACGGTGTGTCCCGTTTCCTCCCTGAAGATACGTGATATATAAGCGCTCGAAAGACCTGTGTGCTCGCACAGGTCTTTCATCTTTATCCTGGTGTCGAGGTGCTCTAAGATGTAGTCGATGCATGAGGAGACGGGCTTGCTGTATGTCTTCTCCTTCGAAAGCGCTCTCATCCTTGATACATAGGAGATGCTCATCTCGTCGTGAAGCTCGGATACCTCCTCGATGGTGGTTAGCTTGTCCGCGGTCTTTATGTAGTAGTCGCTCATGCTGTAGGCTTCCGACAGCTGCATTCCGCCTTCGATGCACATTCTTGAAATCATCGCGGCGGAGATAACGAAATGGTACTTAAGGTTCTGAAGCGGATCGTCTGACAATACGCCGAGACCGGGTTTCTTGTGAAAAGGCTCCGCGCAAAGAATTCGGATTCTTCTTACATCGCCTGCTTTAACTGCAGTATAGAAATCCATCTCCGGCATGTAGGGAGCGTGGATAAGCTCGGGTTCGCGTGGGAGATATTTGACTATAGAAATTGCTTTTGATTTTTTGTCCGGCATGGTCGTCACCTCGAGAAGATTATATCATCAAAAGATAAAAATTCACATCAAAAATACATTGCATAAACCCCTGTTGTGTTATTGTTGATTCAACGTATTAGAGAAGGTGAGGTTCGTACATGATCGATCCCAAGAAGCTCAAAATTGCTGTCAGCTCGATTCTCTGCGTATCTGTGCTCGCATCATGTACGACAACTCCTGAACAGACGGAAGCGATTGATACTTCCGCTGTCGGTGAAACTACGGAGGCAACTATGGAAGTAACACAGACCCCGCAGATTGACGGATACAACCTTCTTTGGAGTGATGAGTTTGACGGCAACACGTTAAATGAAGCCATCTGGAACCGCGAGCTTCGCGATCCGGGGTGGACCAATAATGAGCTTCAGGAATACACAGATTCTGATGATAATATCTATGTACAGGACGGCTGCCTTGTTCTCCGCGCTATCCGCGAGGACAGAGACGGAACTCCTTACTATACTTCGGGCAAGGTAAACTCGCAGAACAATGCACAATTCCAGTACGGAAGAGTCGAGGTTCGTGCGAGGGTACCCGAAGGACAGGGCCTCTGGCCTGCGATCTGGATGATGCCCCAGGATGAGTCTTACTACGGACAGTGGCCCAAGTGCGGCGAGATCGACATCATGGAGGTCTTGGGCAACGACACTTCAAGATCTTATTCCACTATCCACTACGGTGAGCCTCATGCCGAGCAGCAGGGAACGATAAGTCTTTCAGAGGGAAGCTTCTCTTCTGATTTCCATGTATATGTTGTTGAGTGGGAACCGGGCGAGATGAGATTCTACACAGACGATGAGCTCGTTCTTACCGTAAACGACTGGTATTCATCAGAGAACGGCGAGGACAAGCCTTATCCGGCACCTTTCGATCAGCCTTTCTTCGTTCAGATGAACCTCGCTGTAGGCGGTGACTGGCCGGGCAATCCTGATGAGACGACAGATTTTGACAATGCAGTATTCGAGATCGATTACGTCCGTGTTTATCAGAGAGACGAGTACGACACGAATGTTGAGAGACCTCCTCTCCAGTACAGAGAGGCACTCGAGGACGGCAACTTCATCTATAACGGTGACTTCTCAGTTGAAGAAGATCTGGGCGACGAGACCGACTGGTTCTTCCTCCTTTTCAATGAGGGTGCAGGTGCTGCTTCCATCGAGAACAACGAGATCGTGATCACTTCCGAGAACGACGGTACAGAGGAATATTCCGTACAGCTTGTACAGCCTGACCTCCCCGTAGTTCACGGTCATACATACAGAGTTACATTCGATATCATGGCTGAGGAAGACAGAGACTGCGTAGTCTGCGTATCGGCACCGAGAGCAGGCTGGATCAGGTATCTGCAGGACACAACGATCGATATCGGACCCGAGTGGCAGACTTACGAATTCGAGTTCACATCCAACGAGCGTGATGACAACTACGGCAGACTCGAGTTCAACATGGGTAACCACGGTTACACCTCTACAATACATATCACCAATGTAAGGTACGAGGACATAACAGAGTAAAGATTTTCTTCACATACCCCCAAACCTAAGACCCGTAAAGCATATTAGCTGCGGGTCTTTATTATAGTATAATGGTGACATGACTTTACAGCAGATACATTACGCATTGACAATTGAAGAGTGCGGCTCCATGAACAAGGCCGCCGAGAAGCTCTTTATGGTGCAGTCCGCACTTACGGCATCCATGAAAGAACTCGAAAAGGAAGTGGGCATCACGATTTTCGTGAGGGGCCCTAAAGGCGTTACGCCTACACCCGAGGGAAGAGAGTTCCTTAATGACATAAGAGGTCTCGAGGGGCACTACTACACCCTGGTGCATAAGTATGAGGGCGACGGCAACTACAAGCGTAAGTTCGCGGTGTCTACGCAGCACTATTCTTTCGCGGTGAACGCTTTTATCAAGATGGCGAAGCAGTATGATGTCAACGAGTTTGATTTCGCTGTGAGGGAGACGAGGACGCGCGATGTTATCGAGGATGTAGGTTCCCTCCGAAGTGAGATCGGTATTCTGTATCTGTCTTCCAAGAACGAGCGTGTCTTAAGAAAGCTTATGGATGATAACGAGCTTGTGTTCACGCCGCTTATAAGCTGCGACGCGTATGTGTATATCGCGGAGGACCACCCGCTTGCTTCTAAGAAGAGTATCAAGTTCAAGGACCTGGAGCCGTATCCGTGTCTGATGTTCGAGCAGGGAGAGGATAAGTATTATTTCTCGGAGGAGATCCTTTCCGAGTACGAGTATCCGCGTACGATCAAGTGCAACGACCGTGCGACGATGCTTAATATGATGCAGGGCATGCACGGCTACACGCTGTGTTCGGGAATTATCTCCGACGACATCAACGGCGACGGATATATCGCGATCCCGTTCAAGGCGGATAAGGATCACCCGAATTCTGCTATGCAGATAGGATATCTTACTAAGAAGAATAATATATTAAGTGAGCCGGGAAAGCGGTATATAGATGAATTGAAAGCGTTCTTACAGGGAATGGAAGGGTTATCAAATTAATTGATAACTTTTTATCATTATTCGGAATTATCCAAGCGCGAATTGATATGTCATACTTTGGTCATCAAAAGCGAAAACAAATTGACCAAAGGAGATTACAAACATGGCATACAAATTCGAAACACTTCAGCTTCACGTAGGACAGGAACAGGCAGATTCCGCAACAGATTCCAGAGCGGTACCGATCTACCAGACAACATCTTATGTATTCCACAACAGCGAGGATGCAGAGGCAAGATTCAACTTAAGAGCAGGCGGTAACATCTACGGAAGACTTACAAACTCCACACAGGGCGTTCTCGAGCAGAGAGTCGCAGCACTCGAGGGAGGAACGGCAGGACTTGCAGTAGCATCCGGTGCAGCAGCAATCGCTTATACGATCCAGGCTCTCGCAGCTAACGGCGGCCACATCATCGCTCAGGAGACGATCTACGGCGGAAGTTATAACCTTCTTTCCAACACACTTCCCCAGTACGGCATCGAGACAACATTCGTAAACGCACACGACCTTGCTCAGATCGAGAGCTCCATCAAGGAGAACACAAGAGCGATCTACCTCGAGACACTCGGAAATCCTAACAGTGATATCCCCGACATCGAAAAGATCGCAGAGCTCGCTCACAAGCACGGACTCCCCGTTGTAGTTGATAACACATTCGGTACACCTTATCTCATCAGACCTATCGAGCACGGAGCTGATATCGTTGTTCATTCCGCAACTAAGTTCCTCGGAGGTCACGGTACAACACTCGGC
>CADAXO010000116.1 GCA_902791885.1 Oscillospiraceae bacterium | reverse complement strand
CTACCAGGAGAAGAAGCACGTGTATCGTGGTGAAACCGGACTTATCACTTCTCAAGCTTCTCGCCGCCTCCTGTCAGAAGATCGATTCCGGTATCCGCATTCGGATAATCACCGGTGAAGCAGGCATCGCAGTAGCATTTCTGACCTGCCTCAAGGCCCAGCATCTCGGGGAGCGAGTTAACATCAAGATAGCCTAACGAATCAGCTCCGATGATGTCACGGATCTCGGGAATCGTGTACTTGACTGCGATAAGTTTCTCTCTGGAAGGAACGTCTGTTCCGTAGTAGCAGGGATAAAGGAACGGCGGTGATGAGATCCTTACATGGACCTCGGTCGCTCCGGCCTGTCTTAACATCTTAACGATATTCGCGATAGTGGTTCCTCTTACGATGGAATCATCTGTCATGACGACTCTTTTGCCCTTTACCGCGGACTCAATTACATTGAGCTTGATCCTTACGGAGTCTGCTCTTTGCTCCTGTGAAGGCTTAATGAAAGTCCTTCCGATGTAGTTATTCTTAACGAAGCCCTTTACATAGGGGATTCCCGAAGCCTGTGAGAATCCCAGGGCAGCATCTATACCAGACTCAGGAACACCGATTACGATATCGGCATCAACGGGATTCTGCTTATAAAGAAGCTTTCCTGCCCTGATCCTCGACTCATAGACTGAGATGCCGTCAATGACTGAATCAGGTCTTGCGAAATAGATATATTCGAATACGCAGCCCGCTTTCTTTCTCGCGGGTGTCTGTATTGAAGTTAATCCGTCATCATCTGCAATAACGATCTCGCCGGGCTGAACGTCTCTTACGTACTTGGCACCGCACGCTGCGAGTGCACAGGTCTCCGAAGCGAAGACCGTGTCACCGTTGAGGTCGCCGATAACGAGAGGCTTCAATCCGTATGGGTCTCTCGCGGCAATGAGCTTGCGGGGTGACATTACGAGGAGAGCATATCCGCCCTCTATCCTCTTCATCACATTCTCCACCGCTTCTTCGATACTTGCAGACTTTGATCTCTCGCCCGCAACCATGTAAGCGATGACCTCGGAGTCAACGGTCGTCTGGAAGAAGGCTCCGTTGTCTTCGAGTTCCTTGCGGAGTGTATTGCAATTAGTGAGGTTACCGTTATGGGCAATGGAGATAGTACCCTTAACATAATGCGTTACGAGGGGCTGTGCATTCTCCTTCGTACTCGCACCCGTGGTCGAGTAGCGCACATGGCCTATGGCGATCGTACCCTGAAGCTTCTCAAGCTTATCGGGAGTAAACACCTCGCCTACAAGGCCCATATCCTTGTAGCAGATTATCTCCGCATCATTGTTTACTGCGATACCGCAGCTCTCCTGGCCTCTGTGCTGTAAAGCGAAAAGCCCGTAATAGCAAGCCCGGGAGATTCCTTCACCGCCCGATCTTGAGTAAATCCCGTAAACGCCGCATTCTTCGTGTATGTCCAAAGTTACCTCCTGATTTTCCACCACGATGATTTTATCACTCCAATTCCAAAACGCTATATATTATAATTTACATATGCGCGACAGTTTAAAGACTTCAAGATATGAAAACTGCATAATATGCCCCAGATCATGCGGGGCCGACCGTACTTCAGGCAAGGCCGGATTTTGCGGAATGGGAGACATCCCGGTCGTTAATCTCATATCAGTCCACAGGGGCGAAGAACCCCCGATATCAGGAACAAAAGGCAGCGGAACCGTGTTTTTCGAGGGCTGTTCCCTTAAGTGCGTATTCTGCCAGAACTTCAACATAAGCAGAGGACCGACAGGAGCCGGGCAGAAGATGACAGCGCAGGAGCTAGCCGAAGCATATCTTGACCTTCAGAAGAAACAAGTCCACAACATCAATCTTGTAACTGCGGGTCACTTCATCCCGACCGTGGCCGAGTCCATCAGGATCGCCCGCAGAAGCGGACTTACGATACCCGTTGTGTTTAACTCCGGCGGCTACGAGAGCGTCGATTCACTTAAGCTGCTTGAAGGTCTTGTCGACATATACATCCCCGACATGAAGTTCTTCTCCTCTTCCCTGTCTTATGAGCTTTGCAAGTGCAGAGATTACTTTACTGTGTGCTCTGCCGCCATAGCCGAGATGTACAGACAGACGGGATCTGCCGTAACCGATTCCGAAGGCATTATGCAGAAGGGAGTTATCGTAAGGCACCTGATGCTCCCGGGAAAGCTTTTCGATACGAAGAAAGTGCTGGATCACCTGTGCAAAACTTACGGAAATAACGTGTACATAAGCCTCATGAACCAGTACACGCCGTTCGAATATAAGTACCCGGAGATGAAGCTTCCGGAATACCTCAATAGAAAACTGCCGCAGGGCCATTACGACGCCGCGGCAGATTATCTTCTTATCAACGATCAGACTAACGCTTTCATTCAGGAAGACGCGTCAGGAGACGAACTTCTTCCCGACTTCAGATCATAAACCCGGATTATAAAGCTCCGTCTACGAACTGCTTTATAGCAGGAAGGGGCTGGAATCCCAAAGACTCGGCTACGATCTGTCCGTCCTTGAAGATCTTAACTGCAGGGATGCTTGATACCCCGTATGAGATGGCAAGATCTGAATTGTCATCCACATTGCACTTGCAGAACTTAACCTTACCTTCGTATTCTCCGGAAAGCTGATCTATTACAGGTCCCAACATCTTGCAGGGACCGCACCAGGGAGCCCAGAAATCAACCAGGACGGGAGTTGCGGAATTCAATACTTCAGCTTCAAAATTATTCTGATCAACAGCTAATACAGCCATAGTTAATACCTCCGTTCTAAGATACAGATATTATATCAGTAACCGAGGCTTTGATACAGCATGACATCGTTATAGATGAGCTCTGCGATCGTCTCATATGTCTGCTGATTATAGTGAAGACCGTCCGGCGAACCGAAGCCGGCATCTCTTAAGAACGAACATGTATCGATCCACTTGATCGTGCTCGGAAGGCTGTCCGACAGCTGAACATTGAAATAATCGATATCTCCGTTCATACTCGAATAAGGACCGGAAGTCGGATTGACCGAGACGACATAAAGATGGTTGTCAAAGCAGAAATCCTCGGGGATGCGCTGGAAGAACTCGATATATTCATCGATATGGGCAAGATCGTTAACGCCTAAGTTGAAGACGATATTCTTACCGCTTAAGTTCATAATCTCGTCGTAGTGCGACTGAAGGAATGAATAACCGACACCGACTTCCGCGATAGTTGTCAGGTGAAGATACTGTCCCATTCCGACGGTTCTGGAATCGCCGACAAATACAAAATCCGTAAAATCAAGATTCTCAGTAGCCATATACAATTCATTCGACGGTGCAGTCAGCTGAACTTCCTGATTATTCTCATCATGCTGAGGCGGAATGATACGGAATGACTCACCCTGTGCATTGGTAACGATTACGGTCTCTTCGGGAGGTACAAGGGAGCATGATACAGCGGATAAAGACATACCCAAAGCCGCAGCTATACATATAATCTTGAATGTCTTATTACCGGATCTCACTTGGCGTCCCCCTTTACCCAACCGTTTTATCACATTCTCGACAAAAAATAAAACCCTGATACTTACGTACCAGGGTATCAGGTGGAGCGGGATACGAGACTTGAACTCGCGACTTTCACCTTGGCAAGGTGACACTCTACCACTGAGTTAATCCCGCGTGCTTGATTATTATATGAGCGAGGTCCCGATTTGTCAACAACTTTTCAAAGCAATTGTTATGATTTCTCTTAAAGCCTTAATTTACAAGCTCTTTCAGGCTTCCGATCACGACCGAACCTTCCGGCGCAGCGGCCATTATCGCCTCTTTATCCATCGAAGACCAGCTTACGAGAGCGAACTTTGCCCCGGCATTCCCCGCACACAACGCATCGGGCATTGCATCGCCGACATAAATAACTCTGCTCATATCCTCGATCCCGAGCTTGGATGCAGCGATAATAAGAGGCTCGCCGTCGGGCTTATGCTTTACTGTATCTTCCTTACAAAGACAAACATCGAAGAAATCGGACAGGCCTTTGAACTTCAACGTCACATCAGCGGACTCATGTCTTTTACTGGTCACCACTCCCTGACGGTAACCCATCTCCTTAATCAAATGAAGATCTTCCATAACTCCCGGAAACATCGGAATACAGTCATGTTTCAGAAGTTCGTGGTTATGGACTATATATGCGTCGAGAAGCTTCTTGGCCGTCTCGTCATCGTGCATGCTGAATGTCTCCGGAAGCGGTCTTCCGATATAACCCATAAGATCGGCATCGCTTCTTTTACACTCTCCGAAGACTTCTTCATACGCATGCCTGAACGAATGCATGATTACGGGGATCGAGTCCCAGATAGTTCCATCCAAGTCATATAAAATAAGATCATAGTCACTCATAGCGCGTATTGTAGCATACAACTCCCGAAAAGCGACAAATCCGCCTGATATCGGTCTTTAAGGCAAAAGGACACACAGATATGTAATCCACCATCGACGTTACAAAATGGCTGTTTTGTAACAGGTTTGGTGGATTTTTATGCGTTTTAGGGCCACAAATCCACCTTTGGAGTTACAAATAGTCCGTTTTGCAAAGGGATTGGTGGACTTTTCACACAGGGATACATATGAAACCCCTTGCTCTGCTAGTTGCGTTTAGTAAAGCATATAAAAACTCCCCGAGCGGACTTACGCACAAGCAAAGCGCGGAGTACGTAGCGAGGGAGTTTTTATTTGCTGGAGCGCGTTACGAGGCTCGAACTCGCGACATTCAGCTTGGGAAGCTGACACTCTACCAACTGAGTTAAACGCGCATAATCAGCTTAATCATTCTATTTCAGCCGTAAACCCTTGTCAATCAACCGCCCTACGGCGCGAGAATGACTCTTGAATCGCGGCAGAACTTAACAAAATCATCGCACATCTCATGGCGGAACTTAACGGCACCTGTTTCATCCTTAAGCTCGTAAGGAACCCAGAACTGCTGATCCGAGAAATTCGCCCATGTGAGGATATAGGAGCAGCGAAGACCTGCCTCGAATGACGAGATAAATGACAGGAACTCCGTGAACCAGTCCTTTACGGCATTACCTGACGGTGCAAGGCCTTCATAATAGCCTTCGCCTGAATCAAGAACGCGGGTTCCGAGTTCGGTCAGAGCATATGGCTTGCCGTGCATAAGACTCACCTGCCACATGATCTCCAATGACTTTCTCATATTGTCGTAGAACTTATCTTCCTTAGACGGGCGGTCTCTGTAGATATCCATTCCCAGGACATCGATATAGTCGTCGCCCGGGTATCTTCTAAGATAGTGCTCGGGAGAATCGAAGAAACCGTTCGGCGAATATGCATATGCGAAACTCTTAACGCCCTTCTCATCCTGAAGATAATCTATCGTATATCTGAAAAGGGTTATGAACTTATCATCTGCGAGATGCTCTCTTCCCCACCAGAACCAGCCGCCGTTATCTTCGTGGAACGGGCGGAACAGCATAGGTATCGGCTCACCGTTAACATCC
>CADAXO010000115.1 GCA_902791885.1 Oscillospiraceae bacterium | reverse complement strand
TGTCCTGTACGCACATGCCGACGATCTTCTCCATAAGCGCCGCATCTTCTCTTATGCCGATGCCCCTGCCTGAGTTCTCCTTAAGAAGATCATAAAGGGATGTATCCATGATAAACGCATACTTTATCGTCTCTGCCATGCCCTCGGAGAACAGCTCGTCGGGAAGGGTTCGAAGACAGTCCGTATCCTCGATAACGGCAGAGGGCTGCCAGAAAGCTCCGACCTGGTTCTTACCTTCGGGAAGATCTATGCCGGTCTTGCCTCCGACGGAAGCATCCACCATCGCAAGAAGCGAAGTCGGGATCTGGACCACATTGATGCCTCTTAAGAAAGTTGCTGCGGCAAATCCTGCCATATCAGTCGTGACGCCGCCGCCCAATCCTACGACCAGATCGGTCCTTGTGAACCCTGCCTTGGCCATTACGCCCCACATGCCGGCGATGCTGTTTATGTTTTTCGATGCCTCGCCTGCTTTGAAAATGTAGTCATACACTTCGAAGCCCTCTTCCTCAGCCGATGCCTTAACGGCACCGAGGTAAAGCTTCGCGACATTTGTCTCAGTTACGATAAGCACTTTGCGGGAATTGGGTGACACATCGCGCATCACCTTCCCACAGGTGTCAAGAAGGCCGCTGCCCGTTAATACTTCGTATTCCTTGGAAGCTATGACGCGGGTCCTGATCATACGCCGTCTACCTCTTCCTTGATCCTTCTTCCCTCATCAAGAAGTCTCGTCAGTTCTTCCGCGTCATCGTTCTCGAGTGCTTCCTTGTACTTTTGAAGCTCCTTCTGAAGATTATCGATCTCGAAGATAAGATGGTCCTTATTCTCAAGGAAGAGCTGCGTCCACATAGTCGGGTTAAGCCATGCAACTCTTGTCATATCCTTGTAAGAGCCCGCCGAGAAACCTGTATGCTTTCTGGAGTTGGGACTCTTGATAAATGCGTTGGAAACTACGTGAGGCATCTGTGATGTGAAAGCGATCATCTGATCGTGCTCATCTGCATGTGCGATGTGGAAAGAACCGAACTTGCAGGGGGCAAACATTTTCTTCACTTCCTCAAGCAAATTAATGTCGTCGAACCTCGGAGGTACAACTACCATGGGAGCGCCCTCATACATATCCGCCTTGGAGTATGCCATTCCGGAGAACTTCGTTCCTGCCATAGGATGACAGCCAACGAAAGTGAATCCTTCCTCTTCTGCAATCTTGAAAGCCTTATCGCAGATGAATCTCTTGGTTCCGCAGGCATCGGTCACCAGACCGTCCTTATTGAAACTTTTACGGTGGTCCGCCATCCACTTAGCGGAAGCCTCAGGATACAGGCTCAGGATAACGAGGTCACATGACTTCAGATTCTCATCCGTCAATTCATCATCAATGATGCCCTGCATCTTTGCCATCTCGACAGTGGACTTGGTCCTGTTCCAGCCGTATACGACTGCCTCAGGCTCGTTAGCCTTGTATGCCTTGCAAAAAGATGCTCCTATAAGTCCTAATCCGACTACACCGACTGTGATCTTCATATGTCTGCCTTCTTCCTGATCCTATGTACTGATTAAAGTATGCTTCTCGCCTTGTTGATGTCTTCCATAACACCGACGAACTGCTCGGGTGTGAGCTGCTGGGCTGCATCGGACAGAGCCTTCTTGGGACAGTTATGAACCTCGATCTCAAGTCCGTCCGCACCGGATACAACTGCTGCCATAGCCATGGGCTTAATGAGTGATACCTTACCCGTAGCGTGTGAAGGGTCACCTACAACAGGAAGATGTGTGAGCTCCTTCAAAGCGGAGATGGCACTTACATCGAAAGTGTTTCTTGTGTATGTCTCGTATGTTCTGATACCTCTCTCGCAGAGGATTACGTTCGGGTTGCCCTCGGACATGATGTACTCTGCGCTCATGAGCCACTCCTTGATAGTAGCGGAGAGACCTCTTTTGAGAAGTACAGGCTTGTTTGTCTTACCGATAGCCTTGAGAAGGTCGAAGTTCTGCATGTTTCTTGCACCGACCTGGAGACAGTCAACATCCTCGAATACAGGCACCTGATCGGGGCTCATGATCTCGGATACGATGGGAAGACCTGTGATCTCTCTTGCCTTGATCAAAAGCTTGATGCCTCATAACAGCGAAATTGCCTCCGCCGATCTTTACGCCTCCGATATCGACAATGGAATCTTCGGGGTGGAACTTCCTGTTGGCCTTCTTGAAGGGCTCGGATATTCTCATAACATTGTCGATAATGTCGAGACCTCTAAGAAGATCAATATCGATCTTGGTTGTGTCACCGATAAGACCTAAGATCGTGACAAAATCACCCTGTGATCTGTTGACCTTAAGGCCCTGTGATTCGAACCAGCTTGTAAGATTCTGGATCTGTTGTTCGGTCGCTGTTTCCTTCAGTACTGCTATCATGTGTTCATCCTCCTAGATGTTTGTCCGGCGCCTTTTTTGTCCGGCGGCGTAAAAAGCGCCGCCCGAGTGATTCGTGCGGCGCCTGATCAGCTTAATCAATTAATCCCATCAACTTCTTGCTTGCACAAACCACTCTTACTTCACGTTCGTAAAGTAGTAATAATAGTTGTATGCAAATGCGTAATAGTTTCTGTTCATGGGGTTAATTAAATCATCATAAATATAGAATTGTCAAGCAGGAAATCATCCGCTCGTGATAAGATAAAGGCAAACAGACGAAGCGGAGCCTATTTCATATGAGAAAGACAAAGCTTATCAGCACACTAATAACTGTCATTATGGTGATTTCCATGATTCCTTCTTTTGTTATGGCAGACGGTGATAATCCCGATAATGACACAAGAGGCTTCGTGGAAAGACTCTATACGGTCGCTTTGGGAAGAGAAGCCGACGAAGCCGGCCTCGATTACTGGACCGAAAGACTTAATTCCCATACTGCTTCATCGATAAGCGTCGCGAGAGGATTCATCTTCAGTGAGGAATGCATCGCGGCAACTGCAGATAATGCAGCTTACATATCCGTCCTATACAGGGCGATCCTCGGACGCGAACCCGATGAGGCCGGTCTTGCCGAATGGACAAGGAGACTCTCGGCCGGAGAATCAAGAACATCGATATTCAACGGATTCGTCTATTCTGATGAGTTCAGGGCAATATGCGAATCGTACGGTCTCGGAAGAATGATCGATCCCGACAGGCCCATGGTCGCACTGACATTCGACGACGGCCCCGGAGCCAGGACCGATGAGATCATAAACATCCTCCAGCAGACCAATCAGGCTGCTACATTCTTCGTAGTCGGTCTGAACGCCCAGTACCACGTCGATACGCTTCGCCATATGGAAGAGGCAGGCTGCGAGATCGGCAACCATACATTCAATCACGCGTATATAACGAGACTCAGTCCGGAAGCGTTAAGCGATGAGATCGAAAGTACAAATTCATATATCAGACAGGCAACTGGACATGATGCCACTCTCTTGAGACCGCCGGGAGGTTCACACAATGAAGCCAGCGATGCGCTCGTCGGACTTCCGATAATCCTTTGGTCGGTCGACACACGCGACTGGCAGACCCGAAGCACGGAAGCCACTATCAACAGTGTCCTTTCAAGCGTATCGGACGGATCGATCATCCTGATGCATGACATCCACCCCACTACTGTGGATGCAGCACTGTATCTGATACCTGAACTTCAAAGGCGCGGATATCAGCTGGTAACGGTAAGTGAACTTGCAGCCTACAGAGGCGGTATGACAGCAGGAAACGCCTACAGAAGCTTCAGACCGTAAGCATCATAAGATTACTGACATAACAAAAGCTCCCGGTTACAGGAGCTTTATTGTTCTGTTTATTACTTAATCTTATCAGCAGACCTTCTCGAGCTCTACCTCGATAAACTCGGGGATCTCCTTGGGATCCATGCCTAGAGCTACTGCGAACTCCGCATTCATGCGTCTTGTAGCATCAGTTAAGATCTTCTCGTCCTGCTGGTTAAGGCTCTTGCCCTCATCCTCGAGCATCTTCCTTCTTGCCGTGATGGTGCTGATGACATCAACTATATCCTTACGGTCACCGCTGGACATAAGGCCGTTGAAAAGCTCTTTACGGGCATTTCTGTCCTCAACCCACTCAACGGAACACTCCGTGATACCGTGGATAAGATCCAAAGCTTCCTTCTTGCTGATAACAGGCTTGATCTTGGATGTCAGCTTCTCGTTGTTAAAGGGAACATATACGACTTGAGCCTGATTAACGAACAGGGGCTTCAGGATGTAATATTTCTGAGGTCTCTCGTGATAAAAACGGACATCTTTGATATCGTCGATCTCACAGACGCCGCTGCCGCCGTATACAACTGTTTCTCCCTTCGAAAAGCTCATATTCCGTCCTCTTTCTTTATGATAAAAATACAATTGAAAAAAGTTAGATCCGGCAAAAATTGCCACGAGTAAATTATAGCATCGTGAGGGATTGCAGTTCTCTTGGCAAATTGGCGAAAAAATGCGGTAAAAACCCTTATTTATTGCCTGTTTGCCCTTGTTCTGCCCTATAGATATCAGCTACTTCCGAGATAGTCAAATATGCATGAGGATCTGCCCTGTGAACGAGCTGTCTCATACGGGCAATCTGGAACCTGTTAACGACAAAATAAACGACCGTTCTCTCCTTCGAGGTGAAGCCGCCCTTGGCGGGTATGATAGTCGTACCGGAACCGAATTCTTTCATCAGAACCTTGGCGACTTCATCGCCCTTCTCGGTGACGATCATGACAGACTTCGAGCGGTCAAGACCTTCCGCGATAAAGTCGATCGTATGAAGAGCCACATAATAAGTAACTATAGAATATAAGGGAACGATCCAGCTTTGGAATATAAGTCCGCAGATGATATACAGACAGATGTTGTAGATCATCATGAATGTACCGACAGTAAGATTTAAAGACTTAGCAAATATTACGGCCATTACTTCGACTCCGTCTATGGCACCGCCGTGTCGTACCGCGATTCCGGATCCCGCTCCGCATATGAGTCCGCCGAACACCGCGCACAGAAGTATATCCGACCCCGCGATCGGCGACCCGGTTTCCAGATTAGTCTCATATTCTATGATCAAAGCCGTCACGGAATAGACCACTACCGCGAACACGGAATAGACCGTAAATGCCACGCCCTGCTTCTTAAGGCCGTAGAGCATGAGCGGAACATTAAGGATAACCAGGAAGAGCGACAGATTGCACCAGGAAGGCGTCAGCTGTGACAGAAGAAGCGAAGTTCCCGCGATACCGCTGTCGTAAAGATGCATAGGCGACAGAAAACACGTGATACCAAATGCGGAGACCACGCCCGCCACGATCATCCAAAGCATCCTTAAAGGCTCTATATTGTACTTTTCGAGGACTCTCATGCTTTTCTTCCTTGGCTTATTCTTTTTAATGCTTTCCGGATCATCTCCGATATGAGATGGATCAATAAGGCAAGGAAAATTATAAATGGTATTGAGGCAAGTGCGCTGTCCAAATACGGCATACCATAGGATGCAGCTCTTTCTGAGAACGTAGCATACACACCGTCCGCAATATACAGTGACAGCGAGATCTTGCCGGCAGCACTCAATAATGAATGCTTTAGCTTGATCTTCTTAAATACACAAACCAACAAAAAAGCAATTGAAACGGATAACGGAACAATTATAAAACCCTTAAGAGTATACTTTCCGCCATCCGCCGCATACATGTACATATATGCCATATAAGCGATCAAAAAAGCTTCAAATGCTATAGCAGCAATAACGAGTCCCCTTTTGCCTGCAACCTTCTTCTCAGGATCGTATCTGACTCCGATCACCACTCCGATAATGAAGATAGTGAACTTATCTAAGACAGTACATAATTGTTCTTCATAATACGGAAAAACGAAATGCAGCGCGAAAGTCACTACCATGCTGACAGCAATCAGCGAGACTGCACGGATCTTAAATGTCCTTTCATCAAGATCAGCCAAGAATCTGTATATAAACGGGAATACCAAATACATCAGTATTATTGCCGTGATATACCAGTAGTGACAGCTTTCTTTAAAATAAAAACTGAGATTCAAAAGCTCGAGAATAAAGATACCGGGGCTCAGCTTATCCATAAGCTGAATCAAAACAAGGCCGATCGTAAACTCAGGCAGTATCCTTTTCGCTCTGTTTGTGTAGAAGTGAAGCAGGCTGGGATTCTTTCTTATCGAAAAGCACAAGCCGAATCCTGAGCATAAAAGGAACAACTCAACTCCGGTACCGCCAAGCCCGAATATAAAAGCGCTTACTTCAGATAATAAACCCGGGAAATATCCACGGATCAGGAAGCGCCCTTCCATGTGATACAGCAGGATCCAAATTATGGCCACTCCCATTATCCTTGATCGAGATTCACTTATATCTTTGTATGTCATAACTTGGCTTTCTGATAAGTTATCAGTCCTTCCCAAAAGAGTGAACAACGAAGGTCACAAAGAACGTGCCTCCGAGCAGAAGGACTATCATGGGTCCCGAAGGAGCGCCCGTATAGTACGACACAAGAATACCCGCTATGCCTGCCACTACGGAGAAGATAACGGACCAAAGATGGTAAGCACGAGTGTTGCGGGATATGTTACGGCTTGCCGCCGCAGGCAGGATGATAAGCGAATTGATAAGAAGTATACCGATCCACCTTATCGAGAACATGATAACAACCGCTATGAAAGCCGAGAAGATGTAGTCATAAAGCTTACCGTTGATGCCCTTGCTTCCGGCAAGACCGCGGTTAAGGTTGTCCGAGGACAGCGCATTGTAAGACAGCACCCAGAAAACTATGACCAGCACAAGGCATACCGCAAGCGATATGATCTCAGTCTGCGTGATGCTTAAGATATCACCTACAAGGTACGACGAATATTTATTGAAGGTTCCCCCTCTTGAAAGGAGCACAAGGCCCAGAGACATCGCCACGGAAGCAAAGACGCTTATAATGGTATCCGCACCGTAAGTCGTACGGTCCTTGACGATATTCAGAAGTATCGAGAACAGTATCGCGAATATAACCATAGACACGGATCTGCTCGTAAAGCCGAACACCACGCCGACCGCTATGCCGCACAAAGCCGAGTGTCCTATCGCATCCGAGAAGAATGCCATCTTCTTGTTTACTACCAAAGTTCCCAGAAGCGCGAAGATCGGAGACGATACAAGTATCGCGAGAAGCGCGTTCCGCATGAAGGCATACTCAAGAAAACCCATTACAGCACACCTCCTCCGAAAACCTTCTTAAAGCTGTCGTTCTCAAACACTTCCGCCGGCGTTCCCTGACACAGTATTGTGTTATCGAGGAGCACGACCTTATCGGCGTATTTACGAACGAGCTCGAGGTCATGCGATACGAGGAGCACAGCAAGGTCATGCTTATGCTTCATCTCATCGACAAGCCTGTAGAAATCGCGTACACCGTTCTCGTCGATACCCGACACGGGCTCATCGAGAACAAGAAGATCCGGCATCGGAGTAACCGCTATCGAGAGCATCACGCGCTGAAGCTGGCCTCCCGAGAGCTTGCCTACCTGCTTGTCTATGCAATCCTCGACGGAGAATAGCTTAAGCTGCTCCTTTATCTTCGCATACAGCTTGCGGCTCTTGGGAAGCCACACGGTATAAACGAAGCGAAAAGGTCATACACGGTCATCGGAAGTTCGCGCTCGATATTAAGGGCCTGCGGAACATAACCTATCTTCATCACGTTGCTGATGTTGCCTGTACGTGTCTCCTTGAATTCGATGTTGCCCTCATGAGGGATCTGTCCGAGGATAGCGCGAAGCAGCGTGGACTTACCCGCGCCGTTCTGTCCGATAATGACCGTAAGCTCTCCGCAGTGCATATGAAGGCTTACGTCATCGAGCACCTTCTCATCGCCGAAGCTGACGCTCAGGTTGTTTATCTTTATACAGTGACAGTGCTCGTGGCAGGAGTCCTTAAGTTTGTGTGCGTGTTCAGACATTTGTTGTTATCCCAGATTCTGCAGTAATTGAAGGTTGCTTTCCATCTGATCAAGATATGCATCGGCATAGACCTCGCCCGTCATGCATGTATTGAACTCCATGACCGTTCCTTCTGTCTCCGCTGCGATCGCATCCGCGATACCGGCATCAGTGTCGGCGCTTACGAATATGACCATTACGCCGTTTGCATTCATCCAGTCTATGGTATCGGCGATATCACCTGCCGACAGGGCCGACTGCTCATGATCGGTCTCGACAACTTCGTAATCCAAGCCAAGCCACTCACAGAAAGAAGGCAAAGTCTCATCTATAACAAGTACTCCCGTGCCTTCCGCAGAAGCTATCTGATCTGCATAATCAGACTTTAACTGTTCTACCCTGCCGATATACGCTTCGGCGTTGGTTTCATATTCTGCCGCATGAGCGGGATCGGCTGCGCCTAAAGCAGCACTTACCGTTCTTATCTCGATTATGTAATCATCGATGCTCGTCCAGACGTGGCCGTTTACCTCGCCTTCGTCTTCGGGAGCATCCGTTACTTCAGAAGCAGCTTCAATGATCGTAAGGCCGGGATATGCGCTTATAAGCTGATCGTTAAACGTCTCAAGATCCAGACCGTTCTCCACATAGACATCCGCATTCTCGACTTTTCTTAAGTCGTCCGTCGTGAAGACATGATCATGAATGCATCCGATATTGGGATCCGACATGCACTCGACAGTAACTCCGTCGATACCGCCTGCAACATTCATAACCAGGATCTGCATCGGGTAAAAAGATGTAACTATGTTAAATTTTCCGTCATCTTCGCGTCCTGAAGGCTCATTTGCACATGACACGAGAGGCATCATAAGCGCCGCGGACAGAATGACAGATGCTATTTTCTTTGAAGTCTTCATAATAAAAGTAATTTTAAGGATGCCTACAGATATTGTCAATTACAGCCCTAATCAGTATGATTAGACGCGTGAGTAATAACGGAAACATCAAAGGACTGGTACTTGAAGGCGGCGCTATGCGCGGTCTTTTTACCGCAGGCATACTCGACGTCCTGATGGAAAACAACATCACCTTCGACAAAGCTGCCGGTGTTTCCGCAGGTGCCGCTTTCGGCTGTAATTACAAGTCTCACCAGATAGGACGTGCCGTAAGGTACAACAAGAAATACGCGGACAACTGGAGATACAAAAGCTACCGCTCCCTGCTGCTCACGGGCGATCTTTACGGAGCGGATTTCTGTTACCACAAGCTTCCGGATGAGCTCGATGTATTTGACAAGAAGACTTTCGCAGAGGACCCGATGGAGTTCTATGCAGTAGCGACGGATGTTATGACAGGACTTCCCGTTTACCGGCTGCTGAAAGACGGTAAAGAAGAAGATATGGAGTGGATCCGTGCTTCCGCTTCAATGCCGCTAGCTTCCAGAGTAGTTGACATCAACGGACAAAAGCTTCTGGATGGAGGTATCGCGGATTCCATACCTCTCGAGTTTATGGAGAAACAGGGCTGTACAAGAAACCTCGTTATCCTCACGCAGCCTGAAGATTATACTAAGCATCAATACAAAGCTTTCAAGGCTATCGCTGCAGCTTTACATAAGTACCCTAAGCTCGTTCAGGCGCTGAAAGACCGTCCTGCCATGTACAACGCTCAGAAAGCATACGTTAAAGTGCGCGAGGATGAAGGCTCGGCTTTCGTATTACGCCCGCCGGAAGCTCTCAATATCTCTCCTCTCGAGAAGAACCCCGACGAGCTTCAGCGTGTCTACGACACCGGAAGAAAACTCGCCGGGGAAAAGCTTCAAAAGATTATCGAATTTCTTGGCTGATTATTTACCTGCGAGTCTGTCAAGAACCTGCTGGTGTGTAAGTATCATACATCTCAAACGACAAACCAATGATTAATCCGAAGCCAATCTGTCGGTTTAGCCACAATTATCCGTACCGTTGTCGAACACTTGTGATACAATGTATCTGCTATGGGGGCGTAGCTCAGCTGGGAGAGCGTTGCATTCGCATTGCAGAG
>CADAXO010000114.1:5586-6467 GCA_902791885.1 Oscillospiraceae bacterium | reverse complement strand
AGAGGCTATACAAGGAAGCACACAGAATCCAACGAGGTCGATGATGATTACTGGTCAGACATCGAGACGATCAAGCTCAACCTTGCGAAGGATACCAGTGAGAAGACATCCATATTCTCCTGCATCAAGAATTCCCTTGAATCCAACGACTTAAGGGAGATCTCCAAGCTCCAGATCAGAATGAATCAGGATATGAACGAGATCGCAGATCTTTACAAGAGGTATTCCGACAATCAGGTATGAGCCTTACTCCGTACGATATCTGCACTTTCTTCATAGTCTACTCTTTTATCGGGTGGGTTATTGAAGTAGTTTTCCATGTAGTCGTAGCGGGCAAAATAATCAACCGCGGATTTCTTAACGGACCCGTATGTCCGGTATACGGCTTCGGAATGATATCGGTTCTTCTGATATATAACCTTGTCGGTTCTTCCAACACCATGGTTGTATTTATCGAAGGAGTAGTATTTACGACTCTTATCGAGCTCGTGGCAGGTTTCATACTTGATAAGTTCTTCCATGCCAGGTGGTGGGACTACAGCAGCATGCCTATGAACCTTAACGGATATATATGCGTAGGATTCTCCATCATCTGGGGACTTGCGGTTGTATTTGTCATCAAGATCGCTCATGTATTCGTTTACAGCATCACATCGGGATTTATCCCTGAAAGCATCGGCTGGCCGGTGCTTATTGCAATGTATGCCGTCTTCATAACTGATACAGTTGTTACCGCTCTTACTCTCATCGGTCTTAACAAGAAACTTGAAGAGCTCGACCGTATATCCGAATCAATTAAAAATGTCAGCGACAAGATAACGGACCGCATCGGCAATACTTCACTTAACACTTTACAGAAGGCACAGTCCACCGCCGTCCAG
>CADAXO010000114.1:0-5569 GCA_902791885.1 Oscillospiraceae bacterium | reverse complement strand
AGAGTCACGAGATGCTCTTGAGCTTCGCCGTAAAGAACTCCAGGATAAGTACGAGGAGCTTCGCGAGAGAGTCATCCGTCACAGACACTTCGGTGTCGGCCGACTCCTTAACGCATTTCCCGATGCCAAACACAGAGATTATGATACTATTCTTTCAGAACTGAGAAACAAATTGAGCGGGAACTAATTCAATATACAGGTATTCTATGATTAATTCATCTATCATTCCGGATAATAAAAAAGCTGCAGCAACCGCTGCAGCCTTTATTCTTTAATTTCTTAACTGAATTATCACTCGTACATATGCATCCACTTGGCGCCGTTGATACCTGATACGATACCGTCAACATCGCCGTTGTTGATGCCTCTTACGAAAAGTGCGAACTCGCCTTCCTCAAGGGCAACTTCCGTCTCATATGAAGCAAATGCCGACTTAACAGACTCGGCAGAAGCCAGAGGAGCACGGACAACGATCTTGGATGCTGCCTTCTCGTAAGGGATCGTTACACGTCCCTCACTGGAAGGAACAGACCAGTTATGAGCATATGCACCGGCCTCAACGGGCATTACAGCTTCGAGGATATCACCTACTACAGCTGAAGCCGTAGGAAGCTTGCCGGCGCCCTGACCATAGAACATAGCCTCACCAAGAGCATTACCCTCAACAACGATAGCGTTGAATACATCCTCTACGGGATAAAGAACTGAAGAAGCTCTTACGAAATGAGGTGCTACGTAGCAGGAAGAACCCTCATCGCCGTTGTTAAATACAGCAAGGAGCTTAACCTTACATCCGATCTTTGCCGCAAACTCAATATCATCGAGAGAAAGAGCTGAGATACCGACCGTGTTGATCTCGGAAGGAGCAACATATGTACCGTCCAAAGCGATTGAAGAGAGAATGGAAAGTTTTCTCTGTGCATCGATACCTTCAACGTCAGCCGTAGGATTTGCCTCGGCATAACCGTTAGCCTGAGCCTGCTTCAAAGCTTCCTCGTAGGAAACTCCGTTATCTCTCATGTTCGTGAGGATATAGTTCGTCGTTCCGTTTACGATACCTGCAATTCTTACTACGCGGTTAGCTGCAAGACATCTGTGCAAAGGTCTGATGATCGGGATACCGCCGCCTACTGCAGCCTCGTAAAGATAGATACAGTTATTCTTCTTTGCAAGCTCCATGAGCTCTGGACCGTGAGTAGCAACGAGTTCCTTGTTGGACGTTACTACGCTCTTGCCGAGAGACAGAGCACGCTTCGTATACTCATAAGCGATACGTGCGCCGCCGATCGTCTCTACCATAACCTTAACTTCAGGATCGTTGAAGACTTCATCAGCATCGTGAGTAACAAGCTTCTCGAAAGGGCTTCCGGGGAAGTCTCTTAAGTCAAGGATATACTTAACCTTTACCTTATCTCCTACATGTCTTGCGATCTTGTCCTCGTTCATGGAGAGCACTTCAGCTACACCTGAACCGACAACACCGAAACCCATAATAGCTATATACTTCATATTTGTTTTTCCTCTTTTCTTATTCTCTGCTTAATACCGTGCAATTACGTACGCCGGCGATACGGTTGATATCATTCATTATGTCCTCAACGGAGCCGAACATCGATGCTGTATCAAGTGATATTGATATATCTGCAAGACCGTTGATCGGAATATTCTGATTGATAGTCAATATGCTGGCCTTGGTAGCCGAGATAACATTGATTATCGAAGAGAGTATTCCCTGAAAGTTCTCAACTGTGATAAGAAGTGTTACCTTCTTTCCGTTTGTTGCCTCGAAGAAAGGAAGCACGGAATCCTTATACTTATAGTAGGCACTTCTCGACAGACCTGTCTTCCTCACGGCTTCGTTAACAGAAGACGATTCTCCCGTGTTAAGCCGCTGCTTTACCTCCATAACCTTGATAAAGACTTCAGGAAGGACTTTCTTATCTACAAGATAATACTCAACTTGATCCGGCATCTTTTACTCCTCGGACAGTCCACGCACGGCGGACATTTGTTTACAACCCGTGTATATTAGCATGATTTCAATATAAGTTCAACAGCTTTTCGAAGTGCTTTTCCGCGGTGACTCATACTGTTCTTAAGCTCCGGGCTCATCTCGGCCGAAGTCATGCCGTATTCCGGTACATAGAAGATCGGATCGTAGCCGAAACCGTTAGCTCCGGCAGGCTTCTCATGAAGCACGCCGTTAAAGTATTCCTCTACGGCGAAATGCGACTTATCGGGCTTTACGACAGCTATAGCGCATGTAAAGTGTGCCGTCCTCTTCTCTTCAGGCACATCGGCAAGCATCTCGAAGATCTTCTTAAACTTCTCCTCATATGTGGAATCCTCTCCGCAGAATCTCGCGGAATAGATCCCCGGGGCGCCGTCCAGAGCATCTATGCAAAGACCTGAATCATCTGCAAGCACATAATCATCAGTATACTTTGCAACAGTCTCGGCCTTGATGAGTGCGTTCCCCTTGAACGAATCTGCATCTTCCACGATATCGCAGGTTATGCCCGCATCCTTCATGGATACAGCTTCAAAGTCAGTGCCTTCAAGAAGCTCGTTGATCTCCCTTACTTTATCTTTGTTGCCTGTAGCAATAATTATCCTCATAACAACCTCCATGCCTTGGGATAAAGATTCTTTATCATGCCGTCTGCGCTTCTTTTGCCGAAGCCTAACGGGAAACCGCCGACTGTTATCACGACGAAGCCCTTGCTGCCGGGCTCAGACGTAAGCGTCTCGCCTTTAAGATATCTTGTGACATCAGGATCATCGTAATCAAAGTCGATCACTGCCTGCGGATCAAGCATTTCCTTTCTTAATGAAAGGGCAAGGGAATTAGAAGGATTAAACACAAGCGTCTTCCCCGCCTTAAACTCACCGAGATAAAGACCGTTCTTCACAACATCAAGATCCCTGAGGACTTTCGCATCTGCACAGGGGATCATTGCGTGCCCGTTCTTTATCATCAACGACTTCATCTTATTCTTAAACTCATCAAGAGCTCCTTCGTTAAGTATGCCAGCCATAAACGCGAGCACGGCTTCCCTCTCTTTAATGTTCTTATTGGGTTTATTCTCGATATATGAAGGTATAACCGTCACTTCGGCATCTTCCGATTCACCCTTATTAAGATGAACGCAGAAGTGGCCGTCGCCTTCACTTATATGGGGCCAGATCCTCATGCTTCCCGGAAGCAAAGAACCTTCACCCGCATGAGTTACGCCTTTGATCTCCGGATGAGGAACAACCTTATATTCAGGATGCTTGGAAAGGAAATCAAGGATCCTGTTCTCGTCCTCGAGCACACCGAAAGTACAGGTGGAATAAACAAGATCACCGCCCGGCTTAAGCATCATGTCTGCGCTCTCAAGGATAGAATCCTGAAGTTCGGAACAAGGTCCCGGGCCGTATCTTTCCCAGCTCTTTACTGCAGACGGATCACGCCTGAACATGCCTTCACCGGAACAGGGAGCATCGACGATAATCTTATCGGCAGAAGCCTTAAGATACTTTCTCATGTTAATGGGATCCTCGTTGAGGATCAGGGCATTGCTCACGCCCATACGCTCGATATTACGGAGCAAGGCCTTTGCACGGTTCTCAGATATCTCATTGGCTATAAGGATACCCTCGCCATTAAGGTCTTCGGCTATCCTGCATGCTTTTCCGCCCGGAGCCGCACAAAGATCCATAACAACATCACCGGGCTTTGCCCCGAGGACCTGTCCCGGAAGCATGGCCGAAGGCTCCTGCGGATATATCGCTCCCGCATGATAATAAGGTGAATTGCCGGAAGACTCGTTACGTGTATAGAACCCGCAGTCACACCACGGTATAGGCTCATTTTCTTCATCAGGACAAAGACAGTCCATGATATCTTTAAAGGCTTCGGTAGATACTTTTCTTTTGTTGATCCTTATCCCCTTCATGGGGTCTTTATCGAAGCTTTCAAAGAAACCGTCCTCCGTTACTTCGGAGGACGCTATCTCATCCTTCATTCTGTTGATAAACTCTTCGGGAAGTTTCATAGATTAAGAAACTCGCTGCATGAGAATGCAACCTGCTTAATTACATTGAGATCAAACGGACTCTTAAGACCCGACTTATCAAGGAGCTTAAGGAAAGTATCGGTACCTCCCAAAGAACAGAGCTTATTGTACTTATTCAAAGCCGCCTTCATATCTTCCCTCGACAGACTCCAAAGCTGCAAAGCGCAGATATGAGCAAGACAATAATCGATGTAGTAGAAAGGTGACTCGAATATATGATCCTTCTTCATCCATGCGCCGCCTAAAGCATGGAACGGATGGTTCTCATCATAAACGATATAAGGCTGATACTTCTGCTCGAGTCCTTTCCAAACGAGGTGACGCTCTTCGGGAGCGAGATCAGGATTATCGTAGATAATGTGCTGGAACTCATCCACCATACAGCCGTAAGGCAGGAACAGGAGAGCCTGAGTCATATGAAGTTCCCTGTACTGCTCGGCCTTCTCGCCGTAGAACATCTCCATGAAAGGATATGACATGAACTCCATAGCTGTAGAATGTATCTCACAAGCCTCCAATGTCGGAGAAAGGCACTCGGTGAAAGGAGATACGTCGGCACTTTGCACAGCGGCATATGCATGTCCGCCTTCATGAACAATAGTGGCAACATCATCAGCGGTACCGTTGGCATTCATGAATATGAAAGGGATCGCATACTCATCAAGATACATGCAGTATCCGCCTGTGGACTTATTCTCTCTTGTAAGAAGATCGGTAAATCCGTGCTCGGACAAAACCTCAAGGAAGCTCGGGTTATTGCCGAATATCTTTGCAAAGAATTCACCTGCTACGTCGCCTAAACTTACACCGGGAATGATCGGTACGGGATTGCCGTTCTTAAACATGGTAGGCAGGTCATAGAACATCAGCTGATCGACATCAAGTCTCTCCTGCTGAAGCTTTCTGATCTGCGCCGTCAAAGGAACGATATACCTCAATACAGCATCACGGAATTTGGCAACGTCCTCGGGATTGTAGTCATAGCGTTCCATGATCTTATATCCGAGTTCGGTATATGAGTTGAAGCCGAGTTTATGTGCGATCTTAGTTCTGATCCTGACCATATCGTCGAAGATCTTATCGAAAGTCTCCTTCTTACTCATATAGTACTCATCAAGAGCCTTATGAGCATCGATACGGGTCTGTCTTCTTGTGGATTCAAGATAGACGGAAAGCTGGCTTAGATTGACCTTCTTGCCGTCGAATTCGATCTCCGCTTCCGACTTGATCTGTGAATAGTCATTCTGTAAAGAAGACTCCTCGGCATAGTCATCGATAACCTCGGGAGATATCGTCTGCTTAAGGTTAACTGCCTTACGGAAGATCATCTCGCCGTACTTGGCCTTCAGTTCGTCGGCACAAGGGCAGTTGACCATAACGGTGAGCATAGCCGAAGAAAGTTCACTTAACTCGGCTGCAGCCTGATCAAAGAACTCGAGCTCATCAGTATAGAACTCATCGGAAGTATCAAGATCGTGAAGGATATTACAAAGCTCATACTGCGTATT
>CADAXO010000113.1 GCA_902791885.1 Oscillospiraceae bacterium | reverse complement strand
TCAATGGTTACCGGTTGGAAAAAGGTAGGTAGTAAGTGGTACTACTTCAATAGTTCTGGTGTAATGCTCACCGGATGGCAGAAGATTAGCAATAAGTGGTATTACTTCGAATCAAGCGGTGCAATGAAGACCGGATGGCTTAAGTCAGGTAACAAGTGGTATTACTTAGACAGCAGTGGTGAAATGCTATCGAATACTACTCGAACCATCAGCGGTAAGAGTTATCACTTCAATTCAAGTGGCGCCTGTACGAATCCATAAATAGTAAAGGCTGTCTCATTTGAGACAGCCTTTATAATTGTCAAAGTAACAGTAAAGTATCAGCTAACGATATTCGGGCATTCTTCTCCGTTAGTGATCTGCTGAACATTCTCAATAGTTGTAGTAGCGATGTTTTCCAAAGCTTCCTTGGTAAGGAAAGCCTGGTGCGAAGTAACGATTACGTTAGGCATGGATATAAGAAGTGTTGATAATTACAACACCGGGCTTGATCTTGCCTAATGTACCGAAGTTGAACATATGAAGAGTCTCATCGGTAAGAGGGCAGTGGAAGGAGAGGATATCTGCTTCACGGTAGACTTTATCCAGCGGTTTGTATTCCACATCGGGAATATCAGCGGGGAACTTATCGTAAGCTATAACTTTCATGCCGAATCCTTTGCAGATATCAATAAATACACGTCCGATCTTACCTGTACCGATAACTCCGACTGTCTTTCCGTAAAGATCGAATCCCGTAAGTCCCTGAAGAGAGAAGTTGAAGTCACGGGTCCTGATATATGATTTGTGGATCTTACGCGTGGATGTCATAAGAAGTGCTATCGCATGCTCGGCTACGGCATACGGGGAATAGGCGGGTACGCGAACGACGGTAAGGCCTTTCTCGGCGGCATATTTAAAGTCAACGTTATTGTAGCCGGCACACCTTAAGGCGATTATCTTAACTCCGAGTTTATCAAGCTCATCGATGACTTTGCTGTTAACAACATCATTAACAAAAACACATACGGCATCACAGCCTTTGGCGAGGATAACATCATCTTCATCAAGGCGGGTGTCGAAGAATTTGGTCTTGATCTTGGCAGCTTTAAGCTTGGGCTCGAATACTTCACGGTCATAGCTTTTTGTGTCGAAAAATGCGAGTTTCATTACAATTCCTCCTTAAGTGTTATTTTTTGTCGTCCGGATTGAAGTTCGAAAGCGGATTACTGTTAACGGCATCCTGCAGCTGCTGTTCGTCAACGTGTGTATATATCTGTGTAGTTGAGACACTCTGGTGTCCGAGGATCATCTGAAGGTTTCTGATATCAACGTGACCGTACTTATACATAAGAGTGGCAGCAGTATGACGGAGTTTATGTACTGAATAAACACGTGTATCTATACCGGCCTGCATCAGAAGCCTCTTAATTACTATCTGAATCATGTCATCAGATATCCTTGTTCCTCTGCGGCTTACGAATAAGGCCTTGGAAGCAGAAGGCTTGATCTTGATCTCGGCTCTTTTGGGAAGCCATTCGTCTATGGCTTCGAGACAAGCCTTATTAAGATAGATAGTTCTTTCTTTATTACCTTTACCTATAACGGTCAAAGTAGTGTCGTGAATATGGTCGATATCGATTCCTCTTAATTCGGCAAGACGGAGTCCGCAGTTAAGAAATAAAGTCAGCATACAATAATCACGCTCGTTGGATTCGGCGGGAGATTCGTATGCGGTCTCAAGAAGCTTCTGACTTTGGTCAAGAGTCAGATACTTCGGAAGTCTTTTACCTATCTTGGGAGTCTCAATGTCATATGCGGGATTCTCATCGATAAGATGCTTCCTGGAGTGGCAATACTTGAAAAAACTCTTAAGCGAAGCGATATGACGTGCCCTTGTGGCATTAGACTGCTTTTTCTCGCGTCCGAGGTAGATGAGGAAGACCAGAAGGTCGTCGGATCTTACCTTGTTGATATCTTTTACTGTGATATCTGAGATATCGATCTCTTCAAGCGGGGTATCCTTGGGCACGATGCCTTTGTCGCGCTTCCAGAATCTGAAGAAGTTCACGATGTCATAGGTATATTCCTTGACAGTAAGTTCAGACCTGCCAAGTACCGCCAACATGTAATTCTTATACTGTTCAAGCACCTCAAATGTCATCATATCTTGATTTTAACACATGGCACTTGCATTTAATTCTAACTATGCAATAATTAAATACAGAAATACTTTGATAATCAAAGGAATTAAGTATGGACGACAAATGGACTAAAGCATTAGACAGGCTTGAGACAAAGAGAACTGCTGTTTTGGCAGCGGGCGGCGAGGCACGTATCGATAAGCAGCACGCATCCGGTAAGCTTACAGCCAGAGAAAGAATGGAAGCTTTGTTTGATGATGACACTTTCGTTGAGATCAACGACATGATGTCATCAAGAGCCACCGACTTCGGCATGGATAAGAAGAGACTTCCGGGTGACGGCGTTATCACGGGTTACGGTAAGATCCACGGCAGAACTGCTGTTGCCTCGAGCCAGGACTTCACGGTAAACGGCGGATCTTTGGGCGAAGTTCATGCTCAGAAGATCGTTAAGGCTATGGACCTTGCCATGAAGCTTAAGGTTCCTTTCATATCTATAAACGATTCCGGCGGAGCCCGTATTGAGGAAGGTATCGATTCACTTTCAGGATACGGAGATATCTTCTACAGAAATACCATGGCCTCAGGCGTTATCCCTCAGATCTCAGTTATCA
Source organism: Oscillospiraceae bacterium (assembly GCA_902791885.1). The sequence goes on along the minus strand of CADAXO010000113.1, from coordinate 3,316 downwards.
TGGGGCCCTGTGCCGGAGGTGCATGCTATTCGCCTGCGATCTGTGACTATATCTTCATGACCAGAGAGTCTTCACAGATGTATATCACGGGTCCTGCCGTAGTTAAGTCCGTAACCGGAGAAGAGATCTCCGCTAAGGATCTTGGCGGTGCTTCCGTTCATGCAGGTACATCAGGTGTCGCACACTTTGTTTATGACGACGATCTTACTTGCCTTAACGGCGTAAGACAGCTCATCGGTTACTTCCCTCAGAATAACGACGATTACTCTATGGAAGTTCCCGGTACTGCTGTTGACGGATCCGCGTCGCTTGCTGACATCGTTCCTTCCGATTCGAGAGCTCCTTACGATGTTAAGGATGTTATCGCTTCGATCGTTGACCTGGATTCCTTCATGGAAGTTCAGAAGGATTTCGCAAGAAATATCGTAGTCGGATTTGCAAGGATCGACGGAAAGACAGTTGGTATTGTTGCAAACCAGAGCAATTACATCGCTGGTTCCCTTGAGATCGACAGTTCCGACAAGGCTGCAAGATTCATCCGTTTCTGCGACTGCTTCAATATCCCGCTTGTAACTTTGATCGACGTTCCTGCATTTATGCCGGGAAGGCTTCAGGAGCACGGCGGCATTATAAGACACGGAGCGAAAATGCTCTATGCTTACTCCGAGGCTACTGTACCCAAGATCTCCGTCATCATGCGTAAAGCTTACGGCGGTGCTTACATAGCAATGAATTCCAAGGGTCTTGCTGCTGATCTTGTTTACGCATGGCCTATTGCCGAGATTGCCGTAATGGGAGCAGCAGGTGCAGTTTCCATCATCGGAAGAAAGGCTATCGAAGCTGCAGAAGATAAGGAAGCCAAGAAGGCAGAACTCATTAATGAATATAACGACAAGTTCATGAATCCTTACGTTGCTGCAGAGCGCGGTTATATCGATGAGGTTATAAGACCTGAGGAGACACGCTCCAGGATCGCTTCCGCACTTGAGCTTCTCGAGGATAAGGATGAGCCTTTGATGCCGTATAAAAAGCACGGCAATATCCCGCTTTAACGGAGGTAACAGATGGAAGAATTATCCAGAGAACAGATTGTTGCAATGGCTGCAGCCTGTATAGCGGAAGAACTCGGTACGGATGTTAAGAATCTCCGTATCAGTAACTTCCATGAAGTTCAGGAGACAGGCCTTGCCAAGTACATAAGAGAACACAATATCAATTACGTTAAATATCAGTTGGGAGTGTAACAATGAGTAAGTACAAGATCACAATTAACGGTAAAGAGTATGAGATGGATGTAGAGCTTATGGACGGTTCTGCTCCTGCAGTAAAGGCTCCTGTTCAGGCAGCTAAGCCTGTATCAGCTCCTGCAGCTGCATCTAAGGCTCCCGTTGCCGCAGCTGAAGGCGCAACAGTAAGCCCGATGCCCGGAACTATCCTCAAGGTTAACGTTAAGGAAGGCGATACGGTTAAAGCCGGCGATTCCATTGTCATCCTCGAGGCTATGAAGATGGAAAACGATATTACCGCTCCCAAGGACGGAGTTGTTAAAGCTTTGTATGTCACTGCAGGTCAGGCTGTAGCGAAGGACGATGCGCTTTTCGAGGTGGAGTAAGAGCTATGCTTGAGATGCCGCAGAAGAAACTTTGGATAACAGATACTATCCTTCGTGACGCACATCAGTCACAGGCCGCAACGAGAATGAAGATTGAGGACATGCTTCCTGCATGTGAGCTTCTCGATAATATGGGCTACTGGTCCATCGAGTGCTGGGGCGGAGCTACTTTCGATGCCTGCATGAGATTCCTTAACGAGGATCCGTGGGAGAGACTTCGAATACTTCGTAAAGCTATGCCGAAGACCAAGCTTCAGATGCTCCTTCGTGCACAGAACCTGTTGGGATACAGACATTACGCCGATGATGTTGTAGACAGCTTCTGCAGAAAGTCTGTTGAGAACGGAATCGATGTAGTAAGGATCTTTGATGCATTAAATGACGTACGTAATATGGAAATGCCTATGAAGTGCGTCAAGAAATACGGCGGTACTGTCGAAGCTGCTTTGTCCTATACCGTAAGCCCCGTACACAGCGAGGAATACTTTGTAAAGCAGGCAGTAACGCTCGAGCAGATGGGTGCTGATGTAATCTGCATCAAGGATATGGCGAATCTCCTGCTTCCCGAGCAGGCGTATTCACTTGTAAGCAAGCTTAAGGAGAATGTAAGCCTTCCTATTCATCTTCATACGCATAACACAACAGGAACAGGTTCCATGATCTACTATGCAGCTGCACTTGCAGGAGTCGATATCATTGACTGTGCGTTAAGCCCGCTTTCCGGCGGTACATCACAGCCTTGTACAGAATCTTTGGTTGCAGCGTTTAAGGGTACTCCCAGAGACACAGGACTTGACCTTAAGAATCTTGCTAAGGCTGCAGATCACTTCAAGGGTGTTGCACAGAAGATGCAGGACGAAGGAATTCTTAATCCCAAGGTATTGAGAACAGACCCCAACACTTTGCTCTATCAGGTACCCGGAGGAATGCTCTCGAACCTTCTGTCACAGCTTAAGCAGGCTGGGGCAGAAGATAAGTATGAAGAGGTTTTGGCTGAAGTACCCGTAGTTCGAAAAGACTTCGGCTACCCTCCGCTTGTAACACCTACATCACAGATCGTAGGCTCCCAGGCTGTACTTAATGTTCTCATGGGCCGCTATAAGAGCTTCACAAAAGAATCCAAGATGCTTCTGCACGGTGACTACGGTAAGCTTCCGGGAGAAGTTAATGAAGAGATCAGAAAGATGGCTATAGGTGACGAGGCTCCGATCGAGTGCAGACCTGCAGACCTTCTTTCCAACGAGATGGATTCACTTCGTGAGAGTGTTAAGGATATAGCCAAGTCAGAAGAGGATGTTCTTCTTTGCGCATTATTCCCCAATGTGGCTCCCGAATTCCTTAAGAAGAGGGACAAGGTCGAGGAAGTAAAAGAGATTACGGTCGACTGGGTGGACTAAATTTTATTAATTATATATAATAGACACGGTCTTGTCTTAAGGCCGTGTTTTTATGTGGGAGAGTAGTGTGTAGACTGACGATCCGAATCAAGGTCGGGCCGCGAGTCTACGAACTACCTCCTTACGTACACAAATTACTATATTTTTCTAAGGAGGAATTCTTCATGGAGAAGATTTTCAGAACTGAGATCGCCGGAAGACCGTTTGTTGTTAAGACAGGTCTTATCGGTCAGTTTGCGAACGGTGCAGCACTGGTTTCCTATGGTGACACAACCGTTCTTTCAACAGCTACAGCTTCAAAGCAGCC
>CADAXO010000112.1 GCA_902791885.1 Oscillospiraceae bacterium | reverse complement strand
TCGAATATGGCAACAGGCGTCACGCGGCCCGTTCTTCCCGTGTTGACCTCAACATCGAGAAGCTTAGTCTCCTTCTCCTCCGGCGGGTACTTATATGCGATCGCCCATTTCGGGAACTTGATGGTCGTTCCTAAGCGTTCTCTGTCGCTTATGCTGTTAAGCTTTACTACGGCGCCGTCGATATCGTAAGGCAGAGTCTCACGCGCATCGCCTATCTTTTGGATCGCGTCCCACACCTCGTCTGCGGTGCTGCACTTAAAGTACATATCGATCGTCTTTACGCCGTTGCTTCTAAGAAATTCGTAGCCTTCGCTGTGTGTCTTGAACTGCACGCCGCGGGTCTCCTGAACATTAAAGATGAAAAGGGAAAGCTTCCTGTCTCTTGTTATGGATGCATCAAGCTGACGGAGCGTTCCTGCAGCGCAGTTTCTCGGATTCGCGAAAGTCTTCGCGCCTCTTGCCTCCGCAGCTTCATTAACGGCAGCGAAAGCCTCGCGTGTCATGTAGACCTCGCCTCTGATCTCGATATACTCGACAGGATGCGGCATCTTTCTTACAACATCTTCGATCTCGACCGCATTCTCGGTAACATCCTCGCCCTCTGTAATTCCGTCGCCTCTCGTGACAGCCGTGGTGAGGATTCCGTTATCGTATCTTAACGCCATCGAGAGACCGTCGATCTTGGTCTCTACAAGGAACTCCGTACCGGGGCCGAGCTCAGCTTTAACCGAGTTTACGAACTCATCCACTTCTTCCCTGCTGAAGACGTCCTGAAGCGAGAGCATGGGCACATTATGCTTAACGGTCTTGCCCTTGCCCGCCTTCCATCCTACGCGGAGCGACGGCGAATCCGGGCTTATTATCGAAGGATACGTGCGCTCGATCTCCTTCAGACGGTTGTTCATCATGTCGTAATCGTAGTCGCTTATCTCCGGCTCATCCTCGTCGTAGTAGCGTTTCGCGTGGTAGTTTAAGGTCTTTACGAGCTCCTCGTACTCCGCGCGTGTACTTTCGGGTACGTCGATTACACCTGCATCATCGAAAAGGTTGATCTGATCCATACAAATCTCCTCTTAAGCTTTCCTTCTTGAGAAGGAATAATAGATAACGGGAAGCGAGATTATTACAATAAAGAACAGTCCCCACACAAATGCAGGAAGAGTCAGGAATCCCGCGAAAGGCCCCGACAGATCCGTGTCATGGAAGTGATCCATATAGATTATCTTGGACATGACCTCATTGGATGAAAGGGGCGCCGCGACAAGGCTCGTAAGAAGATGGGCACTTATCGCGAAAATAAAAAGATCACCTTCCCAAAGCAGGATCTTCTCCGCCTTGAAAAGGTGTAATAAAGCCGTGATTATCAATACGAATGTCAGAGCCGTTCCGATTTTGGCATCAAAAGCTCTTAACCGGATCGAATTGATTACGAAAGCCGACGATGTGATAACAAGTGCAGCTGCCGGAATATAGAAGGCAAGCTTTGTCCTTGAAAGCAGGAGAAGTCCGACCTCGACAGCAGTCATGATCAGTATCGTTATGATCGATACCGCGACGGCAGGGATCTTCTCCGTAAGATCGCCGAATATGGAATTCACGGATCCTTCAAGAAATACCGTGAATCTGTGGAGCGGGAACGTCAAGAAAGTCCCCCATAGCAGCAGAAGAACCGCCGCTACTATTCCGGCGCGTTCTTCGCTTCTCAATTATTATGCCTCAGCTTCTTCCGGATCGTAATCCTCGAGGAGAGCCTTAAGAATAGCAACTTCCTCGCTGTTAAGAGAAATACCCTTGCCTACCTTCTCGTGGTCCGGGCCCCAGTCTCTGATATCGAGCTTAGCCTTGCCGTCATTCCACTTAACAATGTTGGCTTCTCTCTTCCAGCCGGACTTGTTTGTGGCAAGAACTCCGATAGTCTTAATGATCTCATACTTGATCTCTGTCTTAGGCATGACTGATGATCCTCCTTGAAAACATTGTCTGCAAATTACCACGTATTATATAATAAAAATAAAATAATAAAAAGAACTAAATAATATGGATAGAGTTTTATTAATAATTTTGACAGTATTTTTGTCACTTATGGCCGCAGGAATGCTTTGGGGAATCATCGAAGCCTGCTGCCTTAAAGTCACTTTCGATAAGCTTAAGCTTGGCGGGGACGAATCCTCCCCTGATCTTCGTATCCTCTACTTCAGCGACCTTCACAGGGAGTTCTGCCCCATATCGGTAGAGCGCGTCATTAAGGTCATAAGACAGCAGAATAAAGAGTCAAGGCTCGATGCCGTAATATTCGGCGGAGACATCTGTGAGGGCCACAGACACGCTTTAAGAGGCTTGGGATACTTAAATTCGATAGGAGACGTATGCAAGGAGCTCGGGATCCCCTATATGGCCGTAACAGGCAACCATGATTCCGACGTCCCACCTGATGAGATCGGTATGTTCAACTTCGATAATATGGACGGCTGCATCAAATACTTAAGATCGCGCCGTGACAGCCGCTATATCGCGTTCGCAGGCGTAAATGATACAGGAAGGCACAACCGCGTCTGGATGGCCCCTCCGAAGCCCTCAGCAGGTATAGAATACAAATCCTATATCCTGCTGTCCCACAACCCCGATCTGGTCCTCCATCTTCCGGATGATCAGGCCTTCAAGGTAGATGCCATGATATCGGGCCATATTCACGGCGGACAGATCAGAACGCCCTTCGGTCTCGAATTCGTATTAAGACACGACGAACTGCCCTCTATGGGCGTTATATCGGGCCTTCATGAGGTCAACGGCATCAAGCTTTTCATCTCCAAGGGCTTAGGCTGCGTATTCCTCCCCTTCAGGTTCCTCGCAAGACCCGAGATCAATATTATCGAGATATATTCCTGATAACAGTTTTCTGAATATCTGTTGCTGCATAGAAACCACCTGTAGCGGACGTAAGAAACACGATGAATCATGGACTGCTTCATACAATGACTTTATCAACAAATACGAAAACGGTGAATCATTGATGCAAATTGTAAATAATGGAAGTATCAGCCGACGTACCGCATACAGATATTTAGAGTATTACAAGAAGCTTAACGAACACAAAAGTTCTACTGAAAATAATAATTCACATTGACTTATACGTTGCAATTATGCTATATATAGCATATAGAAAGGATTTGAAGATGAAAGCTAAGGTTGTTGCTAACCTTCACTTGTTGGAGGTGTATGGCAATCTCGCCAGAGAGCCTCTTTCAAAATAAATCGCAGACGGAATATATGAGTGACCTCAGCAAATTAACTGATGAGCTGATGAAAGATCCGGAATTCAGCCATGAATATGAATCCCTTCAGCCTGAAATGGATATAACCAGAGCAATTCTAAATGCCCGCATCAATGCAGGTATGACTCAATCAGAATTATCCAAAAAGAGTGGTATAAGCCAAGCCGATATATCACGCTTAGAAAAAGGTACCAGAAATCCCAGCATTGCTTTACTTAAGCGGCTTGCTGAAGCCATGAACAGTACTCTCAAGATAGAATTCATCCCCCGCGATAATTAGTCTTTTTTGCTTCCTCAATTAATATTAAAGGTGGCCATAAAGACCACCCTCTTCAAGTTAGTTATTAGAAAGTTGTATTACCAGAAAAGCTCTACTGTGGATCTACCAGATGTATTAGCAGATACTGTGATATGCTCACCCCACTGGTCATCATAAGGGCTATTGTCCAGACCAGGAGATCTAGTAGTGATTGTACCATCAGGGAGAATGAAGAGACACTCTACTGAGGCTACTGTCATACCAAGAGTATTGAGCTGGTTAGGTCTATACTGCCAGTTATGGCCAGAAGAATTAAGGAAAGCATTGAATACTGTCTCACCAACAATACCACCAGCTACATTCTCACCATGTACACCACGACCATAAGGAGAAGGTGCAGGAAGAGTAGAATCATTGTTTGTCTGATTCTGCTTAGCTGCTACCAGGATGTGACCAAAGTCGTAGCAAGCATTGATTGCTCTGACTACTGCATAGTCGTACTGAGGAGTACCAGGACCAAAGATCTCGTATGCTGCCCAGCCATTAGCTGCTCTGTAGTTGTTGATTGCATTGTATTCATAAGTACAGTCATAAGTTCTGTAAAGAAGTCTCTGAGTCTTACCATGACCAAGGTCCAAAGTATATTCTACCCAACCCTGATTGATATAGTCCTGAATTGTAGGAGCTGAGTTAGGAACTGAAGAACCAGAAGAAGGAGTAGTAGCAGGAGCAGAAAGGTTAAGAGAAGCACCAGCTGTGATTCCATAAGAAGCACACTTGTTAGCGAACTCTGTAGAGTCTGCAAATCCCTGGAAAAGGATTGTGATGTCTGCCATGAAGTCTACACCAGAGATCTTGTTTCTCCAGTAAGCCAGACCAGAAGGATCAGCTGCTCTGTTAAGGAATACCTTGTAATAAACATTGATAAGTTCATCCTTGGTAGTAAATACATGGTCAATGAATTCCTGTGAGAAGAAGAATCCATAAGCACACTGCTTACCACTTACCTGTCCAGTAACCAGCTTATTGCACCAGTCATTAAGTCCAACTGAATCAGGAGTTCTAAAAAGACAGTCACTATAAAGGGAAGTTACGAATGTTACGACTCCCTGATTATAGGTGTCTGCATTTGACTTGGATGGAATAAATCCAATGATTCCAGTTGCCATAATTATAATGGCCAGAATTGTTGTTAATGTCTTTCTCATTTTCTGCGGTTCTCCTCTCATAACGTTCCCCAACCTGATATTCTCTTCATAATAAGAATCATTTATCAGGATATTGATAAATAGACTGATAAGTGATACGCGTAGTGTATCAGCGTTTCTCCAGCAACAAAAAACAAACCGCTCGGGTTAAGCGGTTTGCTCATAACAACAACATAAAAAGTTCGGGCAAATTTTTATGAGAGTGACCAGGACGGCAATGTCCCAATCACAATTCAATGATAACATTACGGTCTTTATAAACAACAATCACGGCTTTGGTAATAAATAACAAATATTCTTTCTACAAGCCGTTTTTTATTGCAAATTCTTATAAAAAGGTTAATTCCTACTAACTACTAATTTTCATACTATTTGGGGATTTTTATTGATTTAGTATGGGAAAATGGCCAAATCTCATACTTTTTGGTCTCTTTTCAAAATATAGTATGGATTTCAAGGCAAGATCTCATACTATTTTTGAAAAACAGCTCATATGGTATGGAAATCAAGGGGTTTGTCCATACTACTTTTCGATTTTTTGGAAAATGGTATGAACCCGGCGCCCATAAACAAAGGAGCTGCCCCAAACTTGAGACAGCTCCTGTAAATAACTCAGATTCGAAGACCGGATTACTTGATCTTAACAGCCTTAACCTTCCAGATGTCTTCTGCGTACTCGGAGATCGTACGGTCAGAGGAGAATCTGCCGGAGTTAGCGATGTTGAGCCAGCACTTCTTAGCCCATGCCATCTCGTCCTTGTAATCCTTGTAGAGACGGTCACGAGTCTTTCTGTAATCGTCGAAGTCGCCCAATACATAGTAAGGATCGCCGGGCTGCCAGTTGTCGCCGTAGATGAGGCCGTTGTAGAGGTCTCTGAACATGCCTGTTCCCTCATCGTTGAATGT
>CADAXO010000111.1 GCA_902791885.1 Oscillospiraceae bacterium | reverse complement strand
AACCGAGAAAGGTATGATGCCGTCAGGTTTCATCTCCTTGGCGACACGCTTAAATACGACCGTCGGATTGCCGCAGTAAACGCAGACCGTGGCAGCCTCTGTGCCGTTAATGATTACATTCGCGCCGCAGTGGTTGCAGGTATAGATGCGGCACTCATAAGAAGCAGCATCACGCCTGCCGAAAAGCTTCGCCTCCGTAGTCGCATCTTTATCCAGAAGCAGCTCTTTATCTGCAGCAGAAACTTCCTCGGGCCTGAACGCAGCCCCGCACATCTTACACGTCATCTTATGCTTTGACGGCGAATATATAAGGCTTCCGCCGCAGTTCTTACATAACGTGGCCATAACCCCTCCTGTATCTATTCCTTATTCGAGATACATTATAGCATCTTGTTCACTTCCGAAAAGCAACAAAAACTCACATTTTGTGTCATCAAATGTCAGTTTCCCTTGGTGGACGGCGTGTGCCTGCGGGCAGATAATTGTGTTAAGATTAATTGCAAAGGTGGTAATGGTATGAGAAAGCACTATTTGGACAACATTCGCTGGTTCTCAGTACTCGCGGTACTTGTTTATCATGTATTCTTTATGTTCAACGCCTTATCCGATCTGTCTTTCAGGACATTCAGCGACGTGCAGTATCAGGACAGCATGCTCTATGTTTTATATCCGTGGATCATGGTCATCCTGTTTCTTATCGCAGGCATGAGCTCGAGATACTACCTTGAGAAGCACACGATTAAAGAATTCATCGCTTCAAGAACGAGAAAGCTTCTCGTACCCTCCACCATCGGGATACTTCTTTTCGGATGGATGCAGGGATATATCAGCATGGCCGAGGCCAATGCATTTGCAGCAGACAAAGGCTTAATGGCACTGCCCGGTATTGTCAGATTTCTCATCATGGATGTATCGGGAACAAGCATCCTCTGGTTCTCACAGGAGCTCTGGGTTCTGTCACTTATCCTCGCTTTGATCGCGAAGTTCGAGAAGGGCAAGCTTTATAAGTTCACTTCAAAGGCCGGGATAGTTGCTGCCGTTCTTCTCGGCATTCCTGTATTCTTCTCCGCGCAGATCCTTAATCTTCCGATCTTAAGCGTCTACAGATTCGGAATCTATCCTTTGGTATTCTTACTTGGCTACTTCGTCTTCGCACATGATGAAGTCATCGACAGGATCGCCGGATTCAGGATCCCGCTCATCATCGCAGCAGTCGCACTCGGCGTTACTTATCTTGTTCTTCACTTCGGTGACGATCCGATGAGCATGCCTACTATGGGAAGCATTCCCGCTGTCGCTTACTGCTGGGCTGTCTGCCTCGCATTGCTCGGATCATTCAGGGCGTGGTTTGATAAGAAGACACCTTTCACTTCTTATATGACACAAAGAAGCTTCGGAATCTATACGTTCCATTATTTCGCGATGTCGGCAGTGGCTTTGCTTCTTACCCGTTACTGTGATCTGCCGGCATTCGTCTTCTATCTTCTCTGCGGCATCGCAGGCATAGCAGGCGCGATAGTCTTGTGGGAGATCGTTACAAGGATACCGTTCGTAAGATGGTGTCTTCTCGGCATAAAGAAAAACAGGAAAAAGGAGACTTCGGCATGTTCAACGACAACATCGTCCAATTAAGAAAACTTCATGGAATGACACAGGAAGATCTCGCTGACGCTGTCGGTGTCACAAGGCAGTCGGTAGCCCAGTGGGAGAGCGGCAAGACATGCCCCAACTTAACACAGAGCAAAGCTATAGCCGACGCATTCGGAGTTACGCTGGACGACCTTGCAAACTTCGAGCCTCAGGAGAACCTGGGGCTCAACGTGCCGCCGAAGGGAAAACATCTTTTCGGGCTCGTCACAGTAGGCGACAAAGGACAGATCGTAATCCCTGCCAAGGCGCGTAAGATCTTCAATATAAAGCCCGGGGACAGGCTCGTCGTGTTAGGCGAGGAAGCCTCGGGCATAGCAATCATGAAAGCGGATGATTTTCTTAATCTCGCGAATATGATCAACAAGCTCTGATCACATACTTGCTCTTAAGATCTCCTTGACCTCGTCCTTTGTAAGCACCTTGTAACCGCCTTCGAGGATGAAGGTTCCGTCTGCGATGCCATCGATCATGTCTTCGGTGACGCCGAGGTCTGTAAGATTCATGGTAAGGCCCAAGGTCTTCATCCACTCCTCCATCTTCTTCAAGCCCTCTTCAGCAGTCTGCTCGTCTGTCTTTCCTTCAGGATCGACACCCCAGACTTCCGTCGCGAACCTTACGAACTTCGGAAGGCCGTAAGGCATGATGTATCTGTAGTAAGGAAGCGATACGGCCGACAAAGTCATGCCGTGTGTCTCATCTGTGTAAGCGCCTGCAGACTGGCCTAACATGTGAACCATCCAGTCCTCTGTCTTTCCCATCGCGATGAGCGTGTTAAGAGCCCATGTCGCACTCCACATAATGTTGGATCTTGCCTCGTAATTCTCAGGATCTTCCAAAGCGTCGAGCGAACTTTTGATGACCGACTTCATAAGGCCTTCGGCGATATAGTCGCTGGTGTTATCGTCGGTCCCCGAGAAATACTGCTCGCAGATGTGATTGAAGATATCGTAGATCCCCGCGACCATCTGGCGCTTGGGAAGCGAGTATGTGTACTTGGGGTTGAGGACCGCGAACTTAGGCATGACCTCGGGTCCGAACACGTGGCCGACCTTAAGTTTCTGCGCATGGTTCGTGATAACGGAGCCGCCGTTCATCTCGGAACCTGTGCCCGCCATTGTGAGCACGCATCCGACGGGAACGATCTCGCATGTCGGCTCCTCGAAGCGTACGAAATACTTATCCCACGGATCCTCATCACAGTGAACCGAGACCGACACCGCCTTGGCATAATCGCAGCACGATCCGCCTCCGACAGAAAGCAGGAGATCGACGTTGTTATCCCTTGCGATCTTAATACCTTCCATCATCTTGTCGACTGTGGGGTTAGGCATTACGCCGCCGTCCTCGATGATATTCTTGCCGTTATCCTTCAGGATCTTTACGACTTCATCGTAGATCCCGTTTCTTTTGATCGAACCGCCGCCGTAGATGAGCTGCACATTCTTTCCGTACTTGGGGAGCTCGTCGTTCAAGTACTTGATGGCGTCGTCGCCGAAGTAAAGCGCGGTTGCATTTCTGTAGCTGAAGTTTCCTAACATGGGAAGTTCTCCTTTTCGGTGTGTCTTGTTTTCTTCCCTATTGTCTCACAACACTTACACGTTAATTGCGTGCATCTTGCGGTACTCCCGCGGGGTGCAGCCCGTAACCTCGCGAAAAGCTTTGTTGAAGCGGGTCGTCGACTGGAAGCCCGCCATGAAAGCGCACTCCGTTATGGAGAGGTTCTCGTTAAGAAGAAGGTTTATGACGTTCTGCACGCGGATCCCCGACAGATACTCGGGAAAGGACGTGCCCATGTACTCGTTAAAAAGCTTCGAAAAGTAGAACGTAGAAAGCCCCACATAATCCGCGACCTCCGCCTGCGTAATATCCTCGGAAGAGTGCTCCGATATGAAGTTGCAGGCGGCTCTAATGTAGTCCCAGGACTTCTCGGAGAAACGCTCGTTTCCGATGAACTCCCGGTGCTCATTCATGACGTATTCGCCGATCTTAAGAAGCGAATCGTATACCAGAAGTTTGCACCTTGTCTCGATAAAGTGCCGTTTATTGTTATAAAGATCCCTGACAGCGAGCATATCTTCCTTGATCTTGTCCGTGAGTTCAGGCTCGTCTTCATGACTTATCAGATGGATATCCGTGAAGAACCGTGAGGCCGCCGCAAGATCTGAATTATTCTCTATGAGAGACGACGCGAACTGAATGAACATGGAGCCCTTATGAGGAACGTTAAGGACCTCGTGAAGCTCGCGGGGCCATATAAGAAGGAGATCTCCCGCCTTCGGCTCATACTCTTTGTCCGCCACCCTGAAGCGGCAGCCGTCCTTTAATATCAGCGTGAACTCGCCCGCGTTATGCCAATGCGAAGGGAAGTCAGCCGCCGGGTTATCGATAACGGTTATTCCGTTGACCGTAGTATATCTGATGATTTCTTTATCCATACCCATAAAATAACAAAAAACGGTCAAAACTCAAGCAAAAGATTTCTGTTATTGATCCGCCGCGGGGATTAGATTAACCCTAAGATGGAAAATATTAAGACAAAGACAACCGACTTCACGACCGGCAATCCGGCGTCGCATATAATGAGTTTCTTCTGGCCGCTGCTTCTGACCAGTACGTTGCAGCAAGTCTATAATTTTGTCGATATGTATATCGTCGGCAAAGGCCTCGGAGACAACGCATTCGCATCGGTCGGAAATATGGGATCGCTGTTCTTCCTGATCGTCGGTTTCTCATTGGGACTTGCGAACGGATTCGGCGTATTGATCGCCCAAAGCTTCGGTGGCAAAAGACTCGACGAACTCCGTCACAGGATCGCCGCGACTGTTCAGCTGGCGGTTATAATGTCTGTTATTCTCACGGTCGGAAGTTTGTTATTCCTGCCGTCCGCATTGAAGATCTTAAGCACCGACCCGATCCTCATGAACGACTGTCTGACTTACGGATATGTAATATTCGGCGGTCTTTGTACGTCCATTTCTTATAACGTCAGTTCATCGATCCTTCGCGCTCTCGGTGACAGCCGTACACCTTTAAAGGCGATCATTGTGTCGTCGGGAAGTAATCTTATCCTCGACTCGTTCTTCATCTTCATTCTGAAGACCGGCGTCGAAGGCGCCGCGGTCGCGACGGTCATCGCACAGATCATATCGACTTTGGTCTGCGTAACGAGGCTTCGTCAGATCGAGATCATCAGACTGCACCGTTCAGACTTTCATAACGATAAGAAAGTATATATCGATATGTTCAGAAACGGTCTTCCGATGGCGTTCATGAATTCAATAACTGCCATAGGCTGCATGGTGGTCCAGCACTTCATCAATTCATTCGGTGTCGATTACACAGCCGCATATTCCGCATGCTGCAAATATCTGAACCTGTTCATGAATCCTGCCGCCACTGCGGGCAATGCGATGAGCGCCTTCACAAGCCAGAATTACGGTGCGCGTAAATTCGACCGCATCAGGCAGGGACTTCGCGTCTGCCTCACGATATCGTTCATCACTTATGTGGTCTTGGGTTCACTGATGACTTTCTTCCCCGAGCCTTTGATCAGGTTCTTCATTCAGGGTGATGAATCAGTAAGAATCGCATGTGAGTTCATGCCTATATGCGGAGTCTGCATCATTGCAGTTGACTGCCTTTTCGTTGTGCGAAACGGTGTTCAGGGTATGGGCGACCCGGTCCTCCCCATGTGGTCCGGCGTGCTCGAGATGGTGCTTAGGATCGCCGCAATATCGCTTCTTATTGGAACCATCGGCTTCAGGGCCGCCGCCATCGCAGAAGTGTGTGCATGGACCGGCGCCCTCGCGCTTAATACTTTCGCTTTAAGAAGGAAACTCAGTCCCCGCTTCAAGCGCCGCCGCGTCGCCGCGAGATTCAACTGAGTCCAACTGTCTCAAAAGGTGGCTCATTCGCTGGCCGAGTTCTTGGTTGATCCAGTATTTCAGCCAGTTACAGTACTAAACTTCCGGAAACATTGATTTGGTACTGTAATCT
>CADAXO010000110.1 GCA_902791885.1 Oscillospiraceae bacterium | reverse complement strand
ACTTCAGGCATGACTTACTACGGAACATGCCACATCACTTTCTACGGACCTCAGTTAAGATCCGACGGAACGTGGAGTACCGGTACGGCAACGGGAACGACCTGCTCCGAAGGAAGAACTGTCGCTGCCGACTGGAGCATCTTTCCGGCAGGAACCACTATCTACCTTCCGAACGATCCTTTAGGCGGTGACGGATACTACACCGTTGAGGACAGAGGCTCCGGCGTTAACGGAAGCCACATCGACATCTACGCGAATGGGGACCACACGGTAACCGACTGCGAAGTTTACATCGTAAATTAAAATCAAACCTATAATCGAAATGAGGAAACAATGAGCGAGAAAGCAAAAGAACAAAGTAAGAAGAAGTCAGGAAAGACTTCGGTAAAGTCATCAGCAAAGACATCGAAAACAACAAACAAGACAAAGTCATCTGAAAAGAATACGGCTAAGACAAAGCAGAAGGTCAAGGAGCCCAAGCCTAAGAAGGTAAGAGCACCGAAGCCCAAGAAAAAACTGAAGATAATACCTCTCGGCGGTCTTCTTGAGATCGGTAAGAATATGACCGCTTTCGAGTATGGCAATGACATCATTATCGTCGATGTCGGAATGGCATTCGGAGGCGATGATACACCGGGCGTTGACTGCGTAATTCAGGATTATACATACATCCGCGATAACGCTCATAAGCTTCGCGGAATCATACTTACACACGGACACGAGGATCACATCGGAGCACTCCCTTATTTTCTCCGTGAGTTTAAGTGTCCCGTCTACGGCGGCAAGCTTACGATAGAGCTTGTAAGACATAAGCTTGAGGATAACGGCGTAAGCCTCAAGGGTATCTCTCTCGATGCATGCCGCAACGGCGAGCGTGTAAGACTCGGAACTTCATTCCAGGTTGAATTCGTAAGAGTAAATCACAGTATCGCGGATTCATATGCGATCGCGATCAGGACTCCCGTCGGACTTGTTGTGCATTCCGGTGACTTTAAGATCGATTACACACCGATCAACGGAAAAGTCATTAATCTTCAACGATTCGGTGAGCTCGGACATGAGGGCGTTCTCGCATTCCTTTGCGAGAGTACGAATATCGAGAAGGAGGGTTCTTCCCCTTCCGAAAAGGATGTCGGCGAAGCCTTCCAGAATATCTTCAAGAAGGCTGAAGGCAGGATAATCGTAGCTACTTTCTCCAGCCACGTTCACAGAATGCAGCAGATCTTCACGGCGGCCGAGATGAACGGCAGACATGTATGTCTTTGCGGAAGATCGATGATCAACTGCTTTAATATCGCGAACTCCCTGGGGTACATCGACATGAACCCCGATACGCTGATCGACATAGGATCGATCAACAGATATCCTGACGAAGAGATCGTCGTGCTGACGACCGGTTCGCAGGCTGAGCCTACGAGTGCACTCTCGAGAATGGCGTTCGCTTCACATAAGGAAGTCGAGATAAGAGACGGGGATACCGTAATCATCTCCGCACATCCTATCCCGGGTAACGAGAAGTCTATCTATAAGCTCGTTGATGAGCTCCTCAAAAGAGGTGCGGATGTTATCTATGAGTCACTCGCGGAAGTTCATGTATCGGGACACGCTTACAGGAACGAGATCAGACTTCTTCATACGCTTCTTAAGCCGAAGTTCTTCATCCCGGTACACGGCGAGTACAGAATGCTCATAAGACACGCACAGCTCGCGCAAAGCCTCGGCATGGATCCTGAGGATATCTTCGTACTTCGAAATGGTGACGTGTTCGAGACTGACGGCAAGACGGCAGAGGTAACGGGCGAGGTTCCCGCACAGGCTATTCTTATTGACGGTTCTTCAGCTGCCGTAAGAGACGATCACGTTATGAGTGACAGGATCCACTTAGGTGACGACGGCTGCGTCGCGATATCGATCACCGTTGACCTTGCTTCAGGTGAGCTTGCATGCGAGCCTGTCATCGATTCCGTCGGCTTTGTTATCGAAGACGAGAAGCGGGAGATACACGATGCACTTGCAATGAAGGTAAGCCAGCTTCTGTCACCGGTTGCACTTAAGGGCGAGAGCATTGATGCGAAGATCACGACGAGAGCTTTTCGCAATGCTTTAAGGGATTTCCTGTTCGATAAAACCCGCAGAAGGCCCATGATCCTTACCAATGCCTGCCATGTAAGCGTTACTTCGCATTCGCGCCGCCGTTGAAAAAACAGACATCGCCCTTTATAATATTTAAACCTGCTGACGCAGAGATACCCTCACACAAGTTAATGTTGAGAGCGGGCCTTATCCGCAAGATGTCATCAGGTATCTACGCATATATGCCCATGGGCTTCAAGGTATACAAGAATGTCGAGAAGGTCATCCGTGAGGAGATGGACAGGGCAGGAGCACAGGAGCTCATAATGCCCGCACTGCTTCCCGCCGAGGCTTACCAGGCTTCCGGAAGATGGGAGAAGTTCGGCCCCGAGATGTTCAGAATGAGCGATCGAGGCGGAAGACCTTTCTGCCTCGGACCTACGCATGAGGAGCCTTTCACAGAGGCTGTAAGAGATACTTTCAGATCCTACAAGAATCTGCCTGTTACGCTTTATCAGATCCAGCACAAGTACAGAGACGAGAAGAGACCGAGATTCGGTGTTATCCGTTCCCGTGAGTTCGTCATGAAGGACGCTTACTCCTTTGACGTTGACGAGGAAGGTCTCGATAAGTCCTACAAGATCATGTACGACGCATACAGAAGGATCTTCGACAGACTCGGCCTGGATTACACTGTTGTTGATGCCGACTCAGGTGCAATGGGCGGTTCCGGTTCCCAGGAGTTCATGGTTAAGAGCCCTATCGGTGAGGATGCTATCTGCTTCTGCGATGCATGCGGATATGCTGCTAACGAGGAGAAGGCTTCCTGCAAGGAAGGTGAGGCTGATACAGCAGCTGAGCTTCCCGTAGAGAAGATCCATACACCTGACGTTAAGACTATCGAAGAGCTCATCGCATTCATGAATACGACTCCCGATAAGTTCGTTAAGACGATCCTTTACAACATCGACGGCAAGATCGTCGCAGTTATGGTAAGAGGCGACAGAGATATCAACGAGACAAAGCTCGGCAATATCTACGATGCAATGGAAATGGATCTCGCTTCCTTCGAGGATGTTGAGAGGATAACAGGCGCCAAGGTCGGATTCGCAGGTCCTGTAGGACTTAAGGAGAAGATCGAGGTTGTTATGGACTCCGAGGTCGCAGGCATGAAGAACTTCATCGTCGGCGCATGTGAGACTGACTACCACCTTAAGAACGTAAACATCGGAAGAGATTTCACTCCCGACATCGTTAAGGATGTTAAGAACGTTAAGCAGGGTGACCTTTGCCCTAAGTGCGGACAGCCTCTCGGAATGGCAAGAGGCGTTGAGGTCGGACATATCTTCAAGCTCGGAACAAAGTATTCCGATTCCTTGGGCTGCGTATACCTCGATAAGGAAGGTAAGGAGCAGTCAATGGTAATGGGATGCTACGGTATCGGCGTATCCAGAACGATCGCTGCCATCATCGAGCAGTACAACGATGAGGACGGTATCAAGTGGCCTGCTATCGCAGCACCTTACAAGGTTATCGTCATCCCCACAAAGACTAACGACGAAGAGATCATGGGACTTGCTGAGAAGCTTTATAACGCTTATATCGATGCAGGCTATGAGACTTTGATCGACGACAGAAACGAGCGTCCGGGCGTTAAGTTCAAGGACGCAGACCTCCTCGGTATCCCTTTGAGAGTTACGGTCGGAAGAAGAGCTTCCGAGGGAATCGTAGAGCTTAAGTACAGAATGGACGGCGTTGCTGAAGAAGCTGACTTCGAGCAGGCACTTGCAGCAGCGGGAAAGATCAAGTGAGGAACTGATCATGAAAAGTTTAAGAAGACTGGCAGCTGTTGCAGCAACGGTCGCGGTTATCGCGAATGTTATGGGTGCGCCTGTTATGGCGGCAGTTGATTCCGCATCTTCAGATAAGGCTTCTGTCATAAGAAACCTCGATCCGAACGCCGGATTAAGTTCACTTAATATCCAGAACTACTATGCAGACTATACGTCTCTGACCTTCAGATCCAAGACCGGTCAGGCGACGGTACTCTCACTGCAGGGCGGAGATATTGTTGTTGATACTTCCTGCGGTACGGGAATGAGAATCAACGTAACGAACGAACTTAATTCCATCGTAAGTACAGGCGGCGGAGACGGATCATTCTCATTCAATGTTGCTGACAATCTTCAGACTGATCAGCTTTACTACATCATGTTCGTCATGAATGCAGACGGTCTCCAGCACAGATACGATGAGATCGCACTTACCAAGAAGGCTGACGGCAATCTCTGTTTCGTTAAGTCAATGTGCTACGACTTTAACGTAGAGCGCTGCAGCGAATTGTGGACTGATGCTCAGTCACTTGAAGAGTGCCTTCAGCCTCAGAACGACGTCGAGTGTGATTCTCCCGTTGTAGTCTCCACGGCACAGCGCATCACTGCAGGCTGCCGCGATGACTGGGAGAAGGTATACGCGATCTATAACTACATGGTTACGGATTTTGCATATGATTTCATACAGATCGAAGATCCCTACACGGTCTACCACGACGATGCATCTACTCTTATCCAGCGTAAGGTAGCTATCTGCGAAGGTCTGGGAAATACATTCACTGCACTTTGCAGAGCAGCAGGCGTTCCTGCGGCTGTATCATTCGGTATCGGTGCCAATGCACCTGATCTTGTTCTCTCGAACACGTTCAAGAATGATGAGGGTTGTAACCATGCATGGGCTTGCGTATGCATCGACGGAACATGGTATCACGTGGATCCTACATGGGACTGCGGTAACTCATACACAGGTGATTCTTACGATTCCGGTGAGAGAGCAGACAGCAATCCTACTTACAACTATTATCTGCTTCCTCTTGAAGTGTTCTCCATGACACACAAGATCTGCGATGCCGATACGATCCACGGAATCGAAGGTTCCGGCGACTGCGGCGACAATGCCACATACGAGATCTCAAGAGACGGTACGATCACGATCTTCGGAAGCGGCACACTCGAACTTCCTTACGGATGTAACGGATTCCGCAATGTAGTCTTCGACGAGAACTGCACGATCGACACTATCGGACAGAGCTGCTTCCAGGACTGCGATATCATCACATCTGTCATACTTCCCGACACGGTAACAAAAATTGATGATTACGCATTCAACACGTGTGAGGACCTTGAGTACATATATCTTCCCAGTGGCTTAAGGACCATAGGAAGAGAGGCGTTCGACTACTGCGATGAGCTTGCATATGTCTACATCCCCGACACTGTAAATCAGATAGGACAGTGGGCTTTCGACGACTGCCCGAGGTCCATCATAAGTCTCCCTTCGGGACTCGATCTTGAGGAAAACGATTACTACGTATCTCCTTACAGGATCATCAAGAGATAATCGGGAATAAACATCAACAAGGTCTGCAGTATAACAACTGTGGACCTTTTAAATTGCTCGCTCCGGACTTCGATCAGTTCATACTATTTTTGGATTTTTAATGATTTGGTATGGGAATTTGGGCAAATCTCATACTATTTGCCGTTTTTTCTTAATATAGTATGGAAATGAAGGCCGAATTCCATACTATATTGGAATTTTTGCCGAAAGAGTATGGAAATCAGGGCATTTGTCCATACTATTTCTTGATTTTTGAACAAATAGTATGAACCTGGGGAAATAGATCATCAAGGACCGGCTTTAGAAGTTCTATGATCAATGCAGTTTAACCGCTGAAGTATGATATCACCATGCTTGGTGTTACAATGTATGGGTATTTTTGAAAGGAAAACAGGAAAGAAATGAAGAGTATAAAGAAGATCTTGGTTGCTGCAGTTGCAGTTGTATCAACGATGTGTATTCTTGCAGGATGCATTAAGTACGAGGATCCGAGGGACAGGAACAGGCCTGACGGCGATTATCTTTCAGGTCTTCACCATGTCGCTATAGACGTGGAGGACTACGGAACTATTGAGGTGGAACTCGATGCAGATGAAGCTCCTATCACGGTTACCAACTTCATCAATCTTGCGAAATCCGGATTCTACGACGGCCTCACATTCCACAGGATCATGGATGGCTTCATGATCCAGGGAGGAGATCCCAGCGGTAACGGAACGGGCGGATCGGATCAACAGATCATCGGCGAGTTCTCCAATAACGGGATCCAGAACAATATCTCACACACAAGAGGTACTATCTCTATGGCAAGAAACGGCCAGAGCTATAACTCTGCGTCTTCACAGTTCTTTATCGTTCATGAGGATTCACTCTTCCTGGACGGCAACTATGCAGGCTTCGGACATGTAACGAGTGGCATGGAGTATGTAGATCAGATTGTTGAAGACGCTGTCGTTGAGGATACTAACGGAACAGTTCTTCCGGAGAACCAGCCTGTGATCACATCGATAAGAGTCATTGATTGATGAACGTAGATCAGGAGATTGAAAGAAGACTTCTGTCGGAGCGCGATAACGATTACAGAAGGACTGCATATAACAGCGAGATCCGTCATTACGGCATGATCTCATCAGGTGATGTAGACGGACTGAATAAGTTTATCGAGCTTCGTAAGAAGAATAAGGGTCAGCCTGTAAACGGACGTAAGGGAGTACTGTCGAAGGACAGCCTTACGAATGAGAAATACCATGCAGTTATCATGACCGCCCTTATTTCCAGATTCTGCATCGAGGCCGGTATGGATATCGCCGAGAGTTATACATTGAGCGATATTTATATAACGAAGGTCGATGCCGCGAACAGCGAAGAAGAAGTCTGGGCTTTATGCGATGAGATCAGCATGGCCTACTGCGTCAGGATGAGAGACCTTGCGAAGAATAAGGTCGTCTCGAAGTATGTCGTACTCGCTATAGATTACATCCGCGCACACGTTCAGGAGCCCTTGTCGGTCGAACAGGTGGCCAACGCGCTCTCGGTAAACTCCAGTTACTTAAGCAAGCTCTTCAAAAAAGAGATGGGCAAGTCCGTGAGTGAGTATATACGAGACAGCAAGATAGAGATCGCGGAGAATATGTTAAGGCACTTGGATGACACTAGTCTTCAGATCGCGAACTATCTCGGGTTTTCTTCTCAAAGCCACTTCATACAGGTCTTCCGTAAGCAGACCGGCATGACACCCGAGGAGTACAGGAAGAAGCACTACCACCATTCGTGGATAAATGAGGTAGATAACAAGTAAGTTTGTAAAGGCCGTGTCGTTATGCGACAATCTATGCGGAAAGAATCAGGAGTATAAACAGTTTATGTTAAATATTTGCATCAACGCATTCATCATCGCAATGGTTCCCCTGATAGAGATCAGAGGAGCTATAGCCTATGCGCTTATCGCGGGAGTACCTGCGTACATCGCTTATCCCGTATGTATCGTGGGCAACATGCTTCCCGTACCCGTTATCTTCTTCTTCTCAAGAAAGGTCCTTGAGTGGGGTAAGGATAAGAAGTTCATAGGAAAGTTCTTCACCTTCTGCCTCGAAAAGGGCCACAAGGGCGGTGAGAAGCTTAAGGCAGGCAAGATGGGAGTGTATCTTGCGCTCTTTCTTTTCGTAGGCATTCCGCTTCCCGGAACGGGCGCATGGACAGGAACGCTCGCAGCTTCCATCCTCGATATATGTGCGGCGTTGTCCTCGCAGGCATCATCATCGGCGTGCTTTCAATGCTCGGGATCAACATCGTAACTTAATGAGAGAATTCACTGTAGACAAGTCCCTTAACGGCGAGCATGTCGTTAAGGCGTGTACCGTTAACTTCCCGTCTTTGTCTAAGGCGGATCTTTATAAAGCCCTGAAGCATAAAGATATAAGGATAGACGGAAAGAAGGTCTCGTCTGACATTAAAGTTCTTGAAGGACAGAATGTTCAGGTGTGGCTGCCTGACAGCCTTTTCGATGCTGAAGTTAAAGCTAAGAAGCCGAAGGATAACGACTATACAGTAGTGGCTCAGACTGACGGCCTTCTTATCGTTAACAAGAGGCAGGGCCTCGCGGTCCACAGCGGCAAGACGACGGAAGAGAATCTTATAGAGATAATCCGTAAGAGTGAAGGCAACAGGAATGCCGAGCTCGTCCACAGGATCGACATGAATACCGGCGGCATGCTCATGGTAGCGAAGAATAAAGATTACCTTGAGGATGCGGTGAAGCTTTTCAAGAGCAACCTCGTTACGAAGCGCTACAGATGCCTTGTCGTAGGCAAGATCCCGAAGGATCTGGGTGAGCCCGTGATCTGTCAGGACGAAGCCATAATGAGCGAAGTGTCCGCATATCTTGAGAAGACACCTTCCGGGCAGGTCTATATACACGACATCAAGCAGGAAGGCGACCTTCCCATAACGACAAGATACAGAGTCCTTAACTATAAGGACGGACTGTCGGAGATCGAGTGCGAACTTATCACGGGCAGAACGCATCAGATAAGAGCGCAGTTTGCGCACCTGGGTTACCCGATATTGGGCGACGGAAACTACGGAAGAAACCAGGTGAACTTAAGCTTCCGCGCCAAGGACGGCGGCAGGATAAAGCACCAGCAGCTGTGGTCAACGGGATTGATGTTCGGTAGAATACCCGTAGATAACAGGCACAGGGAACTCTCGGGACGTAAGTTTACGATTGAGCCCAGATACGAGGTGGAGTGGTAATGGCAGACAGAAGACCGATAGGTGTTTTTGATTCGGGTATCGGAGGATTGACGGTCCTTCGTGAGATCATTGCCGCTGTTCCAAACGAGAGCACGATTTACTTCGGTGACGACGGAAGAGCTCCGTACGGAACGAAGTCCCATGACACCATAATCAAGTATTCGCTGCAGGACATGAAGTTTCTTAAAGAGCAGGACGTCAAGATGATCGTCATCGCCTGCAATACCGCGAGTACACATGCGTATAAGACACTTTCCAAGGTTTGTGACGTACCTGTTGTTGAAGTTGTTATGCCGGGCGCAAGAGAGGCCGTTAAGGCCACGCGAAACGGCAAGATCGGTATCATCGCGACACGTGCGACCATCGGGTCGGGCGTATATGAATCGGCCGTAAGAGAATACGGCAAAGATATCGAAGGATTGGATGTTGTGTCCAGTGCATGTCCTTTGTTCGTATCGCTTGCAGAGGAGGGCTGGTGGGATAATGAAGTTTCTTATCTTACCGCAAGCGAGTACCTGAAGCCTTTGAAGGAAAAAGGTGTCGATACGGTTGTACTTGCCTGCACGCATTATCCTTTGCTTGCACCTACGATACAGAAAGTTATGGGACCCGATGTCACGCTCATTAATTCCGGCGTGGCTGTAGCGGGCGTGGTTAAGAATATACTCGAGGAGAAGGGTATCTGTTCCGACGGCACTGAAGTGACCAGACATTTTTACACGAGTGATGATCCGGAGCTTTTCGAGCAGGTGGCATCACCTTTCTTAGGAAGGGGCCTTCCCAAGGGCACGAAGCGTGTCCAGGTAGACAAGTATGATACGTGAGCTTGAGATTATTTCGGGAGCTTTCGAAAAGCCTTTAAGAACCTCCGGGATATACGAGGACACACCGTCTTCACTTCTTATCAAGTGGAAGCAGATTCACGAGGGTGACAAAGAGCACTCTTTTTACGAGATCAGATTAGACAAAGAAACAGGTGTCGCTTCCGTTAAGCGCACGGGCGAGTATAAAAGCGAGCTTGTCTTCGACACTGCGCGTAAGACTGAGGGCGTGATACACACTCCTTACGGCGACATCAGAACAGATATCAAGACCGAGTACATTACGCTTCCTTCTGTGCTGTCTTCGAAGTTCGAGATAGCATATGAGATGGGCGTTGATGATATAAAGAATGTGTTTGCAGTAAAACTGATATAAGGGGGGCAATTTATGCATTCAAGAAAGTTTACCAAGATGATGAGAGCGGCACTTGCCATGACACTTGTGTCTTCACTGGCTTTAAGCGCTTGTTCAACTAAGACGGAAGAGACAAGTGAGACCGGGGCAGAGCCTGCAGAACAGACTGAAGTTATTGAGACCGCCGAGGATACGGATGCTACAGACTACACAGATTCCACGGATTCTACTGTAGACGAGTACACGGATCAGTCTTATATCGGAACTACAGAAGTGACAGCACCCGCAGTTGCGATCGAGCTTGTTAATGATGAGTACATCTCCATACTTCATGAGTACGAGTCGAATATCAAGCTTGTTGAGGATGATCAGTATGCCGCTATGCCTGTGTGCAATTATATCGATATCACAGGCGATGATATTCCCGAACTTATTATCCAGTATGCAGCTGATGAAGAGAACGGATATGAGGCTAACAGTGATTATTTCATGACAGGTGCCGTTAAGGTATTCACATACGATGCAATGGCACAGGAAGCTGTCGAGATGCTGCATGTCGAGAACACCATCTTAAATGCAGGCGGCGGATTCTACACGGATGTCGTAACACTTTCCAACGGCAACCTCATCGTTACCACAGGATGGAGTGACGAGAATTCGGAATACTTCATCACGGAGTATGAGCCCGACGGCAACAGATACGAACAGGTTAACGAGCTTTACAGAAGCGAGGTTTATGAGGAGTCATCCGATCAGGAATTCACATCTACTTATTCATACGAATTGAATGGTTCCGAGATCGATGAGGACACATACAATTCTGAGTTAAACAATTACATCGCGTCATTCACCGGTGTTCTTGAGAGCAATCCTTTCTATGATGAAGAATGGTACGGTGAGAACGATTGGGCGGTTGCAGTAAGATCCACAAACAGCAGCGCTCAGAATTACGATGACCTTATGGCCGAACTCGGAGGCTGACAGAGGTAAAAAATGAACAGAAAGATACTTCTTAAGGCGGGCGCCTTGGCACTTGCGGCATCATTCCTTCTTACGGCCTGTAACAGCGGAGATTCCGGAAGGTCGGGAAGAAGAGGCAGCAGGGACGGTGAAGGTGTCTCATGGGGAGGGAAGAATCCTACAGATGAAACCTCGGAAACGAATGAGACTGCCGATCCCGAGCCGCTGCCGCCTGAAGTATCTTCGCAGGTTATTAACGCATATCTTGATGTTCTTTCAGATTA
>CADAXO010000109.1 GCA_902791885.1 Oscillospiraceae bacterium | reverse complement strand
ATAATCTCTCTGGCGGTGCTCATCACTGCGAATTACTACTCGGGATACATGGTATGCATATTCCTCGTGTTCTTCTCGGTCGCGATGTACTTCGCGTTCATGCCTTCCGACAGACTTACGGTGGGGTCCTTCTTCGCAAGTGCGGGAAGATTCGCCTTAAGTTCCGCCATTGCAGGCGCGATCTCGGCGGTAGTCGTTATCCCGACATACCTAATACTTCAGCATTCTTCCGCCACGGGCGACGAGTTCCCTGTAGACTTTAATCCCACGGGAAGCCTTTTCGATTTCCTGGGAAGATTCCTTGTAAGCGCGAACCCCAACATAAGAGACGGTATGGCTAATGTCGCGTGCGGAACCGTGGCTTTCCTGATGCTTCCGCTGTTCTTCATGGCCGCATCGAGAACGGGCATCACGCTTCGAAAAAAGATCTCTTTCGGCCTGATGCTGCTGTTTATGTACTTAAGCTTCAATATGAAGACGTTAAACTTCATCTGGCACGGACTTCACTTCCCGAACCAGATCCCTTACAGGCAGTCTTACATGATGAGCTTCCTCGTGGTTATCATCGGATTCATGACCATAAGGGTGCTTAAGACCTTTACTCCCGGGCAGCTCGCGGCAGTCTGCGTCGGAACTGGCGTTTTCCTCGTCCTTTATGAGAAGTTCGGTACGGGCAACGAGGGTTACCAGCAGATCGGCCTTACGCTTCTGTTCCTTATTATCCAGTCTTCAGTGCTCCGCTCCGTCATCATGAGCGACAGGGAGAAGAGCATGGTGCTTCAGGTCGTGCTCACCATCACCATGATGTGCGAGACACTGACGGCATCGGCTTTCACGATAGGCCGCGTCGCCGAGCACGAGAGCTTCACGGGCTACGACTTCTACGGCAAGAACAGACAGACGATACACGATACGGCGACTGAACTTGCTTCTGCCGAAGGACACAATTTGTTCGAGAGAACGGAGCTTTACCCTAACTTTATCTGTGACATACAGTCGGTCTACGACGTTAAGGGCATGTCGATCTTCTCCTCGACGGCAAGGGAGAGCTTCGTTAAGTACATGCGAAACTTCGGCTTCCACAACAACGGCATCAACGGACTTCGAAATGCCGGTCTTACAAGGGTTACGGCAACACTTTTGGGCGTTCGAAGCCAGGCGACGATCCAGGATACACAGAACATCCCACTCTACTTTAACGAGTCTTTTGTTCAGGATGAGGTGCACTTCTACGATAACCCCGATGCGCTTTCCGTAGGCTTCATGACATCGGAAGACATCTTGGGATTCGAGCCTTCGTCCTCCATAACCGACGTGTTCGTCAAGACCAACGACTGGGTAAGGGCTATGGGTGTTGAGGCTGACGTGTATCTTCCCGTTGCTTCGTATTCATCTGCGGAGGAGGGCCTTAACGCGACGGGCCTTTCCGGAAACGCGATGACATACACCTTCACTGCCGCCGGCTCGAAAAGCTCATACACCATAACGGTCGATTCCGCCGACATAGGAGCTGATATCTATCTTTATGCCGACTGCTCGAAGGGTGGAAGGGTCAAGATCATCAACGGCGGCAAGGTGACCGAGTACGAGATAAGAAGTTATCAGATTATTTACCTGGGAACGTTTACCGGAGACCCGATAAGTGCTACTGTTACTTATAACGATTCACCGTCAGGATCCTTAAGGGTCTATACGTATGAACTGAATCAGGCGGGGTATGATCAGATGGTGTCTGTATTAAGTCAGCGCCAGCTTAACGTCACTTCGCTGGATGATACTTCACTGACCGGAACGATCGATGCGGGGGACGGAGGCTTCATGCTCCTTACCATCGCTTATACCGAGGGATTCAGTCTTGAAGTGGACGGCGAACCGTGTGAACTCCTGTCAGTCGGCGATGCTTTGTGCGGAGTGGCTTTAGGACCGGGTTCACATGATGTAAAATTAGAATATGTGCCTGCAGGCTTTACACAGTCTGCGTTTATATCGGCGGCCGGTATAGTTGCTTTGGGGGCTGTTCTGCTTGTGCAGAAGCTTACCGCCCGTGATGCTAAGAAAGTTACTGTAGTCGAAGAAGAGGTGGCTCAAGATGAGAAAAAAGATTGAAGAAGATGCATTGTTCATAGCGGTTGTGGCATTCATCCTTCCGATGGTCATACTCCTGCTTACTATCGATTGGGCTCCCATGGGCTTCATGGGCGTTATCGATGCCCAGACAGCTGATATTGTCGAGCTCCGCTCGAGATTTATGGCCGGAAGGATCTATGTATCCGATGCCATATCCGATATCCTTACGGGTCATCTTTATCCTTCTTTCCTTATCTGCCTTATCTTCGGCGGAAGCATCGGAAGATTCCTTCTCGGTATATTCTTCTATGTAAGATTCGGACTTTTGTCTCTCGGTATGTATAAGTTCCTTGCAGGCCACGTTAAGATCAGAAGCTGGACAGCCATGGTTCTTTCCTGCATGTACGCTCTTTCTTCAGTAAATATCGTATCTTCGGTAAATCCCCAGATCTTCAACATCATGATTGTCGCTCCGTTCGCTTTATGTGTTACTGAGACACTCATGAGAAGAGGCCTTAAGGCTGACTTCTGGTGCACGGTAGCAGTTTATGCACTCTTTGCCTGCGGAGGCTTCACCGGAGTTTTGACGGGACTTCTTTTCGCTGTCTGCATCGTGCCTATCTTAAGAGGCCTTATCCCCGGTGCGAAGACAGCGCCTGTTGTTAAGTCTTATCTGCTCTCGCTTTTCGCGCAGGCAATAGCCATAGTGCCCGTATTCATTACGGCTCCCGACTTCGTTGACGTAAAGGCAGCTTTCTCCGAGAGCAGGATCACGTTTAAGATCTTCGACTTCCTGCTTTCCACTTTGGAGGGAACGCCTTTTACCGTTTCTGCCGCAGGAACATATTCTGTTATGGGATCTTCGGTCCTCATAATCCTTCTCGTGCTCCTGTTCTTTACCAACCGCGTTATCCCTTACAAGGCTAAGATCGCGTGCGGACTTGTTATCCTTCTTGTGATCATCTCATGCTCATGGTCGCTTTTGAGCTCGATCCTCTCCGTATTCGGTTACGAGGAGGCCATGGCTCTTGCAAGGATCGGCATGCTCAATGTGCTTCTGTTCACAATGGCTGCCATCTCACTTCGTAATATCGACAACGCTTCCCGTAACGAGATCGCTTTCGTGGTATTCGCAGTGCTCTCGCTCATAGTTATCTCGAATGCGTCTTCCGCAGGAGAGGTAACAAGAAGCGTATTCTTCATGTGGTTCAACGCAGGCGTATGCTTCTTCTGGGGTATCTTCCTCTTTATAAATATGCGTAACAAGGTGATCACGACAGAGCTTATGACGCTTGTCGGAATCCTCCTTATCGGCATCAACCTCGCTTACTGCTTCTCGATCTCAGGAAAGTGGGGAGACGTTACTTCTTTGAAGCCTTATTCGAAGAAGGGACAGACAGAGATCACGGTTATCGCAGGCGACAGCATTCCTCTGTACGGAAGCCGCGATGAGTATATCTGCGTGGATACAGACTTAAGACAGGTCGCTTCCGACTCGGATATCACAGGTGTAATGAATGTTCTGTCCAATGCTTCTGTTCTCGATAACCTGTTTGTAGACGCAGGTTCTTTCCCCGTATTCACAGAGGGTGTATCAGATCAGGGCAACGGTACCTACTATGCTGAGGGCGGCGCTCCCTATGAGATCCTCATAAGATGCGAGAGCATGAATAATCTTTCAAACTACTTCCTGATCTCGAACTTTAAGGGTGAGAACACGATTACCGAGACTTATAACGACATCGATGTCGTAAATACTCTTACAGGACCTTACGTTAAGCTTTTGAGACTTCCCGTAAGTTCCATGACGGTAAGACAGACCGGTATCTCATCGAACGGAACTTCAAGCTTCAGTATCTGGAAGGAAGATGCCGAGGTATATGAGGCATTCATGTCCAAGATAAACGGCATGACTGATTACGAGGGATTCCTGACTGATTCCATCCCGTCTTCCTATACGGGAGTCGTTACGATTGTTACATCAGTTCCCTTTAGTGTAGACCGCGATATCAACGTAAGTGACGCGAACGGAAGACTTTCAGCCGAGACATTTAACTACGGCGGCAGACTCGCAGTTGCATTCGAGAATACAGGTTCTCCTATCGTATTCAGGATCAACTCGATCTCCGTAATCCCGATGCTTGCTATCGTAGTATGGCTCTTTGCCGTAATTCTTATTGTATATAAACTTGTAAAGAACAAGGACGACATTAAGGTATAAATTATGTTAAGCAGGATGGTAAGAGACAAGGATGTATTCATCGTATTCGATCTTGAGTGGAATCAGCCGATCCCGGGGAAAGAATACGGATTCGATGTATCTTCTCTTACCGGCGAGATTATCGAGATAGGTGCCGTAAAGTTCGAGTATTCTGAAGGGGCACTTATCTGTAAGGGCGTATTCTCCTGCGATATAAAGCCTCAGCGTTATAAGACCATCCACTATCACGTGAAGAAGGTCACGCATAAGACCAACAAGGACTTAAGCCATGGTGAGAATTTTGCCGATGCTTATACGAAGTTCAGGGAGTTCTGCGGAGAGGATGCGATACTCGCGGGCTGGGGAAACTCAGACCCCGACATGCTTAAGATGAATCTCAAGTTCTTCGATATGAACGACCGCCTCGGTATGTTCTTCCTGGACGTGCAGCCCCTGTTCTCTGTGTTCTCAACGGAGAAGGGAAGGCAGAGGAGCGTTGAATTTGCCGTGGATTACTACAATATCCCGAAGGAAGAGACCTTCCACAGCGCCACGGCAGATGCCAAGTACACGGGGGAGATCTTAAGAAACATTTTCGACAGGAACCAGACGAGCGAGGTATTAAGCGTAATCTCAAGTTCTTCCGTCAATGCGGACGTCAAGAGGGAGTACACCAAGGTGGGAACCGCCTGCGACAAAGCTTCCCAGGCTCTCTCGATGGTGTCGGGCTTCAACAATAAGTGCCCGGTCTGCGGCAGAACCTTCGAAGTAAAGATCGAGCCTTTCAGGATAAGAAAGTCTCTTTATGCCCTTTACAGCTGCAGCAATGACGGCGAATTCTTCGGCAGGACACGCGTTAAGAAGAACAAAGAGGGAAAGCATTATGCCGCTGCCGTATTAAGGTTCGCGACACAGCCCGACTACTTCCTTGTGGCCTCCAAGAAGGAGGAATTCGAGAAGTTCGGTGCCGAAGGAGCTCCCGTCAGGAAGGAAGAGCCGGTGCCTTCCGAAAATGAAGCGGAAAATTGAAGGAAATGTGAAGATTTAGTGTCAAATCCGTGATATTTGATATTGAAAATAAAAAGTTCGTGAATTATAATCAATGTAGTTTTATAGGTGTAATGGTGTCGTGGTGTAAGTCGCGACGATCGTTATTATGTGAGGAAGGGCTCGTTTATGCGTAGGACAAACAAGAAAGTTATGAGGAAAGCGGATGACAAAAAGGGTGTCATCCTTGTTACGATCATATTTATCGTAGCTATGGCTTTGCTATTCATTACGACAGCGTTAACAATCTCCATCGCTTCCAGACAGAGAGTTTATGCTAATGCCAAGTCTGACCAGGCAAGACTTACAGTCACATCATTGGCTCAGTCAATCTGGCAGGCAATCTATTC
>CADAXO010000108.1 GCA_902791885.1 Oscillospiraceae bacterium | reverse complement strand
GTCGTTAACGATAGCTTCTACCTTCTCGATCTCTTCCTCGGTCATGGCCTGGAAGTGGTTGAAGTCGAATCTTAATCTGTCGGAGCCTACGAAGGAACCAGCCTGCTCGACGTGTGTGCCGAGAACAGATCTTAATGCTGACAGGAGCATGTGTGTAGCTGTGTGGTTACGTGCAATTGAAAGTCTTGTCTTCTTGCAGACCTTGACTTTTACAGCTGCGCCCTTCTTAGCTTCGCCTTCCTCGATGGACACTGTGTGGAGGTACTTGCCGGAGGAGTCCTTGTCAACGGACTTGATGACTGCCTTGAAGCCGTCGGCTTCGATAGTACCGTCGTCGTGGATCTGACCGCCCATCGTGGCATATGCTGTTGTCTTATCAAGAACGAGGATGACCTCATCGCCGGAGAAAGCTTCGTCCTCGCTGTGGAGGTTGCCCTCTTCGTCCTTCTTGATGATGTGAAGGATCTTGGCATCTGTGTCGAGGTTATCGTAGCCTACGTATTCAGTTACAGAAGTGTCAGCTGTTACGTCAGCAGGAGAGCCGTGCCGCCCCAAGCCGTATCAACGAGCTTCTTTGTGGCGTCTCTTGCGGTGTCCTTCTGCTTCTTCATGGAAGCCTTGAAGCCCTCTTCGTCGACTGTGAGACCTGCGTCTTTCGCGATCTCCTTGGTAAGGTCAAGAGGGAAGCCGTATGTGTCGTGAAGCTTGAATGCATCTTCGCCTGCAAGAACTGTCTTTCCTTCCTTCTTGGCGTCCTCGATCATGTTGTTCAAGATCTCGGTTCCTGCCGCAACAGTTCTGTGGAAAGCCTCTTCCTCAAGCGCGATGATCTTCATGATGTAGTCGTGTCTTGTTGCAAGGTCGGGATAAGCGTCCTTGTTCTGGTCGATTACGACCTCAGCTACATCTGTAAGGAAGAGTTTCTCGATGCCTAAGAGGCGGCCGAATCTTGCAGCTCTTCTCATGAGTCTTCTTAATACGTAGCCTCTGCCCTCGTTACTCGGGAGTACGCCGTCACTGATCATCATGGTGGAAGATCTCATGTGGTCCGTGATAACACGGATAGCTACGTCGTCGTCGTGGTTCTCGTGGTACTTCTTGCCTGCGATGCTGCAGACTGTGTCGAGGATCTTACGTACAGTATCAACCTCGAAAAGGTTATCAACACCCTGCATAACGCACGCAACTCTCTCGAGTCCCGCACCCGTATCGATGTTCTTCTGCTTGAGCGGAAGATAAGTGCCGTCCTCCTGACGGTCGAACTGTGAGAAAACGAGGTTCCAGATCTCTACGAATCTGTCGCACTCGCAGCCGGGGCCGCAGTCGGGCTTGCCGCATCCGTATTCCTCACCTCTGTCGAAATATATCTCAGAGCAGGGGCCGCAGGGACCTGTACCGTGCTCCCAGAAGTTGTCGGCTCTGCCGAGTCTTGTGATCCTTGATTCGGGGATTCCTACCTTGTCGCGCCAGATCGCAACAGCCTCATCGTCCTCTTCGAAGACGGAAGGATAGAGCTTCTCGGGCTCGATCTTAAGATCTTCTGTCAGGAACTCCCATGCCCACGGGATGACCTCTTCCTTGAAGTAGTCACCGAAGGAGAAGTTTCCGAGCATCTCGAAGTAAGTACCGTGTCTTGATGTATGACCGACGTTCTCGATATCGGGAGTCCTTATACACTTCTGGCATGTCGTTACTCTCTTTCTGGGAGGGATCTCCGCGCCCGTGAAGTACGGCTTCAGAGGTGTCATACCGGCGTTGATCAGAAGGATCGACGGGTCGTTCTTCGGAACTAACGAGAACGAAGGCATCCTCAAATGTCCTTTGGACTCAAAAAACGAAAGATATCTTTCTCTAATCTCATTCAAACCAAGAGGTTCCATATATATTACTTCTCCTTATCTTATAAACCTATGGATTATAAAACGAATGCCCCCTTATTGCAATTAACCGCAGACCTCCAGGGCGCGTTTCAGGTAGGCCGCGAATCTGCTTCTTACTTCATCGTCGTCGATCGTCATGCTGACGCCGTCGTAAAGCGACACCTTGAAAAGCTTGGTGAAGAACGGCGGGACCATTCCGGCCTCGACCGTGAAGGTGATCTTGCCGCTGTCGATCTTGTCGGAGATTATGGTAGGCTTCATGTCCTCAGAAAATCCCGTGTACGCCTTGAGAAGCTCCTTCTCGTCGTCTGAAGTCAGCGTAATCGTGATGTACCTGTCGTCCGCGCCCTTATAAGAGAAAGCGTCGACTGTGGTCTTTAGGTATTTTCGAAGTGTGTCGGACTTATTCTCCCTGAAGCCGATGTAGACGTCGTCGGGCCTCAAGCCCACGCTTCTCATACGGTCGAGCCTGTAAGTCCTGATCGCGTCCTGCTTCCTGACCCCCGCCGCGACCGCATCGTTATCGACCGCGATCAAGTAGTAGTGGGAGTTTTTGAAGTCGAGGCCTATCGGGGAAACGACCTTGTCACTCGCGCCCCTGATGCCCGAAGCCACGAGATAACCGTACCTGAACCCCAGGACGATATTGTCATCGATCGCGCTTCTTATGGTGTTCAAGTAGTAAGTCGACTTCTTCTGGACCTGCCTGTCGTCGTGCGGAACGACCGAGTTGTAACCGGTCTTGAAGTAGGACGGATACATGTCCTTGATCTTCTCGCACAGGCCGCTGTCGATGAAGTCCGTCGCATTGATGGCATCCACGATAAGCCTTGCCTCATCGAAAGTAAGGTCACCCTTGATCTCGCCCCTCTTGTATGTCTTGCCGTCAAGCTCGATCCAGTTCTCAGTGGAGTCGCTGATGCCGACCTGGCGGGCGAATTCATTTATCTTGGTGATGTCTGAGTAGATGGACTTACGCTCGAAGTCGGAGCCCGTCATCTCATTTAAGTAAGCCATCATCTCGGCCATAGTCGTCCCGTCTTCCGGCGGCTCGGCCTTAACGAACTTTCTGAAATAGTAGTAAAGATATAGAAGCTTCAGCTTGGAATACTCGGTGTTAGGCATAAGCGGACCTCCTGATGGTAGTACTATTAATTGTACACCAGGAGGAGGCGCTTATTGTGTTACATCTTACTGAGTTAGAGCTTGTACTGGCGGTTGATCCTGATCTCAGGACGCGCGTCCGTGAGATAGAGGTAAACCAGAAATATCCACTCCAGCGGCTTCATTACTATGTAAGTGATGTCTGCCCTGCGCTCATTCGTGATGATGTTGCTTAAAGGATATCCGTAAGTGTCGTATACGTGTCTTATCCATCTGTGGAAGCGCGGGAACCTCTCGGCGATCGACTCCTCGAACGCATTAGCGATACAAAGCTGGCGGTTAACGATGATTATCGCGCCTCTTCGTCTGCCGTATCTTATGGGTTTTACTACTTTTCGATGGCCTCCCGCCGCGACGGTGCAAAGATAGTGTCCCTCGTATTCTAACGGCGGCGGCGGAATCTGCCGGGAGAACGTCCAGTCAGCCGTGTCGGTGAAGAGTTTAATGGGCGCGTCGAGTCCCTGGCCTGCAAGTACCGCTAAGATCTCCAGTGCTGCGACTATGAGGAATAACGCCATCACTATGGGAAGCGAATACTGCGATGCTTTCTTAACCTTCATGAAAAGCCAGAAGAGATTCTTGTTGTGTCCGAAGGCTTCTTCCCTGGAGCTTAAGTATTCGGCCTGCTCCTTCAGGCTTCTTCTGACCGCATCGGCTGAGATGAGCAGGATGTTGAAGTGATAAACATAGAACAGCAGGTCGAATACAAAGAAGAAGTTCTTCAGAAGCTGTATTGCGAACGCTGCTGAAGCTATGTTCAGAATTATTACAAGTGCAGTTGCAAAGACCGTAATGAGCGGCGGCTGTTTCTTGGGATCTCCCATTATCAATGTGAAGAGACCGATGAAGCCGAAGAACAGCACGAATAATACTATCCAGAACTGTTCGCCCGATATTGGTGTGTGGAGCTGGTCCGGGTAGATCGGCTCATACCACTCACCGTTGATATTGAAGAATGCCATGAGCATCAGATACATGATTCCGCCGATCCCGATTGTCAGGAATCCTGCAGCTATTCTGTTATTCTTGCTGTTCTTGAAGCAGTTGATGATGTTCCAAACTGTAAATGTGAGCGGGATCATCACCGCGATGAAGAAAACCACCAGGCCTCCCAGTCCCGCACTCAGATAATCGTCTAATTGCATATCTATCCTCTCCTCTATCCTCTGTTTCTCTACCGCGCCATATTACCATGTTACTAATCGGAATTCAAGATAAATTTATTGTTATTCGATATTGTTTTATCGTTATGTGTGAAGTTGCTTTATTACCCGGGCGCGCCAATCCCTGTCGCTCAGCCCGCCGGTCCCCCAACTGGCTCAAAAGCTGTCTCAAACCCCAAGTGAGCCAGTTCTTCAGCCAGAAATCGCCCATAACTGTCTCATCAGCTGGCTCAACCTTCACCTCAGCCAGCATTTGAGCCAGCTGTTGTCTGAGTTGTTGTCTCAACTTAGAAGTGAGCCAACGATTGAGCCAAAAATCGCCCATTATTGGCTGAACTGTTGGCTGAGTTACAGTCTGAGCCAACGATCGAGCCAACAACAACCGGCAGTTGAACTCAAGCTGACATATTTACTGACATTTCTGCTCATATGTCAGTCTTTTTGTCAGTAGAGGCCCCTCACTGACAATTTCTCTGACATTTGTGGATATTTGTCAGGATTTATGTCAGTGGAGTCTCAACGTTAACAAGTGATAATAGTGATGGAACTGATCAGCTGCAAGCCTCATCGGCAACTGATGGTAAGAAATCAGGACGATTCATAACAAATCCAAGAATATCTGAAGACATAGCCTCAGGATTATCATTGAGATAATCATTAACCACACTTAATCTGGAGGGATCTTCACGAACGTATGCCGATACACCGGCAACGAATCCGAAATAACTGTCACTGACTTTATTAAGTCTTTCAACTAATTCTTCCATATTCCCTCCTCAAAAACTGATTCTTTTAACAATAGTATAATCGTCGAACCCTCGGTTTACAAAGTAATAAATGTAGTAATTTCCATCGATTCCAACCGAGCAGTGAGCAGCATAAAACTTACCTTCATAAAGAGAATAGTTGCTGTTAATTTCACTTGTAATTTTACTGTATTCCGAACCCGGCAAAAACATTATCATTGTTCCTTCCATTGAGTTTTCAGTTTTATGTAACGCCCGCCTCCAAAACAAAAAGCGGCAAGGAGCTCACTTGCCGCTTTGCTGACAGCTATGGGACCCGAGGGTCAGATCATCTGGGCGCCTGCCAGACCGGGGGTCTTTGATTTGACGGTCTTTACTGACGCTGCGAAGATCTTGTGGATGCCGGTCACTGACTCGACGATTGCCTCACGAAGGTTGTTATCTACACCGGTCGATCCGGCAAACTCCAGATATACCAACAACCTTCCGGACGAATAGAACCCCTCCTCCAGGTTCTCGAAGAACCGCTCCTTGCCGATAGATTCCGATGCGAGATTCGCGGCGGCCGTCATCTTCAGCATCTCGTGGAATAAGACATTGCCCAAAGAATTGTGGCCGGCGGCCTTAAGGTCGCGTATATAACCGTAGATCGTTATACATACGCGGTTGGTCATCGCACGAAGGTCGCTTCTCTTATCACCCTGTTTGGAAGTTCCGGGCATCTCAGGCGCGGCCGCGGCTTTCTCGACTTTTACGTCACCCGGCACTTCGAACTCGCCCGGCTTCTCGTCAGCAACTGCAATAGCAATAGAATCGTTTTCACTCATAATATCTGTCTCCTTAACCGATAAATAATTATTGCCGGCAACTTCAGCGTAACACCCCGTAACCGCCGATTCACCTACCAAAAGTCGACAATTTTCGACAATTCTTGTCGTCTTAATCAAAAGACCGTGATAGAATAAACAACGTCTTTAAATTCTTCTAATAAAAAGGAAATTAAAACAACATGAAACTTACAGACATTCCCGCTATATCCATTCCCGACATTCTCCTTCCCAAGGAAGGCACAGATTATGAGAAGTGGGCGGTCATCGCCTGCGACCAGTTCACGTCCGAGCCCGAGTACTGGGACGCCTGCGACAAGTTCGTCGGCGACGCTCCTTCGGCATTGAGGATCGTGCTTCCTGAAGTTAAGCTCGGACTTGAGACTGAAGAGCAGATCGAGAATGATCTTAAGGATATCGCTGACAACATAAATAAATACATGAGCGAGGGCATCTGGGGCGCTGCA
>CADAXO010000107.1 GCA_902791885.1 Oscillospiraceae bacterium | reverse complement strand
CTAATAATCTTTATAGTGTCTGTATAAGCTTAGGACTCGTATGAGAGAAGGTGGATCAGCTTATGCTTTTGTATTACGACAGGGGAATTCTTACTGAAGCAAAATTGACAGCACCGACAGAATAAAACAGTAAAGCGAGGTAAGTGCTATGCCACATAATCCCGACATCTATCTTCTTTATGAATACATGCAGAAGATCCCGTTTACATTCAGAGTGAAAGTAAGACTGGATGCACCGGTTGACGCAGACATCCTTAACAGGAAGGCGCAAGAGGCCATAAGCAGGTATCCTTACTTCAGTGTCGAGATAGGACTTGATGGAGGTGGCAACTACACGCTTAATCACAATAGCAGGCCGCTCGTCGTGATGAAGGAAGAAGACAGGTTTATTGTTCTCGGAAGCGAAGAGGTTAACGGGCATCTGTTTGTAATAACGTATAAAGATGACACGATCTGGTTCAGCTGTTCCCATTCGCCCTGCGGTGCTACAGGTGCGTTCTTCTGGATTAAGACAACGCTTACAGGTGCGTTCTTCTGGATTAAGACAACGCTCTACCTTTACATGTGTGAGAAGTACGGCCCCATCGATCCGCCGAAGGACATCAAGCTTCCGGGGTCCGAGGTAACCGATGGAGAGTTGTTCTTCCCGGATGCCGCCTCTCTTCCTGATGATGAACCTTTGTCCAGGTATGACGGAGGCGATACCAACCTGCACCTGGGAAGGATGCTGAAGTATCTGTTCAATCCTTTCGCAAAGAACAATTACTACTATGAGATCGAGATACCTTCGAAGGAGTTTATTGCCTACTCGAAGAAGATAGACGCGAGTCCGAACACTCTCATCACGGCGATCNAAGAACAATTACTACTATGAGATCGAGATACCTTCGAAGGAGTTTATTGCCTACTCGAAGAAGATAGACGCGAGTCCGAACACTCTCATCACGGCGATCATGTATAAGGCGATGACTAGGCTGTTTAAGGAGAAGGAGGGCACATTCCTCTCCGGACGGATTGCTGCCGATTACCGCAATGATATCGGCGCAGCGGAATCATACCGCGATTTTGTGCGCTTTATACACGTCAAGTACGAGTGGAGCATGAAGGATGAGCCTATCGAGAAGCTCAACATGCGTGCACGTGGCGCCGTTATAAAACAGAATCAGCAGGAACTGGCGTGGGAGCGCTTTCGCAAGCTCGAGAGGGTGCATGCCGAGATAGACGCGCAGCCGGATCTTAAATCCAAGAAAGGCCACGCTTCCAAGAACAGCGCTTTCAGAAGTGACCCGCGCGACACTTATACCGTAAGTTATGTCGGACAGGTCGATCTCGGCGGCATGGAGGAGCATATTAAGAATATCTACACCATAACCGACGGAGACCTGATGATCGAAGTAAATGCGCTTCAGGATAAGATTAATCTCTGCTACCAGCTGATTAACAAAGACCCGGCGCCGCTTCAAAAATTCCTCGAGGTGCTGAAGGAAGAGAATATCCCTTATAACGTATCAGAGATGAAGACGAGGTATCTGCCGAAGATCGAATTCCCGAAGTAAGATAATCAGAACATCAAAAGCTGCTTCAAATTGCTTCTCAAGGTACGTATCTCGAGAATGAGAAATCATCTAGGGAAATGCTGTATTCATTTCCTGTTGTGTAGGCGAATACGATGGAATTTTGTGCCTCATCATAGAACTCGTTATAGGATAAAGCGTAGAGTTCTTCCCCTAGCTCGCTTGCCATCCTGTTCTCATCAAACCTGCCAACCTCGATAATACCGGCGTTGTTTCTGAAAACAAAAACGCGTTGTGTTCCATCTGCGCCATAGGTACAGTTACAGATAAGTTCGTTCTCGCCGTCTCCGTCCAGATCGGCAACATAGAATTCGGGAGCATCTTCGCAGCCGAAGCCGAACTGACATGCGATCTCCTCGCCATCACCGTTATAGATAGTCCAATTGCAGTGACCTATTACATCCATATAACCTTCGCAATAGCAGTTATCGAATCCGAGAATTGAGCCCAGGTCTGAACTCGGAAGAAGTGTCTGGGCAATTCCATATTCGTCGATGATGGTCTCTGCTGTGGGATCGATCGTATAATCGGTGCTCCCTCCACCGACAATCATCGGTCCATCTGTTTTCTCATCTTCAGTTTCTTCCGTTTCAGATTCTGCACTTTCATTTATCTCCTCTTCATCTGCCTTTGCCGGCTCATTACTGCAGGAACACATGAGAAAGAGAAGTGAACAACCCAGGACTATAGCTGTCAGTATTTTTGCATTTTTCATTAAATATCCTCCCCGATACTGATTACATATGTGTAATGCACGGGGTATTTTATCACAAGCATTGTGAAAGTTACTGTTCATAATAATGCTACACATAGGAAGCCTGCCTGGCTTTATAATTTAGGAAGAATGATTATATGCTTATTACTTTTTCTGTGATCGGTGTTCTGTTTGACTGAAGAGGAGGTGCAGATGCTCTTATTCTCAACAATTCTGGACATAAACGAGAAGCTTACATATGAGAAGTTCTTTGAACTGATTGTATTCTGGAATGACAATCAGTATTACGAAGAGAACAGGATTCCTGATTTCAAGTGGACCGGTGAGTTTGGGAAGAGAATTGGAAGCCCGCATCTTTGGATCTCGTTTGAAAAGTATGAGAGTACAGTCGCAGTAAGATATGAGAAACGCACTCAGGATGGAGTCATATGGGATACGGATTATGTCATGAACTTCCGCAGCATGAGAATGGCCATAAGGCTTGAACGAAGTTACAGTGACGATGTGCCGGTGATGGATGCGGCTTTCTCATCTCCTTACTTCATTACACATCTGATAGACAAAGGATACCTTAAGAAGGATAACAATCTTGAGTTCCAAAGAGATCCGACATATGTAAACAGCAGTAACATAGAACTTCTGGCGAATATTGTGAACAATACATCGAAATATAAGTTCCCGGTTATATATGTATCTAAGACGTTTAATAATGAAGATCCTGTAGATGTTAAGATCCTGGCAAAAAGACTCAGGGGTATGGCTCACGTTCTCGTTCAGGAGGATGTTGCACTTAACAAGGTGATTCAAGGTGCATGCTCGAGTAAGAATGAGTATAAGGGCGGAATAGGAATATATCTTCCCGGTTCGTCGGTTGGACACAAGACACTTATGTACAGACGCGAGGTAGGGCCTGATCCGATGCTGTTGGATAAGGTGATCCAGATTATACTTCGATATTGCAATTCCCATGCGTCAGAACCTCTTCTCACTTGGCAGGGAATTAATAATGCACAGCTTCTCGAGAGCCTCGGCAGACAGCAAAAAGCAAGGGAGGAGTTCGAGGCTAAGTACAGAGAGTCTGAAGAGAAGAGAAAGATTATCGAGGCAGACTTAAGTGAAGAAGAAGAGCGCCTTTATGAGGAGGCTCAGCGAAAAGCAAGAAATGAAGCAGACGAGCTGCTTGCAGTATTCGATGAAGAGCAGGAGAAGCTTAGAAAACAGATTGATGACCTTACATCTGCCAATAACGCTCTATTGATGGAGAACGAGAGGTTGAGAAATAAGATCAGCGGTACGGACAGCATACCTCTTTTGTATCGTGGCGTTGAGGATGATTTTTATGCCGGTGAGGTAAAGGATCTTATACTCTCAACTCTTGAGAAAGCACTTGATAGCATTGCTGACAATACCAGAAGGGCGGATGTTGTGCGCGATATCATAGATAATAACGGCTATGAAAGAATCAGTGAGTCGAATGCTGAAGAGATTAAGCGCCTTCTCAAGAACTATGACGGTATGTCCTCGAAGACCAGGCAGGCTCTTAAGGACTTAGGATTCGAGATCACAGAAGACGGTAAACACTACAAAGTAACTTACCACGGTGATGGCCGTTACCAGATGGCCTACTCCAAGACTCCGAGTGATGTTCGTACCGGTAAGAATATGGTGCAGAAGACAGTAAATCTGATTTGCTGAAAGTAATCTGTGTTCAAATATAATTCATTATTAAATAATATTAAATATACTTAAGATGACTTATAATCTTCTCAATGAAAAAGATTTTGATTATTATCATCAACGCGATACTAATAGCTTCGATATTGGGTTTTGTGGTCTTCTACACAGGATTTACAAATAGGGAAGCTTATATGAGGCAGGTCGAACACTTCGAGAGCACTACTGTCACTATGGAACAGGTTACACAGAATTACCTGGAAGGGGAGCAGAGAATCTGTGACGTTTGGGCTCGCTATATCAATAATCAGGCCATGACTATGGAGGAAGCGGCTGAATATATTCGTTCCTCTCATGTTCTCGCGAATACTTCGGCACATCTTGTCTTCCTTGATACTCTGACGGGCCTTTCGACACGCCCCAGGCAGGGAACGGCCGATGACTACGATGTCTCTTATGAACGCGTAAGGATAATTGACAGTTTGAATCTTACTGACGGGATAGGAACTTCGATAAGGATCTCGAGAGCCTATACTAATCCCATGGACGGCGAGCAGTCTCTTTCTTTTTGTAATGCTGTCACGCTGTATGATGAGAACGGAGCTCCCAGGGATGCTGTGCTGATGAGGATAATCCCCATCTCGGAGCTCGAGCAGAAATGGATCTTCCCGCAGTCTGAACTTGTGAACGCCGAACTTGCCATGATAGATGCGGACGGCAGCTATATCATCAAAGGTCCCAACTTTAAGAATTCCAACTTCTTCGAGTTTTATAAATCCTATAATTCATCGGACCTGGAATCGACTAATCAGCTGTTCGACAGAATTACTACTTCGACAGGTTCAGTCTCGATGTTTAACTCTCACGGGCAGGAATGTATCCTAGCCTTCGCGCCCGTAGATGCCACTTCCGGCTGGACGCTGATAAGTCTCGTTCCGGCAAGTGATCTTAAAGTTGATAAGAATGACTGGCCGCTGTTCAGCGTCGTCTCTGTGGGACTTTTGATCCTGTTCCTGTGCGATATGTTCTACGTGCTGGCACTTAACAAGAGACTTCAAATCACGGCAAGAGAAGCCGAACACGCCAACAAGGCGAAAACAGACTTCCTCTCAACTATGTCACACGACATCCGAACTCCTATGAATGCGATCATAGGACTTACTGCCATCGCCGAGAAGAATCTGGGAGACCGGGA
Organism: Oscillospiraceae bacterium; assembly: GCA_902791885.1. Next base: position 1,452 of record CADAXO010000107.1, on the reverse strand, counting down.
GTCAACAGAAGAGAGCTTGAGGAAGATAAGCCTTGCCGGTAATCATCTTCTGACTCTGATCAACGATATTCTGGATATCTCCAAGGTGGAGAGCGGCAAGCTTAAACTCAGTCCGCTGACATTCTCTATCGTGGAGACAGTCGAGAATCTCGTAAATATCTCGCAGCCGATGATCAAGGAGAAGAATCTGGAATTCAGTTTCCATATCAACCGTATGGAGAAAGAATACCTGTATACGGATCAGCTGCGATTAAACCAGATCTATATCAATATCCTCTCCAATGCCATCAAGTACACGGAGCCCGGTGGACGTATAAGTGTTGATATGAACGAGGAAGACAGTCCCGTATCCGGCTGTGTGCGCTTGGTCTATGTCGTGGCGGATACGGGTATCGGTATGAGTCCGGAATTCATCGAGACCATGTATCAGCCTTTCTCACGACAGGTGGACAGCCGTGTCAACAGTATAAGAGGAACCGGACTCGGTCTTGCCATTACCAAGCAGATGGTGGATCTGATGGGCGGTACTATCGAATGCCAAAGCGAGATGGGGAAGGGAACAACATTTACGGTTGTTCTGGATATCCCTTCAGCTGAGAGACAGCGTGAGGAGATGAGACTTGATCCCATCGACGTGCTAATCGTTGATGACGATGATGTCATGCTCGAGACAGCTGTTGATACGCTAGAGTCTCTGGGTGCTTCTGCTGAACAGGCCAGAAGCGGTCTGGAAGCCCTCGGCATGATAGAGCACAGGCATCAGGAAGGCAGAGATTACGATGTCATCATCGTCGACTGGAAGATGCCTGATATTGACGGCATCGAGACTATCAGCCGCATCCGTTCCGAGGTAGATGCCAAGATACCGATTCTGCTTATATCAGCTTATGACTGGTCGGATATCGAGGAGAAGGCTAAGGAAGCGGGCGCTAACGGATTCGTCAGTAAGCCGCTGTTCCGCTCCACGCTCTACGATAAGATCAACAATTTGATCGGCAAGGAACCGACTTCGATCGAACCTGAAGAGGATTATTCGGATCTTCAGGGCATGAAGGTGCTTGTTGCAGAAGACAATGACATCAATTGGGAGATCGTCTCCGCCATGCTTAATATGTTCGGCATAACCGCCGAGCGTGCTGAGAACGGACAGGTCTGTGTTGATATGGTCAGCTCGGCGGAGGGATGCTCTTATGAGATGATCCTAATGGATGTACAGATGCCTCTGATGAACGGACTTGATGCGGCCAGGACGATCCGGGCACTGCCGGATTCCCGTGTCTCTTCTATCCCGATCATCGCAGTGACTGCGGATGCTTTCTCCGAGAATGTCACTGAGTGTCTGAACGCAGGTATGAACGGACATATTTCAAAACCTATCGATATCAAATTAGTAATTAAAGAGATCCGCAGGATCCGGGAAGAGAGGAAACAATCATGAAGAAGATGACAAGT
>CADAXO010000106.1 GCA_902791885.1 Oscillospiraceae bacterium | reverse complement strand
CTGTAAACAAGTGCTATTGCACCGCAGGAATTACATGCATTACCCGAGAATATGACACCGTCACAATCGTCAGCCTGTAAGCAGTAACTTGCAACATTATTGAAAGTGTTTCCGGTAATTACATAGTTACTTCCGCGAAGGTTCTGATCACCTGCCCAGTGGTGTGTTCCTATACCTGCCATTACATTACTGAACGTACAACCCGTTACGGTAATATTAATCGAAGGTGTGTTATCAAAAGGCTGTGCAAGTTTGGAATTCTCGCCTGTCTTGTTAAGGAAATCAGTATGAACGGCTTCTATGAATTCATATTCCCGTTCCTGATATATCTGACTGTCCAACGCATCAGAGAAGACCACATTAGAGATCATTACGTTATTACAGCCGCTGACATTAACGAAGTGACCTGTGCAGTTTCTGATAGTCATATTACTTATTGTGATATCTGCACAGTGTCTGAATATAAACGCACTAGTCTCATTACCTGCATTATCGACACCTCTGTCCCACACACCGCCTGAAATCGTGATGTTCTGCGCCTGCGAATAGCCGCCGTGCGTGCAGACATCTCCTCTTGAGCACAATGTGGTACTTCCTTCTTCGACCGGATGAGAAGTATCGATCATTCCGCCTATGGCATTGAGTCTCGATATCATTAAAGCACCTTCATCTGCGAGCAATGAAGTATTCGAGAACATAACAATCTTCTTGCCGATATAGAACGTTCCTGAAGGTATAATTATCACCACATTCTTAGCCGTATAAAGAGCCTCGTAAGTAGATGAGCTGAAAGCACTGAAGTCGTCAACCGTATCACTTCCGTCAGCGCCGTAATGAACAACGCTTAAGAAAACCGTTGCCGGTGTTTCAGTCTTAACATCATGATCAAAGGACAGAGAAGCTTCCTGGTATTCATAGCAGAAATATCCTGTAACCTCAGCATTACGTGCACCGAGATCAATCGCATTGCCCACCAGAGGATTGCTGCTGAGGTTAAGATAAGTAAAGTCATTTCCGTGACAGTCCAGGACTTTAAGCTTGGTAAATAATTCTATGCCGGTGAGGGAAAAAATCCCCATATCAGCTACATCGATTGTCTCTACTGCCGTAATCTCTTCAGGAGTAAGGAAACCGTCACCGTCATCGATCTCAGTTGACACGTAATCCCTGAATATGTCATCAGGAAAAAAGTCTTCTGTTATCTCTATCACACCTGCAGCTTCAAGCGCTTCAAATGACTCGGATTCCTCTTCAATCTCTTCTTCAGTCTCTTCAAGTTCTTCGTCAGGTATATCCTGTTCATCTTCAACATCAAAAGAGACGTCTTCCTCTTCAACTTCTATCTCCTCTTCTTCCTCAAATGACGTTTCTTCTGTATCCTCATCGTCAGCTGGAATCTCATCTTCATCAGAAAATGAAGAAGTTTCACAAGTCTCTTCCTCTTCAAGAGGATCTTCTGAAGTCTCCTCTTCGACTTCTACACTTTCGAAATCTGTATCTGTATTAACATCTTCATCGGCGAAAACAAAGCCGGAGAAAGATCCGACTGTTAAACACGCCGCAAGAATAATCCCAATAAACCGCTTGTATCTCAAAACAGTCCCCCAGTAATCAATAATATCTCTTAATTATACTATGGAACTTTGATTCACTACAAAAAGAACCTGCCGGATCGCTCCGGCAGGCATCTGATCAACTATCAGTTATCTCAAGGATTAAGGCAGATACCGTTAGCATCGAATCTGTAAGTCTTGTTTCCGATCTTACGGGAACAGCTTGCGAGCATGTATCCGCTGCCTGTATCGAAGTAATACCACTTACCGCCTGACTTAAACCAACCGGTCTTCATATCTCCGCCGCCGTTAAAGTAATACCACTTACCGCTTAACTTCTGCCAACCTGTCTGCATCTCGCCGCCGCTTGCGAAGTGATACCACTTGCCGCCTTCCTGATACCAACCGGTCTTCATGGAACCGTCGCTGTTGAAGTAATACCACTTGCCGCTTAACTTAGTCCAACCGGTCTGCATAGCGCCGCTTGAAGCAAAGTAATACCATTTGCCGCCCAGCTTCTGCCAGCCGGTCTGCATCTCTCCGCTGGAATTGAAGTAATACCACTTATTACTGATCTTCTTCCAGCCTGTAACAGCTACATTATTGATATAGTAGTAATACTTCTTGGTATCGGGATCATAGAACCAACCGTCAGCGTGATATCTCTCGATAGTGGTTCTGGTACAGGAACTCTGATGTATATCATTCTTACCGCTTGCATATCCAGTAATGTCATTTTGCTTAACTGTAGTTAAGTCACAGTATTTAAGATCGACTCCGTGAGAGCCTGTATTTCTGATGATATTATCATAGATCAGTGTACCGGAAATGACAGTACCGTCTTTACCTTCGATCATAATACCTTCTTTAGGTACATCGGTTACGATATTGCCAATGATATTACAACTGTTGGAACCGTTATTTACATAAATACCTCTTCTTCCGGTATTGGATACAGTATTGTTTATAATTCTTACTTCGCTTGAACTCTTAACATTGATACCGTCAGCATAAGTAGAACTGCCCGGCTTGGGATCAGTTGATGTGGCCTGAATCTCATTACCTTGGATTAAGTTGTTACCCGAAAGATTCTCAATCTGAATTGCAGAATAACCTGCTCCCGTGCCGTTAATCACACAGTTGCTGATAACTATAGATGTTGATGACGAAGCCACAATTCCATATCTGGTCGAATTCTTAACAGTATTGTTATCGATAGTGATATTTGATGAAGAATTACATACCTGAATACCATCCTGATCCGTATTAGGCTTATTGATCGAATTTCCTGAAATAGTACCGGTAGTTACCTGATCAAAGAAGATTGCGCATCTTTTGACATTGGCAATATCACTCGAATTAGGTGAATTATAAGTATTATCAAGGACATTAACGTTAGTAGATCTGTATGCAAGCACCATGGAACTGCAGTTCGTACATGTATTTCCGGAGAATGTCACTCCGTCAAAATCCCATGCATACAAGCAATAACCCGGAAGGTTACTGAATATATTATTTGTAATTACGTAGTTCTGTCCTCTCTTAGACTGACTTCCGGCGTTGTGATGGGTTCCGATACCTGACATTACTCCGGAGAATGTACATCCGGTAACTGTTACATTAATGGAAGCTGTATTATCCCAAGGCTTTGCAAGATCTGAATCTTCACCTGTTTGGTTAGTGTAGTCGGTGTGAACAGCCTCGACATACTCATACTGAGTCTTGCTGTATATACGGCTTCTCAATGCATCGCGGAATGTTACGCCTGAGATGGTAACATTGCTGCATCCGCTGGCATTAACAAAATGGTCTACACAGTGAAGGATAGTACAATCACTGATGGTAATATTATTGCCGTGTCTGAAGATAAAAGCACTTGATTTTCCGCCGACATTATCCTCACCGCGGTCCCATGTACCGCCGGAGATAGTAATATTATCCAGTTGCGCATATCCGCCCAGATCGCATCCGCCGGGACATGCAGTATATCCGTCATGCGTATGAGCGCCGTACAGCATAGCAACCTGCACACTGCCGTCAAAAGTAGCAGTTACAACTGTATCCGGATCGGCTATAATCGCTGTATTGGAGTATACAGGCACTCTGTGATTCAGTTCATAATCACCTGTAGGGATAATGATAACAACCTTCTTATCTTTATACATCGCCATATCGGTGTGTTAGCAGTCTCAATTAATACGGTCTCATCACAAGACAAAATATAATGAGCCTCTTCTACTTGAAGATCGAATATCAGGATATCGTCAGTATCTGTGTCACGTTCACCATCTTCAACAGCAGAAGAAAGACAAGCAATTGTTGACAATTCAAGCGTTGATAAATAATTATCAGAACAATACAATTCACGGAGCTGAGTGTTCTCAGAAAGATCAACTTTCTGAATCAAATTATCGCTGATATCAAGTATCGCAAGTTGTTCGAAGTACTGAATACCGACAAGACTTGTTATCTGCTTTCCGCTCAGATCCAATTCAACAACAGCTTCACGTTCTTCAGGAGTAAGCCATTCATCACCGCCTGCAATATTCGCAAGAACATAATTCCTGAAGACCTCATCAGGGAAGTTATTCTCGTTAACCTCTATGTCGTACGGGGAAATATCCGTTTCCTCGAATACATAGGTCTCACCTTCTTCTTCGACATAAACGTCTGTCTCATCCTCAGTCTCGGGAAGTTCAGAATCTTCCTCTTCCGTAACAACTTCAAAGGACTCTTCGGTCTCCTCAACTTCGATTATCTCCTCTTCGTCTGAAGACTCACAGGTTTCTTCATCAGTAATGACTTCATCCGTTAACTCTTCAGGAACCGCGAACTCATCTGTATCGGCAAAAACAAAACCGGATCCGGATCCGACAATCACACATACCGAAAGAATCATACAAATAATTTTCTTATAACACATATGAACCTCGATCTTTTATAATTTTATATATAAAGATATTTTATCTTTATCGCTAATAACTCAATGCGAATAAACTGTAAATAATTCCTTAACCTTTATACTTTCTATTGTAAGGATCCCATGTTCTCTCGCTGATAATATATCGGGGTCTTCTCTTTGTCTCCATATAAATCTTTCCGATATATTCACCGATAATTCCGATAGAGAAAAGCTGGATACCGCCAAGGAAACATATGATACAAATTGTTGATGCCCAACCTGCTACAGTTGAACCGAGGATATTCATTACAACTGCCCAGATAATACCTATAAAGCCAAGGAAACTCACAAAGCAACCTACACCGATAATCATTGAGATTGGCTTAATCGACAGACTGGTAATACCGTCAAACGCAAGATGAATCATTTTGGTCAAAGGATAATGGCTATCGCCCGCCATCCGCTCGCCGCGCTCGTAATATACAGTAGTACTCTTGAATCCGACAAGCGGGATCATACCGCGAAGAAAGAGATTAACCTCTTGAAAGCTCTCGAATTCCTCAAGGACTCTGGAACTTATCAACCTATAATCCGCATGGTTGAAAACCACCTCTACACCCATAAGATTCAACATTTTATAGAATCCTTCGGCTGTCATTCGCTTAAATGCTGTATCCGTAACCCGCTTTGATCTTACTCCGTAAACTACTTCAGCTCCGGAAATATAATCGTCAATCATCTTATCCATAGCGGAAATATCGTCCTGACCGTCACAATCTATCGAGATTGTAATATCGCATTTATCAACCGCCTCCATAAGGCCTGCCAGAACAGCATTCTGATGTCCTCTGTTACGACTCTGGCTGATTCCGATGTAGTGTTCATCCTGTTTAGAAAGATCTAAAATCAGCTCCCACGTCTTATCCTTTGAACCATCATTAACGAACAGTATCCTGCTCAATGGAGATATCTTACCTGATGCTATCATTTTGTTGATCTGATCAAGGAATAAAGGGGCTGTAATCGGCAACACCTCTTCTTCGTTATAACACGGTATAACGATCCATAATAAGGGCAATCCCGTTTTTTCTGAACTAACAGTCATTTCACTCATTATCAAACCTCCGTTAATTCCTCTTCTTTCCTCATCACAAGACATCCCACGCCACAGACGGAAAAGACAAGATACAGCACCACCACAGTTATAGTCATTGTATTACTAAAATACCTTTCGTTCGCAGAATAACCCACACGCATACGAAGGTCTCCGGTCTGCTCCTCGCCGTCGATATGAAGAACGCCGTCATATTGGTCGTAGTAGTACGAGTTATAGGTATATACTGCAACATAAGAGTCAGAATCCGACTCCTTTGTAATCTCAAGAGAATACTCGCCTTCGGGGAGCACGGTTCCCGGTGTAATTGTAAGAGTGTCGTCTCTTACGGATTCCGCGCAGTACGAGCCCTCTGTCTGTAAGGTACCGTCTGCCGAAGACAGTCTGTAAACATACAAAGCATCGTTCTCGCCTTCCGAGACAGCTACAGGCAGTTCAATTACATTAAAAGGCTTCGCACATCGAAAAGTCTGATTCACGGTCTCCCCGTCAAGGATCTTGATGCGGTGCCTGTTGTTGTAGGTGCCGTGCACACGGTAGTACATGAAATCCGATGTCTCGCGTCCGAACGACACAAGAAGCAGTACGGACAGCAAAGCACCGATCACATACGGAAGCACAGTTATCTTCTTCTGCGAAGAAGTCTTATTTCCGAACCATTCAAAACCGGGGACGGCGAGGATAAGAATGAAAGGCGCAAGAACAAGCGAATAAACGCTTTTAACCTCCCAGATAAGATAGAATACATAGCCTCCCGCCACAGAGAGGAAAAGGACTGTATCCAAAAGACTGATATTCTTTTTCCTTATAAGGTTTAAAGCATAGATCGCAAAGCCGATCATGGTTACAAGGCGGTAAGCCTGACAGTAAATGACGAACAACTCGGATCGGTTGCCGACAAGATACTCGTAAAGCATCGAATCGTGATTACCCTCAGTATGTCTTATCTCAAGATCACAGTAACCGTCGGACCAGTTAACGATTATCTTACGAAGCCACAGATTGCAAACGCCTGTGATCCCCATATTCTTATAGTTCTCGATAACGTAATCACGGAAAGCCGCATCTCTTCCTTCGAAGTCATCCCCGTATTCGCTGATGATGGTCTTCTCGACTGTCTTGGTGGATGTTCCACCGTTATCGTGAGATCCCAAGCTGAACCAATAGTACAGACTGTAGGTTGAATCCGAGACCTCGGAGAAATACTTATCAACTCTGTTATTCACAAACATCCACATTGGAATAACCGCGATAAGAGCAGCAAGCACAACAACAAGCCCCTTCTTCCACTTCTTCTTAAAATCCAGGATGAAGATCATGATAAGGGCCGCTGCGATTATCGGGAATATATTGGGTCTGATCTTATATGCGATGAAGCTTACAAGGCCGAATACAACTGACCAAATGATAACCTTCTTACGGCTTTCAGCTTTTCTTATCTTATACATGCAGTAGACTACGCCTACAAGAAGCGGGTAGCTTACCAGAACCTGATATATCCAGAAGATCAGCATGTAGTAAACAGGATTAAGAACAAACAGGCAAAGGACCTTGTTCGCAGCCTTATGACCTCGTGCCTCCTTAATGAACTTCCATACAAGGAAATTCCCGAGAAGCAATGTAAGAGCATTAATTACATAAAAGACACGGTAGATATCCGTTATCCCGATCTTATCGAAGACCGTAAGGAAAGCCTTAAAGACGATGATCAGAAGGAAGTTATTACTGAACTGCTTAACCTCCGCGGCATGAGGATTATCAAGCGTGAAATAACCTTCATTCATGATGACCCGCGCGGCATTAAGATCGTCGTAGCTGTCGGTGACCGGTCTCGGATTAAGATTGCAAAAGAGCACGGCCATGATTATTACCGCAAAAATGAAGTATGCGGCAGTAATTATATAAGATTTCTTGGGAGTATCGGCCTTATCCGTAAGCTTGAACAGGAAACCGATAAGAAGCATCAGCTGCAAAGAGAAGAACAGTTCGAATGCAACAAGAACCGATTTATTATATTCCGTCCCCCATGAGATCCTCGTAAAGAAGAATACTGCACCAGCTATAGTGACAAATGAGAACACCACCATAACGCACAGGAGTATCTTCTGAAGGACATGATATACGGATTCTCTTTTATTCATCCTTCTCTCCGCTTATTATCTCCTCGATCTTATCGACTATCCTCTTGGCAGCCGTACCTTCCTCATAGCATCCCTTTTCTTCGAGGAACTTCTTGACCTTAACCTCATAAGCCGCATCGTCAAAAGTCTCGATTGCCTTAACAAGCTCGTTGTTGGTCTTCGCCAGAGGGAAAGGCGTAGTCTCCAAAGGATAATAGAAGCCTCTTACCTGGTCGTAGTTATCGACATCGGGAATATATAAGAATACAGGTTTACCCATGAGGATATAGTCGTAAACCCAGCTGGAGTAATCCGACATACCGGCATCGATAGCAGGCAGCAATTCCTGCATATCGCCGTAATTAGAAGCATCAAGTATCCAATCCTTACCCTCGGGCATCAGGCGGAGAGCTCTTTCTTTGTGATGCCATCTTACGAGGATTACCCACTTGCCTCCGAAGCTCTTTTCGAGGGCGTTCTTAAGTCTTACATAATCAATATCTTCATAATCTGTAAGACCGTTTTCCCTGAAAGTAGGAGCATAGAGGAAAGTATGCGTTTCTTCGTCGAGGTTATAGTAAGCCCTTAACTTGGCCTTGAGTCTTTCCTGTTCGTCCTTATCGAAGAAAACATCATTACGCGCGTGTCCTACCTTAAGGAAAGGCGTGTCCTTCCAGAAAGTATTTCTGAATACTTCCTCTTCGAAAACGGAATTCGTTATGCAGTAGTCGGTGTACTTATTGCAGTAAGAAGCACGCTCTACCCATACGTCGGTTCCTGAGAGCTTCTTGATGCCGAGACTTCCGTGCCATGTGTTGAAATATGTCTGCTCCGGCTTCTTAGGGATCTGATAGATAAGGAATTCAAGGGCATTGTCTATCCAAATTCCTGCAGAAGCCTGCTCTATGAACATCGCTTCGGTTCCGCGCTTAACAAGTCTTATACGCTCGGGGAACATCTTGAAGTTCATTCTTCCGTCATGAGGAACACCCCAGACAAGATCGACATCGAGATTTCTTCTTAAGATTTCTTCAGCTATATATCTGGGATTGCAGATATATGTGCTGTCGTAAGTCAGGAAAAGTATCTTGTTCTTCTGAACCTTGATCTTCTTATATCTTCTCCTTCTGAGAGACTTGGTAAGTTTTCTGTCCAGAGCATTGACCTTTTCCTTGAAAGCAAGGTTCTTGTAATCAGCCTTATTCGTCTGGAAGATATGAGCGAACAAAGATCCTTCGATATAGAACTTATGAAGATCCGAAGGGAAACTCATGATAAGAGGCTTCTCAGGCTCAACATATCTGTCCGTGGTGAATCTTTGCATTACAGGATAGATCCTGGAGCAGTTATTGTTATCGCTGAATGCGAAGAAGTCGTCTGCCCTTCTTACATACTCATCCTTCATCTTACAGTCGTTCTTCATGTATTCGATAAGAAGATCGATAAGCTCATCGTTATCACGGCAGATCTCACCGAAGCCGTTCTTATCGTAATGGTATGTGCCCTCCTCGTAGTGGGTCGGCATATCCTTATGGTGAAGATACAAAACAGGCTTGCGCATATAAGCGAAGTCGAATTGGATTCCGGAATAGTCTGTTACCATCAGGCTCGATTCACAGAAAGCGTCCTCATAACTGAAGTCGCCTACAGAAGGAACGATCTTGACGTAATCGTTCTTATCGAAGTCCTTAAGCTGAGGGCTTACGATAGGATGCAGAACATAAAGAAGGTTGTAACCGTATTCTTTTGCTGCATTAATAAGTCTCGGATCATTGATGAGACTGTTATAGATCTTGAAGTAAGTAGTCTGCTTGAACATGGGGTTGTAGTCTCTTTCCACACCCTCATTGCCCTTAGGCGCCAATGCAGCCTGCATTCTCCATGTAGGACTTATTATTATCTGCTTCTTGTGTCTGTCCTTAAGACCGTCAAATCTCGGAACCCCCGTTAAGTGAAGGATATTCCTGCCCGCATAGTCATAAACGGGATGGTTGAGATTCTCGATCTCGTAAGGAGACGCACAGAAATAAAGCTTGATATTGTCTCTTAATCTGTTCTGGGCTATAGCGATCTTCTGGATGGACATTCCGTGCTGAACGCATACGACGTCGAAGTTTATAAGGTCTCTTATGTAAGAAGACGTTCCGACGGAGTAATCGTTAAACTCCATGATCGTCGAATTGGATGCGATGACCATATCGGAATAAAGGAATATCAGACGGTGCTTAAAGCTTCCGCGGACAAGGGGCTTATAGCCTTCCTTCTTAAGTCTTTCATAATCCGCAGCATTCTTATCGATAAGGTAGTACTTATCGATACCGTCATCCTGCTTGCTCGCATATTTATAGATATACTCTGCCGAATCCCCGCCCTTGTAGATCTTGTCGAAGAACAGCCATATCGGTCTCTTCTTCATAAAAGGTCTGAAGAAGAAATAAGCGATCCTCATCCAAAGGAAGATACCGGCTTTCTTATCCTTGAAAGACCTGACAAACATCTCACGGCGCAGTCTGACTTCCTTCTTCTTAAGACCGACCCTGCCTATCCTCTTTACGGACAGGTGGTTGTTAATAAGCGTGACCATATAACGGATATCAAACGACTTGAATACCCAATAACTCATCTTGAATCTGTTGGACAGACGGCTGAAATGAGACGGGAATGATATCGGAAGATCTATATGGCTCTGGCCTATGTTATAGAAGAAGCCTATGGATACATTCTTGGTATTCTCGATCTTAACGTCTATCTCGAAAGGTCTCTTCTTGTATACAGCAGCACCGAAAAGCTTGGTGTGCGTATACCTTTCAGTATAGTGGATATCGATCTTTACGCCTGCGGCGATACATTCGAATTCGCCTTCGGTCAGGTCAAATACATCGGCACACACGCCGTCAATATGAAGGAAACCGTCGTTGCACTCCATATAGATCACTTCAACCGGGTGCGCTGTTACGGGCTTAATTACATTACGGTTCTTGCCGTAATAAAGCTCTCCTTCAACATAGAAATAATCGAAGTTAAGATTCTCATCGTGATTCTTGATCCTAAGAAGCATTCTTTGAAGGAAGATATCCTTAACAGCAAAGTCCTGCATGTAATGGTTAAGGATAACCTCATCATCTATGTACTTAAGGATCTTCTGCCATGACGTAAGATACTCGATGGCTTCGCTTTCCGGAATCAGATGCTTATTCCTGTTATTATGATTGGCATTCATTCTGGAATTAAGTTCATAAAGGGCCTGATACTGGATCAGCAAAGGCACCTTCTTGTACTTATTCTTAATATCTTCCAGGAACGGAACCCAGAATTCATCCAGATATTCGTAGTAATATTCACGGGTATAGTAGGGATCGAACATTCTGTAATCGTTCTCGAGCACATCGTTGAACGTATATGTCAAAGAACTGTTAAACAGAAGCTTATTGGCTGACCTGTTACCGTTTAAGATCATCCTGTAAAGATAATCCTTCTCGAATTCATACTTAAGATCCTCATTCATTGAATGAGTAGCGAAGTAGTCGCCTCTGATCCACGTTCCCCTCAAAGCTCTGGGAACGACCGAATATACGGCATCGATAGAGATCTTACGTACGGGAAGCTCTTCGGTATTGGTCGAGAATATATCCTTCTTGCCGTTAACGCCGGACTTTCTTGTGGTGATACCGTATTGATAGAACTTATTCGGAAGCTTGGGATTGATCCTGAATGACTCAATCATAGTACCGAAGTAATTCGCCGGGAACGTATCGCCGGACTCGACGAATGTGATTAGTCCGAGTCTGTTGATGTGTTCCTTGGCCTTGTTAAGGTCTGCTGCCTTGGAAGAAGATCTCGCGATCACTTTGGCATCACAGGATCCCGCGAACTTCTTTACAGGTTCAGAGGACTCATCAGCGAATATAACATAAGAAACATCCTTGAAAGACTGCTTGCTTAAGCAATCCAGGGATTTGGAATCGAGCTTACCGTCACCGTTACTTATATAAATAACACTCAGCAATGCCATATGACGATCCCCGCATCAGATCTTGAACGGCTCAAGATAGATATGATGCTCACGTTTGTCCTCATCAGGGATCTTCTTAAAATCGCCGTACATTCTTGTAAGGTATTCTTCGATATTACCGGGACAGTAAAGCCTGTACTTGCCAAAGTCGATCTGCCTGTCGGCAAGATAATCGCTTCTCCTGTACGTTTCTCCATAAAAATGCTTTCTCCCGGTCGGTACTGTTATAAATTTGCTCTGCGTATTATAGCATGACGAGTGACAATTATCTGCTTTTGACACCCAATAATCAAGGTCTTTGAAGGCCAGCAATCTGCCGAAAGCCCTTTTCAGGCCGGACATTATCTTAAGCGACCTGCTGCCGCTTTTGTCGATAAACGGCTTCAGCTTATCCCAGTCACGGTAAAACTTCCTGGAAGACACCGCGAACCCGTAGTAAAGGCTTCCCAAGCCGTGAAAAAACCTTCTTACGGGATTATCGTAAGTATTCTCGATAATGAACATATCCATCGGGATGCCGCACTCATCGTTGGCAACGTCGTCCCTGTTACGGACAGAAGTGCCCTTAAGCCTGAACTGCGGGAAAAGAAGGTTATACCCCGGAGTCTTACCCGGCACGTGAATCCAGTACTTATCGGAATAAAGCTTCGTAAAGGTCTCAAGGAACTTATCGAACTCGTCTCTTGTGACCATAAGATCGACATCATCGTCCCACGGGATAATGCCGCCGTGTCTGTAGGCTCCTAATACCGAACCGCCTCCGAGATAAAGCTTGGTATTGCTCTGCCTTGCGGCTTCAACGAAGTCTCCGACCATATCGTAGAGCCTGCTTTGGAGAAGCTTCAGCTGCTCATCCGTAAGCTCGACACTGCCTTCGACCTTAACAGTGCGGATAACATCTGCAGTTACAATGGACTTCATTTACTCTTCCCAGTACGAGATCATCCTGCGGTACATATCGGGAAGGTCGTAAGAAGCCTTCCATCCGAGTTCGTTGATCTTCTTCGAAGAAAGTCTCATCTTGGTATCGGGAGCATAACCGAATGCGTTCTGCTCGGGAATATCGAAGATCACCTTGATCTTACCTTCGGCGATCTCCTCCGACACCATGGAAGCCACTTCCCTGATCATCATGGAAGTATTCTCGTTAACGACATTATAGGCTTCCCCGTCTTCACCCTTGGTAAGAAGACAGAGGATTCCCCTTACAACATCTGCGGTATAGCAGTAGTTACCCAC
>CADAXO010000105.1 GCA_902791885.1 Oscillospiraceae bacterium | reverse complement strand
ATGAGTGTCTCTTCCTCGACATTTACACGGATGTCAACGAGCTTGCTTATCGTGATGATCATGGAGAGGGCAACGCCGATTACGATGGCATATGTAAGGTCGAGGATGACCGTTGCAGCCATTGTGATGAAGCAAAGAGCGATGGCGTCCTTAAGACCGTGTGTGAAGTAGCCCTTGATTGTCTTGATGTCGTTCATCTTGTATGCGGTCATGAAGAGGACGCCTGCGAGGGCGGAGTAAGGTACCATGCCGATCAGAGGTGCGAGGACGAACATGCAGAGGATGAGGAAGATTGACTGGAACACAGATGTAAGTCTTGTTCTGCAGCCGCTCTTGATGGCAACTGAAGTTCTCGCGATGGCTGCCGTGGAAGGTACACCGCCTGCGAAAGGAACAGCCATGTTGGCGATACCCTGGGCAATGAGCTCGACGTTACTGTCGAACTTCTCTTTCTTCATGGAAGCTGCCGCAGTACCGCAAAGAAGGCTCTCGATCATGCCGAGGAGAGCGATTGTTACCGCATAGCCTGCGATGGAAGTGATCATGGGGATATCCACGGATTTAATATTAAGGACCTCGGAGTTGATGAGCGAGCTCGGGATGGAGCCGATCGTCTTAACGTCGAGGCTGATTATCTTGCAAAGGGCAGTCGCGATGATGATGGCGACAAGAGAAGAAGGAACGTACTTTGCAAGTTTCTTGGGGTACACAGCCATGATCACTACTACCAGAGCGGCAACGCCGAGAGTGGGGAAGCTTGTGTCCTTGATGTTGGATGCGAATGTGATTACCTTGCCGATCGTACCCTCGCCGGAAGCGTTAACGCCGAATGCGTTGCCGAGCTGGCCGATGGCGATTACAAGAGCGATGCCCGAAGTAAATCCGGTGACAACGGGCTTCGGGATGAACTGGACGAAACGTCCGAATCGTAAAAGACCCGCGATAAGAAGGATGAGACCTGACAGGAAAGTCGCCATGAACATGCCCTGAAGGCCGTATGTTCCTGATACGATGGTGCCGAGGATTACTGCCATGGCGCCGGTAGGACCTGAGATCTGGAAGGAACCTCCGCCGAGAAGTCCTGATACGATACCTGCGATGATGGCTGTGATAAGGCCGCCCGCGATACCGATGGCGAGGTGATCCTGGTCGACACTTGCAGCACCGAAAGCGAGTGCGAGAGGGAGTGCTACGGCTCCGACTGTAATGCCTGCGGTAAGGTCGTTGATGAAATACTTTTTGTTATAGCCTTTAAACTCGTTTCTGAAGATCTTCGCGTAGTGTGCGAAAAACGGTCTCTTATTCTTGCCCATACTTATTTCCTTTCTTAAACAACGGCGTTAATTCTACCACGCGGAAAGACGTTTAAAAGGAGGGTGACCGTAAAATCATCCGTTTGCACATTTCACACATTATTTCCAAGGGTTGTTTTTGTATAGCGTATAATATTAGAACGTATCAATTAAGTAACGGAGTAATTAATATGAGCAAAGGTTATATACATTCACTGGAGAGTTTCGGTTCTGCGGACGGCCCCGGAGTAAGATTCATAATATTCTTCTCAGGATGCGCGATGAGGTGCCAGTTCTGCCATAATCCCGATACATGGAAGATGACCGACGGACAGCTTATCGAGTCTGATGAACTTATCGCCAAGGCTTTAAGATACAAGTCATACTGGGGACCTCTGGGCGGCATCACAGTCTCGGGCGGCGAGCCTTTGATGCAGATTGATTTCCTTCTGGAATTGTTCACGAAGGCCAAGGCGAAGGGTATCAACACCTGCCTCGATACTTCGGGCAACCCTTATAACACCAATCCCGAGTGGCACGACAAGTTCCTCGAGCTCATGAAGGTCACGGATCTTGTAATGCTCGATATCAAGCACATCGATCCCGAGGGCCACAAGGAACTTACTAAGCAGCCTCTGGACAACATACTTGCGATGGCCCGCGAGATGAGCGACTTAGGCGTAAGGATGTGGATCCGCCACGTGCTTGTCCCCGAGAGAAACGACAAGGACGAGTATCTTACTAAGCTTGCCGAGTTCATAAAGTCCCTGAAGACTGTAGAGAGGGTGGAGGTTCTGCCTTACCACACACTCGGCGTTCACAAGTGGGCGACACTCGGAATCCCTTATGAGCTTGAGGGCATCACGACACCTTCACAGGAGCGTGTCGAGAACGCAAGAAAGATCCTGGGAGCTACATAATCACATGAATTTCAAAGCTGTATTATTCGATATGGACGGCGTTATCTTCGATTCGGAGCAGGCCGTCATTGACTGCTGGAAGATTGTGGCGCCCGAGGCGGGGATCCCTGACATAGAGAAGTTCTGCAAAGGCGCCCTCGGAATTACTTCCAAGGCCACAAGAGAGCTTTTCTACAGCATGTACGGAGATAAGTTCCCTTACGATGAGCTTAATGCCAGAAGGCGTGAGCTTTTTATAGAGAGGTTCGACGCGGGGCTTGTAGCGGTCAAGCCCGGTGTAACGGAGCTTCTTACTTACCTCAGGGAAAACGGCATCAAGACATCGATCGCTTCTTCGACCTCATCGCCCTCGGTTATACGCGAGCTTAAGCAGGCCGGATTGTATGAGCTTTTCGATGAGGTAGTGTGCGGAGACATGATCGAGCACAGCAAACCTGCCCCTGATATCTGGCTTGAGGCCATGAAGCGCCTGGGCGTGGAAAGCACTGATTCTATTGCGATTGAGGACTCATTTAACGGTGTTAAATCGGCAAAAGCGGCGGGAATTTACACGATAATGGTGCCGGATCTGGTGCAGCCGGATGAGGAGATAAGAAATCTGGCGGATAAGGTGCTGCCGTCGCTTAATGAGGTCCTGAAGTTATTTAAGCAGGAGGTCTGACATGGATAACGAGATTAAGTGTCCGAACTGCGGACAGATGTTCAAGGTTGACGAATCGGGTTACGCTTCTATCCTGAAGCAGGTGCGCGATAGAAAGTTCGAGGAGGAGCTTAAGTCTCGTGAGGAGAAGGACCTCGCCCTTGCCCGCATGGAGCAAGATAAGGAGCATCAGGCTGCCCTCGCGCGAAAAGCCGACGAGCTCAATTCCAAAGACAGACTCATAGCCGAGCTTCAGGCCAAGCTTGAAAAGGCCGACACGGAAAAGGAGCTTGCCGTAGCCAAGGCGACTCAGGAGAAGGATAAGGAGCTGTCTTTAAAAGATAACGAGATCACGAAGCTTCAGGGCGAGATCGACCTTCAGAAGAAGGAAGGCGAGCTTGAGAAAAATAACCTCGTAGATAAGCACAGATCCGAGATCGCACTTCGTGATGAGGAGATCGAGAGGCTTAAGGATTTCAAGGCCAGACAGTCGACCAAGATGGTGGGCGAGAGCCTTGAGCAGCACTGCATGAACCAGTTTAACCAGATCAGAATGGCTGCATTCCCGAATGCCGAGTTCGGCAAGGATAATGATGCAAGTTCCGGAAGTAAGGGCGACTTCATATACAGGGAGTCTTCCGACGGCGTCGAGTTCATATCCATTATGTTCGAGATGAAGAACGAGATGGATACGACGGCCACGAAGCATAAGAATGAGGATTTTTTCAAGGAACTCGATAAGGACCGCCGCGAGAAGAAGTGCGAGTATGCGGTTCTTGTAACGCTCCTCGAAGCAGACAACGATCTTTACAACAACGGCATCGTGGATGTTTCCTATCAGTATGAGAAGATGTTTGTTGTCCGTCCGCAGTTCTTTATTCCGATAATCTCGCTGCTTCGTAATGCCGCGCTGAATTCGCTGGTGTACAGGAAGCAGCTTGCCGAGATACAGAGCCAGCAGATCGATCTTTATAACTTCGAAGATAACCTCAATCAGTTTAAGGAAGATTTCTCAGTCTCCGTCACAAGAGCAGAGAATAACTATAATGATGCGATCAAGAATATCGATAAAGCCATAACCGATCTTCAGAATGTTAAGGCTAAGCTTGAACAGTCCATGAAGGGTCTTAATACGGCGAACGGCAAACTTGAGAAAGTTAACATCAAGAAGCTTACGAAGAATGCGCCTTCAGTTAAGCAGATGTTCGATGAACAGCAAAACGGTCTTAGAACATAAGAAGGAAAGCGATAATACCGTTCCAGCCGAGATTTATGAAGAATACGATGTATGCTGCTGCATTGTAGGCAGTGTCGTGTTCTCCTGATACGAAGTTCTTTAACACAAACATAGCCGATAATCCGAGAATATCGACTGCAAGAAGAATGATCAGAAGGTTAACGGGGGTCTTGTAAGCTTTCATTGCAACAGGATCACTTAAAGCTCCGTCCAGGATAGCAGAACCGTCCAGATCCATGAGTGCTTCATGGTATTCCCGTTTGGAATAAACCTTGCTGCCGTTAAAATACGGAAGATCCTCGGAACTGAAGGCGAGTTTTCCTGCAGGGAAGTTATCGTATTCTTTGTAATCGTAGATGACCTCGCACAGACCGTCGTGGTCGTTATCGCATGCTCTTATTACGACTCCGCCCGTGAAATAGAGAATATTCTCGGGGTTGGTCATATCAACATTACTGACAGCCATAAAGTCCGCAGGAGCTATAGTCTCGGCTCTCCAGCGGAAATAGTATTCGCCTGAAAGATATCCTTTGTAAGATTCGTTAAATGAATTGACGGCATCAAAGACGGAAACTCCTAAAGTGAATATCAGGACTGCTATGAATATGGCTGTTTTTCTCATATCGATCAGTTGTCCTTCAGGAGAAATCTCTTGGTGAAATTATCAGCGAAGAAGTCGACAAGAGGTCCCATGCAGAAAGCGGTTATCAGCGTGCCGATGCCGATGATGGCCGTTATTTCCGAGAAGGGATTGCCGGACACAATAAACAATATTCCGCCTGCGATAACGCAGATAAGATCAGTGATGATCCTGTCGTACTTAAACTTAAGGATATGCCACTTGTTCGCCATGATAAGTGCGACAGCATCGTATGTGGATACGCCTAAGTCTGCGGGTACATAAAGGCCTGCGGAGAAACTTAATGCCAAGACGCCGATGATAAGGCAGATAATCCTGGCAACAAGAGATTCCGGTGATAAGATGCTTCTCAGGAACAACTCCGTGTACTGGGCAAGGTAGCCTACGAGGAACAGGTTAACTATAGTTCCGAGGCCGATCATACGCCTGTCAAAAATAAGGCTGAACAAAAGCAGAACAGCATTCGCGATGATGTAGAGCATACCGTATTCGATGGGGAGCGTTATATCAAGGCCGCACATCGCAGAGGTGAACGGATCTACGCCGAATGCAGCGAACTTAAAAAAGCCTACTGCAATTCCGCAGATCATTACTCCTGTGATGCACAGGACGATGCGCATTAACATATGGTCGCGCTTCATGAATTCAGGTATCTTGATGCTCATGTTTCAGATAATAACATAATCTTATGAATAAACTATTACATCCCAGACGACATTGACGATCCCAAGGAAAATCTCAGTCTCATATCCTATGTAATCTATTCCTTATCCTTCGTAATTATAGCAGAGTCCCTACACATCGAAAATGACATTTGTCATCTCCTAAAGTGATGCTGTTCACTACTCCCGGAAGCCCACGTATCTCATAATGTAACCGTAAAGATGAGAGGGAGGACAAATGAAATGTCTGAGATTTTAAAGGTTAAGGGATTGGTAAAAAGATACAAGGAACTGATCGCCATAGATCATCTTGATATGAGCATCAAAGAAGGCGAGATCTTCGGCCTTCTCGGACCCAACGGCTCCGGTAAGTCCACCACGATCAACTGCATCCTCTCGCTTCTTGAATACGACAAGGGCGAGATCGAGATATTCGGTAAGACGATGAGCCCCAAGGCTTATGAGATCAAAAGTCAGATCGGCATCGTTCCCCAGGATGTCGCAGTTTACGACTCTCTCACAGTCTACGAGAACATCGACTTCTTCTGCGGTCTCTATATCAAGAATAAGGAGACGAGAAAGAAGTATGTGCAGGAAGCGATCGACTTTGTAGCTCTTAATGATTTCGTTAAGTTCAAGCCGAGTAAGCTCTCCGGAGGTCTTAAGAGAAGGCTTAACATCGCATGCGGCATCGCACATAAGCCGAAGCTGATC
>CADAXO010000104.1 GCA_902791885.1 Oscillospiraceae bacterium | reverse complement strand
GCCGTTCTCATCGAAAAGCTGTGTCATTCCGGACTTTCTGCCGATAACAAATTTTGCCATTCTTCTTTCCTCCTGTTTAGGTTATTGGTTCGCTCGCTTTTGTGCGAACATGACCTCGGTCCACAGACTTGGCGGTTCTATGAACCGAATAAATACCTGTCCTTGCCTCTATTAAGCCTTGAGCTCGATAGAAACGCCGGCAGGTAAGTCAAGCTTCTGAAGCGCCTCAACAGTCTTGTTGTTGGACGTATATACATCGATCAGTCTCTTATGAGTTCTCTGCTCGAACTGCTCACGTGAATCCTTATACTTATGAGGTGATCTAAGGATTGTAACGATCTCCTTCTCTGTAGGGAGCGGGATAGGTCCTGAATAAGAAGCACCTGTTCTCTGAACTGCATCGATGATTGAAGCAGCGCTCTCGTCAAGGAGCTTGTGATCATAAGCTTTGATCTTGATTCTCAACTTCTGGTTAGCCATTTCTTTTCCTCCAAATATTGCTGTATTTTCTTCAACCTTGCCGGGCGTTTCCTTGGCTTCCATTCAAAAACCCGGATCTCCAGTTACCGTACATATACGGCACTTTGGCTCCCGGGCAACGGTTACCATTAATCGCTGCCGGCATTAAGCCGAATCGCAGGGATCCGTGTCCCTGCTGCTCCACCAAAGTTACCCGCCGCATCGTGCAGCTCACAGCTGCGACGGCAATCTCCGGCTTCAAAGCGCACACGACCCTAAAGTCGCGCAGGAACGATAATACTACGGAATTACCGATATGGCAATAGGAATTTTGAAAAAAGTCAATAAATATCCGTATCCGGCCCGGATCAGTCCTTCCCCATGACCTCCGAGAAGATTTTCTCAAGCTCTGAAGGGGTGAAACTGTACTTCTTGTTGCAGAAGTGGCACACGGTCTCTATATCTTTATTATCTTTAATCATCTTATATAATTCGGCGCGGCCGACTGCAGCAAGACCGTCTGCCATGCGCTCCTTGGAACAGGGGCACGAGAAGCTTACGGGATAGCCGTTAAGATATGAGATCTCCGGATCCCCCATGAACAAGTCGAGGATCTTCGCGGGAGAGAAGCCCTCCTCCATGAGAAATGTTATCTCGGGGAAGCCGCCGTTCGCACGCTTTTCGACGTAATCCAGGTCCTCGTCAGTAAAGCCCGGCATCATCTGTATCATCATGCCGCCGGCGTTGGCGACATGTCCGTCCTTGATCTGAACGCCCAACGCCACAACAGACGGTGTCTGCTCGGAAGACGCAAGATAATAAGTAAAGTCCTCGGCGATCTCACCCGAGATGAGTTCTACCGAACCCGAGTAAGGCTCCTTAAGGCCTACATCACGGATAACAGTCAGCGAGCCGTTCTTTCCGACCGCGGCACCGACATTGATCTTGCCGGGACGAAGATAAGTCGTCTCAACATCACCTTCATAAGGATAAGCTCTGGCGTGTCCTTTGGAATCACATACACATGTCATGCCCTTCATGGGACCGTCTGCTCTTATGATGGTCGTCTGTGTGTCGGTATCGTTCTTCATGCTCTCGGCGATAAGAAGTGAGCCCGTGATAAAACGTCCGAGTGCAGCAGTAGCAGCATTGGTCGTGTTGTGAAGCTGACGTGCCGTCTCAACAGCAGCCGTCGTTCTTATCGCGACAGCTTTAACATTGCCCTTAAGAGCAACGGCTCTTACAAGGTGATCATCTTTCTCATCCAGGGGCATTCCCGAAGCATAATACTTATCGTCCATATTGAATCCTTACAAAGTAATTGTCTGCACACTCTACCACATTCTTATGCAAAAAAGAACCCGCTCTCGCGATTGTACTAAATTCTTAAAACAGTCAATTGGATACAAGATTTTTCTTAAATCTTTGTACTTTTTTCGCGGAATCCTCAATTTGATACAAGATAATTGAATAAAGCTTGTATCCAAATTAAAGAAATTCAAAAATAGTACAAGGTTTCAGGCAAATCCTTGTACTATTTTCGCCAATTCTAAAAAAGGATACAAAGCAGCAATTTCCGGCGAGGCATTGCAAAAGCAAACTTACGGCAGGCAGCCCAAGGGATCGACTCTATCGCCGTTTACTCTTACCTCGAAATGCAGGTGCGAACCTGTCGAACCGCCTGTGGAACCTACTGTACCTACTGCTTCGCCTGCAGATACGGACTGTCCGTTGCTGACATATACATTGCAGCAATGAGCATAAAGCGTTGATACTCCGTTGCCGTGATCGATGATGAAGTAGTTGCCGTAACCGGATCCGCCCCAGTTCTGACCGGGAACAGGTGTCTCAACATAGATGACCGTTCCGCCGGCAGCTGCCATGATGGTATCACCGAAGGATGCTCCGATATCGATTCCGGAATGGAATCTTGTGTTTCCGTAGATAGGATGCGTTCTGTAACCGAAGTAAGATGTGATCGTATGACACCATGTCGGCCACTGTAATGCAACGCCGCTTGCGCTTGCAGTTGGAACCGGAGTAGGTGTGGGTGTCTCCGTGGGAGGAGCATTCGGATCTACAGTCTCTTGAGGAAGTGCGGAAGTCTCCGTCGCACTTGTCTCGGTTGCCGTAGTTGTAGTGGATGTAGCGGCTGCAGCTGCTGCAACTTCTGCATCATACTGAGCCTGCAGGTTTACGATCTGTGCATCAAGTGATGCTGCCAATTCTTCGAGGGAATTCTCCTGAGCTGTCCATGAATCAAGCTCACAGGAAATATCGGCCAAAGCTTCTGACGTAACTCCGATCCTTGCTTCGAGCTCATCAAGCTGTGCCTGCTTCTCGTCAGCGATAGCCTGCATCTCGTCAGCTTCCTGAAGTGCGATCTCTCTTTGCATCTCCGCATTCTCGAGAGCGACTTCCATCTGATCCACTGCCTGTGCATCGGCATCCGAGATCAAAGTAATGATCTCCATGTTAGTAAAGAAGCCTGCAAGGCTGTCAGACTCGAGAAGAACTTCAAGAGTGGACTTGTTCTGATATTCGAACATAACGGAGAGTCTTTCCTGGAACATAAGCTCCGTAGCTTCGAGATTCTCCTGGGCATCTATATAAGCATCGAGAGCCTCGGTCTTGGCAACCAATGCTGCTGCCAGCTGAGCCGAGATAATCTCATACTGCTCCCTCTGCTCTTCGGACAATGCATTCAGCTCGGCAAGCTCTCCGCTTAATGCACTCGCCTGGCCTGCAAGGGCGGATACTCTGCTAGCCGCAGCCTGAGCCTCGGCAACTGCAGCATCCCGCTCGTTTCTTCTGGCCTCGAGCTCCTCCTGGGTATCGAACCTTAAAGCCTCGATCCTTTGAAAGATGTTGTTGGATGCGCCTACATAAACCGGCTTTTTAAGAAGCAGTGTAACGAAGCTTCCGGCACCGACTAAAGCCAGCGCAATAAGGACCGTTGTTACTTTTCGCATGTTGTTCTCAATAAATCGTCTCATCATACTTTAATGTACTTCCTTACTGAAATACCGCTTCCGATACTGCCTATGAGGATACCTGTAACGAGGGTAAGACCCAGCACCCACCACATGATAGCGCGTGTCGGAAGTATGGCATAGAAACTCGTCGGATCTATCTTAAGCATTACATTAGAATACATTATTTTATAAAGGATAACCGTGACGCCCCAAGCGCAGATCGCACTTATGAAGCCGATGATGGCGCCCTCGATTATGTACGGCATACGTATGTACTCGTTGGTGGCACCTACGAACTTCATGATCTCGATTTCGTTCGCTCTTGAGTAAACGGAGATCCTTACCATCGTGGAGATAATAAACAGCGCGATGACAAAAAGCAGAGCGGAAGCCGCAACGGTACCGATGTTTACGTACCTTCCGGCATTCTCAAGAAAATCCATTACCTTGCTCTCGCTCGACACCTTGCTTACGCCTGGCAAAGTTCCGAGTCTTGCGACAACATCGTCACCATAAGAAGGATCCGAGATCCTAACGCTGAAGGTGTAAGGCAGATAGTTGTTGTAATCAAACTCGTCAAGGATAGACTGGCTCTCGCCGAGATTTGTCTTGAAGTTATAGTAGTTCTCCTCAGGGCTTCTTTTCACGATCTCGATGATACGTGTGTCTTCCCTTATGAGCTGCTCCGTCTGTGCAAGCTGTTCCTCCGTGGCATCAAGTCTCATGTAGACTTCAATAGGAGGCTGCTGTCCGAGCTTCTTCATTATCACTCTCGCGTTGGCGGAGAATACGAAGAATACGCTCAGGATAATGAGCATGAGCAGAATGGTGGTTATGGACGCCACCGTAACAAAAGGATGGCGCTTAAGGCTCGAAAAGCCTTCTCTTATTGAATTGAAAAAAGTCTTTACGCTCACTCGTCGTCCTCCTGGATATCAAGATCTATGTCATCCATACGGACTGCCTTAAGCCAGCTGTCATCTTCCACCGGCTCCTCTTCGGAATCGGTCGAAGTCTCGGAAGGAACCTCGGGTTCGGGGTCCGAGGGGAAATGCAGCTCGAGAGGGATCTCCTCTATCTCTTCATCACCGTTAGATGTCTCAGACACTTCAGCAGGAGCTTCTTCCTTCTTAACAGAAGACACCTCGAAAGGATTCTCTTCCGGATCCTGAGGGATAGCCGCACCGGTAAACTCCGGAACGATCGTCTCACCCGCTTCTATCTCGGACTCAGTAGATGTCTCGGGCAGTACAGGCTGCGCAGGAGCTGATTCCTCTCCGGCATCATTCTCGATAAGAAGGTCGGAAATATCCGTGATCTCATCTCCGAATGCCACTTCCGCATCATCGTAATCGCTTTCATCCGTAACAGCGGGAGCTGCCGGAGCCACGTGAACGGGAGCCTTTACGGAAGCCGGAACTGCAGCTGCAACGGGTACAACGGGCACTGCTGCTGACGGAGGTGTATCTCCGAAGAAGAAATCTCCTACAGGCGGCTTCTCTTCCACATAAGAAGCTTCATCGTAATCATCCTGGTAATCAGAATCCGGACCGAAAGCATCGTCTCCGAATGCGACATTCAAAGAAGGAAGCGGTATCTCTTCAGCGGGAGTATCGTCAGCATATGCACTGTCTTCCTTATCTCTTACAACGATACCGTTCTCTATCTCGATAACTCTCTTCTTCATCTTATCGACCATGTTGGCATCGTGCGTACATACGATAACAGTCGTTCCCGATCTGTTGATATCAAGAAGAAGACCCATGATATTCTCTGAAGTCTCCGGGTCAAGGTTACCCGTAGGCTCGTCGGCGATAATGATCTTGGGGTTATTAAGCATAGCTCTTGCGATGGCGATCCTCTGCTGCTCACCGCCTGAAAGCTGCTGCGGATAAGCATCAGCCTTATCCTTAAGACCTACGATATTAAGAACCAGCTGAACTTTCTGGTGAAGGCTCTTCTTTGTAAGACCGATCATCTCGCCGGCGAATGAGATATTCTCGGCGACCGTCTTGGTCTCAATAAGTCTGAAGTCCTGGAAGATCATTCCGATCTGTCTTCTTAAGACAGGGACTAAAGCTCTCGGCATATCCGATATCGGGAAACCGTCTATGGTTATAGTACCTTCGTTGGGTCTCTCCTCGCAGTTCATGCACTTAAGAAGTGTGGATTTACCGGAACCGCTCTTGCCTATTATGAATACGAACTCGCCTTCGTCGATAAGGAACGATACGCCCTTCAGGGCTTCAACTCCGGAGTTCTTGTATGTCTTTCTGACATTCTGAAATTTAATCATCTGATCATGTTATCCTTAGACGTCTCAAGATACTGCAGGTACGTCCTTACCATCGAAGCCATCTTGAACAGAACGGCATCGTCGAACGACCTTAAGTCGAGACCTGTATTCTTCTTGACCTTATCAAGTCTGTATACCAATGTATTTCTGTGAACGAACAGCTCACGGCTCGTCTCACTTCCGTTCAGGTTGTTCTCGAAGAAGCAGTCAATGGTCGCAAGAGTATCCTCATCCAATGATCTGTGCAAAGTGTTGACGGGAGCTGATAGATAAGTCTGCCTATACCGAGCTGGTTGTACTTGGAAATGTAGCAGTTCTTCTCGAAGATCTTTCCTACTCTTAATGCGAGCATTGAATCCCTGTAGCTCTTGGCGATCTGCTGGAACATGGGAACGAAGGAACCTACACCGATATAAGCGGTGATGCCCTCGTTATTAAGGCTGTCCAGAATAGCCTGGCTCGTCTCGTCAACGAACTGCGTTCTGTCGCCGTCAGCGGCCTCGAGCTCTGCTACATTAAGAACGATGATCGATGTTGATTCATCCATGGCAAGAACCGTGGAATTCGAAGCATCTCCGTAGATGCTCTGGAGGATATCGAGAGTCGAAGCTCCGTCCTCTTCCGCTGTCCTTACGACTATAACAAGTCTCGGCTCG
>CADAXO010000103.1 GCA_902791885.1 Oscillospiraceae bacterium | reverse complement strand
GGTTTCTGGCACCGTCTGTCTGGGTTCGAATCCTAGTTCGGCAGCCATAAGACCTCTCATCCACGCGGTGAGAGGTTTTTTGTTGCCTGATTACCTATGCCTGTTGGACCGCCCGCCGGCTGTTTCATACTCTTTTTGATTATTTTTAAATATAGTATGGAAATTTGGCCAAATCTCATACTATTTGGCCGGTTTTGCCGATATAGTATGGATTTCAAAGTCAGATCTCATACTATTTTTGAAAAATGGCTCATATAGTATGGAAATCATGGTGTTTGTCCATACTATATTTCGATTTTTGGGAAAATAGTATGAACCTAGATGAATTTGCTCTTGATCAGCCTGTCAACGGTTCTTATATCCAGCGGAGTGACCGATGTTTCCATAGTGATAAACAGCCGGTCGCCGAGAATCAATCCGTTTTTGCTGTATAAATTGATTCGCCTGTTGTTTTTATTGGCATATGCAGGATCATCCATCTTCCCAAAATGCTCATAATAAAGTTCACACCGGTCGCTCATTCTGAGTATAGTGAAGTCGGGGTGCAGAACTGCATCGCCAAAGACGATAGGACATTCATACTTATATGGTATACCTGCAAAGTATAGACGGTCGGCGATCAACTGTTCCGACTTGGATCTGACATGTTCACCCTTGATGGTTTCATAGACCGGCAGTGTTTCATCAATCTCTTTGTGTTTATAAGTCTGAGCCTGCCATTTGGCTTTGTACTCTTCATCTGGTAGTAAGACGGGAGAGATTAGATCCTTACGGTCTTGCGAACATGATCTATAAATCTCTGTAAGTTCGTCACTGTCATAGTAATCAACGAAACGACTGAGCAGTTTCTCTTCTTCAACGGCTTTTTTCAATATCGATTGAAGATATGCCTTCTGAGCCAGTGATCGTATAAGCTGCTGATCATTACGATCTATTGATTTACCGTTTTTGTCATTGCCGGTAACGTGGTAATAGTAAATGGTATTACCCTGATTCATGATTCGAAGTCTTCCGGCGGGGGATTCCTTAAGTTGTTTCTCGCAGAATGCGATGATTTTTCTGACCAAAGTCAAACGAGACTTCAGGTCAACTGAGATCTGATTAGTATACATATATTTTTCTCCCTTAATCCATCCCGATTCCAAGCGGGATATGCATATATTATATAACGCCTGCAAGGGGCCGTTAAGGTGCAAAATCCTGCTTAAATCACTTGACATAACCCAACTGTAAGGATAATATAAACATGTTTATATAAACACATTTACATAAAATGTGAAAGGGATAATTACTATGGTCTTGATAGTCAATACAACAAAAGACACGATGATCACTAACGAACTTCAGACCCTCACACGGAATAAGGGGATAGAAGCTGAGATCGTTGAGGCAGGCGATAAGAAGATCAGCCACTGTATCGGATGTAATTACTGCTGGCTTAAGACTCCGGGAATCTGCTCCATCAAGGACGACTACGAGGAGATCTTAAAGAAGATCATCAAGGCTGACGATCTGTGGGTCATTACCGATACAGCTCTCGGCTTCATTGATCACAAGGGAAAGAATATCTTCGACAGGATCCTTCCAATAGCTACTATGTACCTTAAGTTTAACCGCGGTCAGATGAGACACGTGGCGCGCTACGACAATAGTCCTGATATAGGTCTTATCGTAACAGGAGAGGCTGATATGGATTATCTTGACAAGTGGGTATACAGATGTGCTCTGAACTTTGAAAGTACCGCGCTCGGAGCCTTTGGTAAAGATGAATTGGAGGAGGCGGTCTCATGCATGTAATGATCATTAACGGTAGCCCCAGAGTAAAGAAGTTCAGTAACACTGACAAGATCCTTGCGAAGTTTACGGCAGGTATGAGTGAGAAAGGAAGTTCCTTCGAGCAGTACGAAGTCTCCGACAGGAAGCAGTGGGACAGTATCCGCGAGGCATGGGATAAGAACGATAACATCCTCATAGCGATCCCTCTTTATGTAGAGAATATTCCCGGACTGCTTCTTGAGTTCCTGGCGACAGTTACACCTAAGGACGGCAAAGCGAAGATAGCTTATATCCTGCAGGGCGGTTTTGCCGAGGGTGCGCAGTTAAGGTGCGGAGAAGAGTACCTCAAGATCTTAAGCAAGAGACTAGGCTGTGAGTATAAGGGTACGCTCGTGAAGGGCGATAACTTCAGCATAAGGTTCTTCGAAGGAAAGCAGCAGGATAAAGTAACCGGCCCTTATCAGAAAATGGGCGAAGTCTACGGAGCAACAGGAGATTTCTTCGGCGAAGAGTGCAAAAAGTTTACGGGTCCCGAGATCTTTCCGGCACACATAAGGGCTTTGCTGGGTATAATCTTCAAGACTGCAGGAAAGAGTGCTTTCAAGAAAATCGCGAAGGGATGGGGCTGCGATCAGCCTTTGGACATAAGACCTTATGGGGCGTAAAGCTAAGATAGACAAGAATATGATACTGGAGGCGGCTTACGGTCTTCTCGAAGAAGAGGGGATCGAGGCCGTCGCCATTAAGTCTATAGCAGCAAGACTCGGCTGTTCCACGCAGCCGATCTCGTGGCATTTCGGCAGCATGACAGAACTTCGAAAAGAGCTGTACTTCTATGCCGCCAATAAGCTTTTCGAGTCACTGCCTGCGAAAATGGAGGGGAAGAATGCGATAGACGCCTTCTTTATCTCGGGTGTGTATTATATCTCGGCAGCATGCGATCACCCGAATGTTTTCCGTTTTGTAAATATTGATGTTCCCGAGAAGACCATAGGTGAGAGCATAAGCGGCAATCAGAGTATCTTTCTTCATCAGTTTGACTTGAACGCATTCGAGTTGATTGCCGCTGAGTATAAGATCTCAGAAGAAGATCTGAGTAAAGCCGTAAGAGATGTCGTAATCTACACACACGGACTTACCGCAATGATGATGTTCGACAACTTCAAGCTCCCGAAGGCTGAGGCCTGCAGAATGGTCTATGACATGGGCGTTAAGATCCTGTCAGGTATTGGGATCGACCCGTCGGGAATGTCCTCGTTCGAGAATTTCGATATCTGATAATTATTCCCCTATTCAAATATCTTTAACATTTGCATATTATAATATGTAAAAAAGTTTTGAAGGATACGTAAGTGACGGTTAAGAAGATATTCGGTAAGAATGACGGAACTCCTGATTCGCCGTTTTATAATTTCATTTTTCTGCTGGTCAGAATCTGGGCGGGAGGTAAGCCCAAGCCTCAATTCGAACTTAACGGATTCGAGGAACTTGAGGGCCCGTATATCCTTTTGTCCAACCACGAATCCTTCTTCGATTTTTACTATCTTCGCCAGTTGCCGCATAAGAAGAAGCCTGTATATGTAATCAACAGGTTCTACTGCACAAGGCCTTTTCTTCATTTCCTGTCTGAACGTGTCGGTATGATCCCGAAGAGGATATTCTACACGGATATGGTGACTCCCGTAAGGATCATGCGCATGATAAAGAAGGGATTTCCGGTCATCATCTATCCTGAAGGCCGACTTTGCATAGACGGCAGGACCAACCGGATCACTGAGCCGGGCGGTGCTTTCTACAAAAGACTCGGCGTTGATATAGTCCTCGCGAACGTTAACGGTGCCTTCTATGAGAAGCCCAAGTGGAGGAAGACCAGGTACCGCACACCCGTTAAGATCACCATCAAGAAGATCATCCGTAAAGAAGAACTCAAGAACTTAAGCGGTGATGAGATAGATTCGATAATCAATTCGACTGTCAGAAACGACGCGACGGTCAAACTCATGAGCACTTATCCGCAGAAGGATAAGGCAGAGGGCTTGCAGAATATTCTGTACCGCTGTTATGCGTGTGACGGCCTTTATACCACCAGGGGCAAAGGCAATACCATAAGCTGTACTTCGTGCGGCAGAACATTTACTTTGGACGATCATTACCGTTTTATTGAAGAGCCGTATACTATTGCCGCCTGGTATGATCACATCGAAGAATACGAACGTAAGCATATTAAGGACATCGATCTTACGGTTGATGCAACTGCCGAGATATATCCGCCTAAAGGAAAGATGACGGAGAGAGCAAAGTGCCGCCTTACCTATGACTCGGTTACTTACGAGTCCGACAGATTAAAGTTCGAGTATCCGATCAGTAAAATGCAGGGGATACTCTTTACGGCAGGTGTGCATTTCGAGCTTTACCATGATGACGAACAGATATATATAAACCCTGATACCGACCCCGTTCAGTCGGTTAGATGGGCTCATATCGTAGACATTATCAAGAAAGATCAGGCATCGGAGGCGGAACATGGAGAATAACGACAGACTGATAAATTTGTCTAAGAAGACGGTACTTCAGATAGTGGGACTTCTTCTGGGCTTTATGGCGGTATCGATTATCTTGACTTACGTCATCCCGGGGGGAGAATTCGGAACGCTGCCTGACGGTTCTCCGGACTACACGGTATACATAAGAAGAGATGATCTAAGCGGCGTTCCCATCTGGAAGGGATTGCTTGCGCCTTTCATGGTGTTCTTCTCATCTGACGGCGCCGCGTTGATCGTACTTTCGCTGTTTCTCGTAATCGTTACCGGCGCTTTCCAGATTATGCTGGAGGTAGGCGGCGTCAACGCACTCATCGGCTCCATAAGCAAGAGGTTCAGTAACCACAGGAGGATCCTGATAATTGCGGTCTCGTTCTTTTTCTACTGCCTGGGAGCATTCCTCGGCCAGTTCGAAAATATGCTGACACTTCTTCCTATCGTAGCGTCGCTCTGTGTCCTTCTGGGGTACGATTCCTATACGGGATTTCTTTGCTGTATCGCTTCAACCGGATTCGGTTTTGCCACAGCCATAACAAATCCTTTCACGGTAATCCTTGCCTCAGATATTATCGATGTTAACCCCATGACCAATATCTGGTACAGATTCATCATATTCTTCGTAGTATTCCTGGTGCTTACGGGTTTTATCCAGCTTTATGCCAACAAGATCATTAAGAATCCTCAGGCAAGCTACACTTACGAGAATGATGAGAAACTCCGCCAAAGTTCCAATAAAGTTGTTTTCGAAGGTGATAATGAGGGCCGCATAAAGCGTGTATACAGCTTCTTTCTTGTGCTTGCGGTGGCAGTTGTTACCGTAACGGCTCTCATCGATTCCATAAGAACGTATCAGGTAGTGTTCCTTGCAGTGTATTTTCTGATCGGCGGTATCATCGCAGGCCTTATGACTTGTTCCGATAAGAAGAAAGTCTTTAAAGCATTCAAAACAGGCATTGTAAGCGCCCTTCCTGCGATCCTTCTTGTTGCAGTGGCAGCTTCCGTTAAATATGTCTTTGTGGAAGGACAGATAATGCCGAGTATCGTAAACCAGATCAATGAAGTAACAAGCGGCGTAAATCCCATCGGCGTGGCATTCATCGTGTATCTTATTATTCTCGTGCTTGAGTTCTTTATCTCGTCTTCAACGGCCAAGGCGATCCTTGTTATGAGTATGCTCTCTGTAGCAAACATCGGCCTTTCGAAAACGATGCTCGTACTGCTTTATACCTTCGCAGACGGCTACACGAATATGCTTTTCCCGACGTCTCCCGTGCTTCTTATCGCACTTTCCATGATCAACATAAGTTACTTCAAGTGGATAAGGAAGAGCTTGCCCCTGTTTGCCTCGGTTACGCTCGTAGTAATAGCCTCGATAGTCATCGGAATCAAGATAGGTTATTGATAAGCTTCAAAACCAACTGCGTATAATCGCTAATTTTTATTAACTATTGCTGTTTTACAGAAGGACAGCCAAATATTAAAATACCCTCGAATCTTTTTAAATAAGAAAGGGTAAATTATGCTTACTTGCTTTTCGACGCTGGCATGTCCTGATTTTTCCTGGCAGGAGATCTACTCCATGGCCAAGGACTTCAACTTCGACGGTATCGAGATAAGAGGTCTCGGTAACGACATTTTCTCGGTTAAGGCCGCTCCCTTTACGGAGAAGGAGCTACCGAATACTATTGCTAAGCTAAAAAATACAAGAGAGCAGGCGAAGGCAGAGATCATCGCCTACTGTGAGCTTGCTTCTAAGATCGGTGCAAGCTATATAAGAGTGCTCGGAGACAGAAATGCAGCTCCCGACAAGGAAGTTGACGACGCTGTTGTAGTTGAGACAATGAAGCAGCTTGTTCCTGTTGCAGAGCAGTACAACGTAACACTTCTTCTTGAGACTAACGGTGCTTATGCAGATACAAAGCGCCTTAAGAAGGTCTTGGACGAGATCGGAAGCCGTAAGGTAGCAGCCCTTTGGGATATGCACCATCCTTACAGATTCTTCGGCGAGACTCCCAAGCAGACCGTAGATATCCTGGGCGAGTACATC
>CADAXO010000102.1 GCA_902791885.1 Oscillospiraceae bacterium | reverse complement strand
TCATGGATCTTCTTAAGACACAGGGAGTAAGTGCCGAGATATACGATTTTTCCAGAGGCGATTTCAATTTCCTTAAAAATAATCGAAGATATTCAACAACGGTCTGATCATTTGTTGATTAAACGACAAATCCGCCTGTTATTAATCATTGGATGGCGTTATTGATAGGTACATAATACGGCCATCGGGGTTGAACTTCGAAACAAAAATTACAAAGGGGAAAAAACTATGAAGGAAATGAATTGTGATCAGATTAAGGAATTGGATCTTAACAGTATTGAGGAAGTTGCAGGCGGTGTAATGACTACTGAGCAGATGGAAGACGGATTGAACTTTGCACTGAGATACAACGATAAGATGAGGGAGTTGACAGCTGCAGGTAAGCGCGATGCATCTTATGCTCTTTGGGTAAAGTTTAATGAGGTATCCAATGCTTATTTCAAGAGAGCTAACTCTGAAGAGGGTACAACAGAACTGTTAAGTGAACTTATCGATCTTGACGCATATTAATAAGGTCAAAATGACTGTAATGCCTCGGTAGTATCCGAGGCTTTTTTATTGCTCAGAATATTGTATGATTAGTATTGTTGAATGGGATAAGGAGATAAGAGGATGGATACATTAATACCTAACGGTGAGTATGCAGAGGTACTGGGTCACAAGATCCGTCTGTCCGATGACGGCAAGATAGAAAATCCCAAATAAAAGAGAGCAGTTATCATGGAATGGATTTTACTTTACAACGCTGCATCACCTTATCTATATGATCGTTTAATTTGCGCAGATTCCGTATTACATTATCTTCTTCATAATAGCTGTGTTGGGAGTTATGTCGCTTCTGGGACTTATGGGTGTCGGACTGCTGTTTATCCCTGTGTTTATAGTGATAGACTTCGGCGTCTTCCTGACTACTATAATCCCGGCAGAAGTCTGCTCGATAAGACTTATAAAGAAGGACATGATCTCAGTGCCGAAGTTCCTTCTTTACCTGTTCGGCAACTTCGTATATGTTCTTGATATCGTTCTCGCGGTTTTGATCCACAGGGATTTCAAGAAGAACATCAACGGATAATCACCGTGACTTACCACTCGCCAGGATACCGTACTCAGGCGGATGACTTCAGCGCTCCCCGTCCTGATCAACCGAAGACTTCGTCGTAATTGCTGTACCACTCGCTGTATGCGGCGTCGTTGTATACCTGGAAATTACAGATAAAGAACTCCTGACCGTCGGCTTCAAAATAATAGACCATTACCGTGTCTCTGTTTGATTGCGGGTAGGGCTGATCGTAGCTCTCCACGACATCCCGAAGCCTTGCACCGGTATCGGAGAAGGGTACTTCTTCGCTTCTTAAGAAGACGGCATCTTCGTTCTTCATCTGTGCCATCTCGAGGTAGTAGTCCTCGTCCTCCTGGGCCTCATCGCGAAAAGCTGTGTCCGGAAGTCTCACGCTGCCTATATGCTGCAGCTCACTTCCTCCCGCGGACGAGAGGATATACGCGTACTCGGGGTCGGAATAATAGTCGTGGCCGCGGACGCTCATGAGCTCGTCGTAATATGCCGAGAGCCATTCGTCATCATGCTCCAGGTATATCGTCCATCCGTCCATACGGGATTCAAGATTGTAACTTTGCATTATCTCGGCGATCTTCTCGATTCCTTCTATAGCCTGATCTTCCGATACGGAAGGATCAACCTGATACCAGAAGCAGTCGGAAAGATTATTGCTGTCGCTTAAGGAGAGACCGTATTCTTCGCAGACCGAGCCGATCTTAACTTCGGCATCATCAAGTACGAAGTTGTGCAAAGACCAGTCGAAAGTATCGGCAGAACTTGCAAAGGATCCGAACGACGATCCGTCGATGTTTAACTCCGACATACGGCTTGAGACCTGATATTCAAATCCCTGAAGCTCGTCTCTTAAGACTACGACAGTTCCGTCATCATCCGTATCCTCGCGTACTACCTCGCAGGGACCGTGCTCTCTTTCAGCCTGTCTTACCAGGCTTCTCGCGCTTCTGGGCTTACATCCCGTCATACTGAAGCAGGAAGTGATGATAACAGCTGCCAACATAGTTCTGCCGATCTTATTGCTCATATGGATCTCCTTTGCACATATAGTGCAATATTACACTATATGTGCAAACTTGCAAGTGGCATTTGTTAAGATACAAATTCTGAACCGTAAAACAACCCTGCAAAGTGTATAATATTTTTGATAATACCTTGGGGGTATGAAGCAGTGAACGAGAAGCTCAGAACCATCTGTGACACAGTAAGTAAGAATATTCAGACAGCATCGACATTTTATAAGATCGAGTACAAGTCATCGTTTGTGGCTTACGGTATAACAAATTCGGATTGTGAGCCTTCACTCGACAAGATCGAGGAGTGCAAGCAGCTTATAAAGGAGCAGGTCGGTTCATCTTATACCTTAGGCATGTATGCCCCCAGGATGATGATGGTTTCCAAGGCTTCCAGAAGTGATGACCCCCTCGGAACCGTAAATAAGATCAAAGAGACATACGGTATATTTTCCAAGATCTTCGGTGAGAGTGCTACCGTTGCGACTCTCTCTGCTCTTCTTGCAGATTATCCGGGTGATATCAATGTGCTTGCAGCTAAGTCCAAGGAGATTATGGATATTCTCAAGAAGCGCCATCCCGTGCTTGGCGTCAGCAGCTCCGACCATCACATCATTGCTCTGATGGCTGCAAGCGACAAGAGTGCAGATGAAGTTATTAACGAGGCAGACAGGCTTTTCGATGCGATGAAGAAGGAGTTCAGATTTGCCAAGGAGGATGCGTATACCTTAAGCTACATGCTTTCTTCCTTGAGCGAGCCTTTCGAGTGGAAGATGAAAGCTGCGATAGCGCTTAGGGACGACCTTAAAGCTTCAAAGGCCGGCTTCGGCGGCTACAGGACCATCACTATGCTTGCGCCTTTGACGCTGATGTCGATGCGTACGGACAGGAGCGTTCTCGTAAACCAGATTAAAGAGGCGGACAAGTTCTTTTCTGAGCAGAAGATTATCGGAGGAACATTCGGATTAGGCGACAGTCTCCGTCACATGCTTGCGGCGGCCTGCGTTCTCAAGGCAGAAGGCGAGGATGAGAATACTTTATCCATGGCTGAGTACTTGACCGTTATGTCCTGTCAGATACAGATCAAAGCAGAGCAGGATTCATCCTCCGCAACTGTTGTCACTACTATTTAATGAGAATGATTATTGTCAGTTCTTAACGTGTCTGTCGATCCACACGTAATATGCAAGGAAGACGGATGCCATAAGGACGGGGCGCATATAAAGCGATGCATAATTCAGCGGAATGTCTATAATCTCGATTTCTTCTGTTATGAGTTCTGTCGGATTAAATGTCCTGCTTATAGCTTCTATAAACTCCAGAATAACGACGGTGAGCATTCCCATCCTTCCGAACTTAAGGTTACGGATGTTTGTCGCGAAGACTACCAGTATCGTAAATACTATTATGCCTTCAACGGCTTCAGCTATACGGACGAGTTCGTTCTCTGAACCGTACGGATATACAAAGCACTGGACTCCTATAAGTGCTGCGCATGCCCAGATAACGCCCTTGAAATATGCGTCACCGGACTTCTTGTTGTTGAAAAGGACATATATGGTTACTGAGAGAAATGCGATGTCATAGAAGATATCCATCACAAGTCTTACAACCGAGAAGTTTACACTGTAATCGCAACAATCAGACAGGCTTAATGCGAAGAACCAGCCGCATATGATTATCTGAAAGATGGCCATAAGCCTCTGAACGGGTTTGGCTTTCATTTCTGACCTTGGATTCTTGATAATATAGAATACAACTGCAGCCACTATAAAGATGACGGATACGATCTGAAATATAATTCCTTCCATACGACACTCCCAACCCCTAGTTTACAAAGTCGATATATATATTTTACATCACGGCCTTTCAATTCCCCACATCGGGTCTTAAAAGCATTAAAAAACACGCATGAGGATAGAACGCAGTAATCTTGACCGTCTGGCGACTGCTGTGCCCTGACGGGGATATTTATAACCAAGCGTAATTAAGCTTATTTTCTGCCGGTAAGGTAATAGACTGCGAGGGCTGTCCTGTGTGACAGCCCTTCTTTTGCAAGGATCGACGTAATGTAGTTCTTGACGGTGCCTTCCGAGATGAAGAGCTTCGCTGCGATCTCCTTGTTGGAAAGTCCCTCTGCGACCGCACGTACGATCTCAAGTTCCCTCTCGGAATAGCTTTTGTCGTCGAATGCGCTGCCGGCCTTGGGTCCGCTCCCGGTCAAAGATCCCAGCAGGTTCTCTTCCATTACGCTTACGCCGTTATAAACGGATCTTATAGTCTGCTTCAGATGCTCCGGAGTGTGGTTCTTGATAATGTAACCGCTCGCGCCTCCGGCAACAGCCTTGCGGACGAGTTCGTCATCATCGAATGTGGTGAGGATAAGGACTTTGCCGAGTTCTTCTTTGACGATGATCTCAGTCGCTTCTATGCCGTCCATGACGGGCATCTGAATATCCATCAGAAAGACATCCGGTTTATTCTGTCTTGCGATATCGACAGCATCTTTGCCGTTGGCTGCACATCCCAATACTTCGAACCCTCCGTCAGACTCGAGGATTATCTTCATTCCGTCTCTTACGAAGTCGCTGTCGTCCGCGATAATGACCTTGATCTTATCCATATTAACCCTCCTGCATCGGTATCAGCATATTTACGGTAAAGCCTGCATTGGCACCTGTCTCAAAGTCGAGGATTCCGCCTGCAAGCCTCATTCTCTGTCTCATGCCTGCTATGCCCATACCGTCTGTTACGGTGACACAGCCGACGCCGTCATCGGATATGCTGCATCTTACCATCTTGTTCATGACTATTATCTTGATTTTGATGTGTTTGCACTTCGAGTATTTCATCGAATTTGATACGGCTTCGTAAGCATTATCGAGAATGATCTCCCACTGCCTGTCGGTGATCAAAGACATATCGCCTTCGGTGGTAAGATCCGCCTCGACACCCTTGTCGTTACAGTCCTCGCACAGATTCGTAAGCTGTACCATGGCAAGGCTCTTTTTCTCAGGTCTTTCTTTACGAAGTATCGCCCTTATCTCATCCATTCCGGTTCGAAGCTGGTCTATAACTGCCTGGATCATGCTTTTCGCTTTCTCGGGATCGTTCTCCATTACAAGCTTGGAGGCCTCGAGCTGATATATCGAACCGTTGATGTTGTGCCCGAGCTTATCGTGGAGCGTCTGCGACAGCGATGCTCTTTCCTCGAGGATGCGGTTCTCGGCAAGCAGCATGTTACGCTGAAGTTCAGCCTTGGTCTCTGACTCCTTTAAAGCTATGTCACGCTTCAGATCCTGCTCCTTTAAAGTGTCCCTGAACATCTGATTTCTGTAAGGCTCAACGACGTAATTGTTCTGAAGATATAATAGTGCCGTTACAAGGAAGAGGATAAGTTTCTCGAAGACGGGAACGGGACAGGGGATGAGTGCAAGCGGGATCAATGTTAAGTACCAGCGTATGCTTAATGTAAAGCATGACAGAAGCTCGAGCAAAGTGAAGAAAGCAAGAGGGATAAAAGCCCTGCCTCCCATAATTATGAGTGGAACCAGAAGAAGTGCACCCAGCAGGGGACAAAGGAACTTAAGCTTCTCCGGAGCGAATTCTTTAAGGCACATAGTGCTTATATAGAATGCGCCAAGCAGGAGTGACACGTATGACACTCCTGCTCCGTTAAAGCTTAAGTATAAGCTGTAGGTCGTATATACAAGCAGCAGGATGATCCTTACTGCCCGAAAGAAAATGTTCTTAGTGCTGCCCACTAAGCCTCCTGTTTTCTGAGTCTGATTCCGACGTTTCCTACACTCAATATTATCATCAAATACGCTGCCGTGACTCCTGCGAGGAATAAGTAGACCATCTTATCCTGTGTGAAGAACATCTCCACGCCTTCCATGAACCAGCGCTGAGGCATCGCATAGGAGATGCCCTTGATAAGTGCTGTGGAATCGTCGAGCGGGAAGTAAAGTCCTGCGAAAAGCGATGACATGCACCATACCGTGAAAGCTGCGAAGTTGGATGTCATGACTTCTCCTGCGAGGATCCCGAGAAGGAGGCTTAAGGTGCTGAAGATGATGCCCTGGAGGAACACGAGAAGTATAAAGCTGGAAAGCTCAAGTCCCGTTCCTGCGAGGTTAAAGACTGCCGCGCCTGCTGCAAGGATTGCGGTAATGATGCATGACACGATGAAGGTGCAGATGAACTTCGCCGTAAGGTATGTGATGTCGCGTCCGCCCGTGAGCCTGATCCTTGTGTAGACCTTGTTCTTCTGTTCTTCAATAGCCGTGTGTGATACGAATGCGCCGCAGAATACGAATCCGAATGTCATGATCGAGAATGCGTAGCCGAGTTCCATCTTCTCATCAGTCTGTTCCTGGCTTAATGTGCGGGTTCCTTCTGCTGCGATGTTGGTGATCTGTCTTGCAGGCATATTGCTTCTGATCTCGGCGATGCTGTCGGGGCTTCCTGCGAGCATCAGCTGCTGCAAAGAAAGCTTTACGTCATTTTCGAAAAGCTCTGTCCTCGCATCATCGGACAAAACGGTGATATTAAGCGCTCCTTCGGTGTCGCCTTCTTCAATGAGTTCATCGAAGTCCGGACTTAAATAGAGGACGGCACCCATTCTGTCGTTATATGCATCGCTGTCTATATGAGCTTCGAGCTCTTCTGCCGTTATGCCGGGGACGGAGGCTCTGCAGACGGAATACATTCCTGTGCCGGCAAGGTCATTAAGAAGCTGCTCGCTCATCGCACTTCCTGAGGCATCGTAAACCTTTACCGTATACGCCTTGATGCCGCCGTAGTAAGCGACCTTGCCGTCTGCTTCGATCTCTACGATCTCGAATTTGCCGGCGGTGTCCTCTGATATAGCGTAGCTCACGTTGGTGTTAAGTATGAGAAGAGAAACGATCGGGGCGAAGAGGAGAAAGAACCAGAACGCCTTGTTTCTGAATAATAACTTGAGTGTGGATCTGATTATTGTCAGCATGCGTTGCCTCTCTTTCTGATGTTGCCTGCTATAATCGCTGCAGCCGATGTAACAAGTGTCATTACGACAGTTATTGCTATTGCTTTGACCGCATAGTCGCTTCTGCCTGTTGCGGACAATTCGACAAGTGATCTGTTGATGTAGTAGATAGGTGAGAGTTCCTTCAGATTTTGCGGGTGTGAAGAGAACAGATAAGTCTCGAATGAACCTCCGTAGAATCCGGCGACCCAAACGATCGCGAATGTGACCATGATGGTGGCCACGATGTTGTCGAAGACCGTATAGAACATGAGTCCCATCGATATTGCCGCATTAACCGCCAGGAATACTATGAGGACCGACAGCGGGATATTGCCCCAGTGAATACCGAACAGAAGCGATGATGTTATGGCTGCGATAAGGATTCCGATGCTTACTACTGCCACTGTGGGGATGAACTTCGAAAGATAGATCTTTGCCTCTGAAAGTCCTGCCACACGAAGCTTCTGGATGATCTTGAACTTCTTCTCGTTGTTGACGATGCTTGCGATACATACGATTCCGCACCAGAGGAAATATACGATCTCAACGATGCCGTAGTAGTCGGTGGAATCAATGGCGGGCATGAAGTCGTGAGTTGAGATGTTAAGTTCGACCTCCGGTATTTGCTGACCCGTGATCTGTGCCGTCATGCCGTTACCGATATTTCTTTCGAACGTGGACATCATGTATTCGAGGATCTGTCCTTCAGTCTCGTGATCTGAACTTTTGTAGATCACATATGAGTCTTCGGTGAATTCCACGAAGCCTGCAAGGTCATTTAATCTCATGATGTCTTCCGCTTCGCCTTCGGTGAATTCGATAAGGTTTATGTCATTCTCTTCAGCAGCTTCAGTTAAGCTGTCGATGTAAGGCGTCATCGCATTTTCTTCGGAGATCATGTATCCCGCCGAGAAGGATTCCGCCTCTTCGTAAGATGCCATTAATGAAGAGAATGCCGATGATAATACTGCGATGAGAATGATGGGCGTGACCACGATGAGGATTATATTCATCGAGCTTCTGCACATCAGTTTGATGTAGTTTTTTATTACATAAAAGATCATGTCAGATATCCCTCAATTTCTTTCCTGTCAGTGTAAGGAAGACTTCCTCGAGTGTGATGGAATCGGTATTGTCTACGACGAGTTTCTTGAGTTCCTCGGATGTTCCGGTAGCGATTATCTTGCCGTTGTCCATGATGGCGATCCTTGTACAGATGGCTTCGACCTCTTCCATGTAGTGGCTGGTGTAGATGACTGTCGCGCCGTTGCGGTTGGATTCCTTGATCTTGTCGAGGATGAAGTTTCTTGACTGTGGGTCGATGCCTACCGTTGGCTCATCGAAGATCAGAAGATCTGGGTGGTGTCCGATCGCACATGCGATGTTGAGTCTTCTCTTCATTCCTCCTGAGAACTTGCCGGCGTAGTCGTTTCTTCTTTCAAGAAGTCCTACATAGTCGAGTGATTCGTCGATAGCTTTCTTGAGTTTCGCTCCCTTTATCCCGTAAAGCGATGTGAAAAGCTCGACGTTCTCCCATGCCTTGAGCTTGTTGTGGATCGCGAGGTCCTGAGGGATGAAGCCCAAGTGCTTCATGAGGTCCCTGCTGTTCTTCTTAAGGTCTTTGCCCATGAACTCGACGCTTCCCAATGTGGGTTTAACAATGTTACAGATCATGTTCATGGTCGTGCTCTTGCCTGCGCCGTTGGGGCCGAGAAGCCCGAATACTTCTCCCTTGCGGATCTCCAGATTTAAGTTATCAACAACGATCCTGTCATCATATTTCTTGGTAAGATCTTTTGTCTTAAGTATCACTTCCATACGTTTAAACTCCCTTTTCGGTTCTTATGCCATGATGATATCAACGCCGGGGAATTGCCTGTAGTGAAGAAAGGCAGGTTTTGGATATGACTTTAGTCATATTTGATGCCGAAAAGTGGTATTTTAGAAGAAATAGTAAATTTTTTTGAAGGGATACTTGTATATGCGTAATATCGTGGTTGTTGAGGCTATTTCAACCGGTTACAATTTTGTCGATGATATAGTAAAGCGCGGATATAACCCTATAGTCCTTCAGGATTACAGGTTTACGGATCTGGTTAAAGAGGAGAGAAGGGACAGCTATTCGAGGTTTCATCATGAGCCGGAGATCATCCAGGCTCTCGAGGATTATGATAAGACTTTGGAGCTTGTAAGAAGCTATGATCCTGTCCTGGTGATTCCGGGAGGTGAGGACGGTGTTGTTCTGGCCACAAGGCTTGCAGATGATCTGGGACTTCCGGGTAATCCCTATTCGAACATTGATGCCATGACGAAGAAGAGCGGAATGCACGAGAGCCTTCGCAAGGCGGGGATAAGGTATATCCGCGGCAAGGTGGTAAGTACTCCGGATGAAGCGGTCAGTTTCTGCGTGGAGAACGGACTTAAGACCGCCGTTATCAAGCCTTTAAGAAGTGCAGCAAGCCAGGGCCTTTTCCTTTGCGATAATCTCGATGAAGTCAGAACAGCTGCCGAAACTATTGTTACATGGACTGATATATTCGGATGTCCCATAGATTCTTTTCTCGTTCAGGAGCGTATATACGGTGAGGAATACATAGTCAATACCATCTCCTGTAACGGTGCGCACAGGTTTAATTCCATGATGCGCTATACGAAGGTTCAGACAGACGAAGGCGGCTACATTTACGATTCCATCGAGGTCGTATCCAAGCTTGAACCCGGACATACAGCACTTATCGAGTATGCTTATAAGGTTGCCGATGCCATCGGGATCAAGTACGGCGTGGTCCACGGCGAGTACATGATAGATGATAACGGACCGGTCCTGATAGAAGTCAACTGCCGCCCTATGGGATGCAGTATGTCGGATGAGTATCTGGATCTTATCTACGGTCAGCACGAGTCGGACGCAGCACTCGATTCATACCTCGATCCCGAAGGCTTCGCGATAGCTGCGGCGAAGCCGTATAAGCCTTTGCGAAAAGGCGTGTTAAAGCTCATAATGGTCCCTCATGATCTGGAGGCGGAAGATAACCCGATACTTACTGTTGCGAAGCAGCTTCGAAGCACTTACAGGGTATCGGCCCAAAGCGGCACTCCGGTT
>CADAXO010000101.1 GCA_902791885.1 Oscillospiraceae bacterium | reverse complement strand
AGGCATGAGCTCCTGCGACCTAATATCCTGCTATGAATTCTGGACCGATGAGGTCTGTGATACGCTCATTGACGACTGGGGCTGCACGGTCATAAGACTCCCGGTCACTGTAAGAAGCCTCGATAACGGCTATGTGCATTTCCCGGACCGCTACTACGAGGATTTGATCAATTACGCTGATACTCTGATAAACCACGGTGTTTATGTCATTATCTGCTGGTATAACTATTTCGACGGCGATCCGACCGAATACGAATCGGAGGCGATCGACTTCTTCGATAAAGTGTCTGAAACATACGCCGACTGCCCCAATGTCATTTACGAGATCTGTAACGAACCTCACGGTCCGAGGTTCGACGATCCGGATCTGGAGGTCGATTGGGCGAACACGGTCAAGCCGTACTGCGAGACAGTAATTCCGGTAATTCGTAATAACGATCCTGACAACATAATCATCGTCGGGACATCCGACAGGAATCACGATCTCGACATCGCTGCGGCTGATCCGCTTACCGGCGATAATATCATGTATGCTCTTCATTTCTACGCAGGATCGCACGGACAGGAGATCCGCGACAAGGCTCAGACAGCGATAGATGCAGGGCTTCCGGTCTTTTGTACCCAGTGGGGTGTATCACTTGATACCAGGGACAGCGGACCATTCTTAGATGAGTCGATGGAGTGGATAGAATTTCTCAACGATAACAATATCTCATGGTGTAACTGGTCTATCGGAAGCCGCCACACCGAGACATCGAATGTCTTAAGATTATATTCCGATAACTTCACAATGGAGCAGAAGCTTGCGGGTCATTGGTCCGATGAGATGCTTTCGGATTCCGGAATTTTCGTAAGATCCCTGATAAGAGGCGAAGATCCCACTCTTGACGGCTAATTCGAATTAGCCTATAATCTGGCTAATCAGAATTAGCCGATAGAGGTGGCCCATGGATACGAAGCACAGAATACTTGACGAGGCACTGACACTTTTCTCCGAGAAGGGTTACGCCAACGTTTACGTTAACGACATAGCGGAGCGCGTCGGCATCAAGGCGCCGTCGCTTTATAAGCACTACAAGAACAAGCAGGCAATTTTCGATGCGATCATAGATGAGATGAACAGCCGCTTCATGGAGCAGGCGAGTGCCCTTAACATAAATGGGATGGACCCCGCCAAGGACGCAGATATCTATAAGAGCATGAACGAAGAGAGCATGATAGAGCTCGGCAAGAATCTGTTCCTTTACTACCTTCACGATGACTACACGAAGCGTTTTCGAAAGATGCTCACGATAGAGCAGTTCCACGACAAGGAACTCGCGCACGTTTACCAGCAGCAGTACTACGAGATGCCGCTTTCGTACCAGGG
Organism: Oscillospiraceae bacterium; assembly: GCA_902791885.1. The sequence continues at coordinate 9,724 of CADAXO010000101.1, read as the reverse complement.
GATGCTTCTGGGCCTCATGGTATCGCAGGGGGTGCTCGTGACAGACAATGTACCCGTCATGACACTTCACTTCTACTCACCGATCTACCTGCTGCTCACGGTGTGCGACAGGGAACCGGAGAAAGAACAGGAAGCACTCAGGATACTCGAAGAACACTTAAGACAATTCGATAAGCTCTACGGGAGGACGATAGAATGAAGATCACGGTAATTAACGGCACAGAGAAAAAGGGCGTTACATACAGACTCAAGGAGATCTTTCTCGAGGGGTTCAGAAGCAGCGCCGAGATAACTGAATTCTATCTTCCCCGTGACTGCCCGGGTTTCTGCTGCGGCTGCACACAGTGCTTCAGAACCCGCCAGGACCTCTGTAAGGATGCGCAGTATGTTCAGAAGATCGAAAAGGCAATGCTCGAAGCCGATCTTCTTGTATTCACATCTCCCGCGTATGTCTTCCACTGCACGGGAGCTATGAAAGCTATGCTCGATCATTTCGGCTACCGCTGGATGCCGCACAGACCTGCTAAAGAGATGTTCGGCAAGCGCGCGGTCATCATTACCCAGTGCCTCGGCTCGGGCGAGAAGTCCACGGCCAAGGACATCAAAGACAGTCTCTCCTGGTGGGGCATAAGCGACATCAGGTGCATCAGCTTTAAGCTCATGAGCGAGATCGACTGGAATAAGATGCCTGCGAAGAAGACAGCAGACATGACTTCCAAGGTACAGGCGCTGGCTCGCAAAATGTCTTCCGTCGACTACAGCAAGCCTGCACACACACGTCTTCCCGCCAAAGCGAAGTTTTATATGGTAAGAATGCTGCAGACGGGTCTCGGAAAGGACAATCCGGAGTATACTGATTATAAATACTGGAAAGAGAACGGATGGATCGATAAAGTCCGCCCTTGGAAAGCGTAATCATATGAGTTCTAAAGTTGTTATCGGAGCTTTAGCGGAAGAATATCAGCTTCTTATGAAGAAAGATGAGCACTCTGAATAATAACGATAAACGTATCTACACACTGAGTCAGGAGAATCCGTACCGCGCCGTGGTGAAGCTCGGCGTGCCGCTTATTCTCGGCATGTTCGTGATGATGCTGTATAACCTCGTGGACACGTATTTTATAGGGCTTACGGGTGACGATTATATGCTCGCTGCAGTTAACCTCGCGTACCCGACCATGATGATCATGGTTGCCGTCTCGAATATCGTGGGCGCGGGTGCAGCTTCGCTTATAGGCAGAAGCCTCGGAGCGGGGGATAAGGACCTGGCTGAACACACCGTAACGACGGGCATGGTGCTGACGGTGATCAACAGCCTTATCGTGACGCTCGCGGGCCTTGTGTTCATAGACAGGATAGTCGAAGTCTTAGGCGCCAAGGAGAACACTTTCGGCTTCACAAAAGAGTATGTGCTTGTGATCTTTATGGGAACCGTGTTTACCATGGGCAACTATACGCTGGGGCAGCTTCTTCGAAGTGAGGGCTCGGTGAAGTATTCCATTATCGGTATGATATCGGGAACCGTTATCAACCTCGCGCTCGATCCCGTCTTCATTTTCACGCTGGGCATGAAGGTAAAAGGAGCCGCGATAGCGACGGTGCTCGGCAACGCTTCGGGAGCGGTCATATCCGTGATCCTTTACTTGTGCGGAGCGACTATACTCCGCCCGCACACCCGTTACATCAAGCCCACGCGTGAGATATTGAAAGAGATCTTCTGGGTCGGCATCCCCGCGTCTCTCGAGACTTTGCTCACTTCAGTCGCGTATGTCGTCAACAACAATCTCGCGGTAGCTTACGGAGAGCTTTACGTAACCGCGACGGGCATTGCGCAGAAGATCATGACAGTAGGAAACTACATCTACCAGGGCTTCGCGTCGGGCGTGCAGCCACTGATGGGATATAACTTCGGCGCGCGTAACTACAAAAGGATGCGTTCCTGCTTCAAGGCGGGACTTATCGTCGTAAGCCTGATCGAGCTTACGGTGATGCTTATTTTCTTCCTGCTCGCGCCTGCGCTCATCGGCATCTTCTCGTCAACGCCGGTAGTCATCGAGATCGGTGCACACGTATTGAGGACGATAATGTTCATACTGCCGTTCGTAAGCGCGGTCTCAATGACGCGCATGTCCTTCCAGGCTATGGGAAAACCCGGCTACGCTTTCGCCATCACGCTTGTAAGGCAGCTCCTGCTTTATATTCCGCTTCTTTTGCTGCTTAACAAGTTTTTCGGCTTCAACGGCATGATCTGGGCTCAACCTCTGACAGAGCTCATCATGATGTGCGTTTCTGTTTATCTTATGCTGTGGCTGCTTAGAAGGATCGAAGCTTCCGAAAAGCTTACAGACCTGCCTTCTGCGTGAGATAGTCGATCCACGTCTCCCTCTTAAGCAGGGAAAGCTTGTAACTTCTGACCTTGTCCTTCTTCTCATCGTAGAAATGCATGCGCACACCGAAAGGCATAAATAAACCGACCGAGCACTTCTCGATCTTCTTTATGTCCTTGAACTTAACGGCCCAGTTGGTGGAGCCTGCGAACCCGCCCGCGAACATGATCTTATCGTCCGTGAAATAGTACTCGCCTCTAACCTGGGAATAGAAGCACAAAAGCTTCTCCCAATAATCGCCCTTTACAGCTTCTGTGACGTGTTCACCTTCGCTTATAAGTTCGAGTGTTCTTAATCCAGCTTCAATGTCGGCGATCTTTTCCGGCGTGTAATCCATTCTGGGTGCCCTCCGGGGGAATAGTTATGCGGATGATTATAGCAAAAAGCAGCTCTTTGGGGCGAATTCTAAAAGAATACTTCAATGTTTCACAAATTGTGGTATAATCAGAAATCGACGGCTGAATAACAGCGTCATTCGGTGAGGAGAAGTACCCAAGAGGCCGAAGGGGAGGCTTTGCTAAAGCTTTAGGCTGGGCAACTGGCGCGAGGGTTCGAATCCCTCCTTCTCCGCCAAATAAAAGAAGCATCACATTCGTGGTGCTTCTTTTGTTTTATGATGAAGTAGCGAGGAACGCAAAATGACTACATAGAATGACTACCCAAAGGTAACTGCCTGAAGTAGTCATTTTTGAGGCAAATAGGTAGTTGCTTTCCTCACTGCCGGTTGAATCCCTCCTTAACGTGCAGTGCGGTTATACTTTTCGAGGGAGGAAGATTCAAAGTGGACAAATACGAATACATTAAGTGGTATGTTAAAGACTTTCACGGCGAATATGCCCCTTTGCTTTTCTATGAAATTGACAAGTTTCCTGATGACTTCAGATTTTAGATTACCCGGGAAGAAGCTGAAGTATTATCGAGGTCATTAATTTTGACCTCGATGCAAACAGCAGGTGTTAAAGGTGGTAGATCATATCTTCCATATGCATTTACTGAACAGGGTGTATATATGTTGATGAGCGTTTTAAAAGGAGATCTGGCTACAAAACAAAGCATAACACTCATCCGATTCTGATACTAAGATAGTTTTGTATGTAATGCATATTATCTGCAAAAGTTTACATTTTAATCATCCATAAGCGCCTGTAAATGCATACAATTCTATTGAGGAAAAACGCAGATGTCTCTTTGGAACAGATATTCGATTGATCAGGATCCGAACATCGGAACATCTCAGCCCGACGAAGGGGAGGGATTGCTTAATGCTGATTCCGTAAAGTGTCCGTCGTGCGCTTCCAATATATTTTTCGAGCCCTCGCTTAATGCGATGATGTGCCGTAACTGCGGCGGAGTTTTTGCTACGGATACTCTTGAGCCAAGAGGTTCCTTGGGCATCGAAAAGGAGCTCGATTATTCGAGCGACGAGGATGTCTCTGACAGCGATAAGAAACGTCATGAGATCGTCTGCAATAGCTGCGGAGCGGTGCTTGTAGCCGATGAGAACACCATGTCTACCATGTGTCCTTTCTGCGGCTCGCCGGCTCTCATTACGCAGAGGATGAGCCGTGAGTTTAAGCCTGATTACATAGTTCCGTTCAAGATCGATAAGGAACGCGCGCAGAGCATCATGAAGGACTGGATCGCAAGCAGGAATTATACGCCGAGAGGTTTCCGGACCAAAAGTAAACTCGCGCGTATGACTGCGCTTTATGTGCCGTTCTGGTTATTGGACTGCTGTGTTAATTCCGAGCTGTCGGGAAGCGGCAATTCGGGCAGGTTCTTGAGTGAGATCAATGCGAAGATCAAGTATTACGTTAAGGGCGTTCCTTTTGATGCTTCGTTAAGCATCGCCAATAAGCTTATGGAGGCCGTCGAGCCGTATGATTACAGCGAGATGGTCAAGTTCGAGAACAAGCATCTTCAGGGCTTTTACGCCGATAAGTATGATCAGGTTCCGACCCAGATGACGGACAGGATCATGAGGAGGATGGAGAAGTACTCGCTCTACGCCAATAAGTTCATCTCTGGGAAATACCCTTCATACGAGGCAAGCCACGAGAAGGACTTTACTTACTTAAACGAGATCAGCATTAAGTACTGCCTGCTTCCGGTGTGGTTTATGACGGTTGAATTCGGAGGAAGACAGTATCAGTTTGCCGTGAACGGTCAGACCGGGGAAGCGTGCGGACAGGTGCCTACATCTGATGAAGCCGATCTTTACGACAGGCTGATCTTTAAGCTGAACGACGGAAGGATTACATTCTTCAATCTATTGGCGATAGTGGTTTTGGCTGTCGCATTAGGGTTCCTGACATTGAATTTTTCGGCCGGGGTAAACATTATAAAAACAATAGCAGTGGTCTTACTTTGTATATGCGAGATCCTTGCCATAATCCTGTTCTTCGCCGTGGGCAAGTCCGCATCTGAGATCAATGACTATGACAAAGAACCGGATCTCGAGATCTACTTTGATGCGACCCGCAAGACAGACATTGATATCAAGGAATTTCCGCTTTCAGGCGCCCGTGGAGTCAACGAAGACCGTGGAGAGCCCGGGGAAAGCCGTGTATTATAATTGTAAGTGACGACAGGGGGTTACTTATGGGTTTTGCGTCGATAATACAGACAATTGACAATTGGTTATGGGGTGTGCCGCTGATCGCTCTTTTATTCGGCACTCATATATTCATGACAATAAGGACGGGCTTCGTACAGAAGGATCTGTTCAAGGCTATAAAGCTCTCTGTCACCAAAGACCCGGGAGCCGAGGGTGATGTCAGCCAGTTCGGCGCCCTCACTACAGCGCTTTCATCTACGATCGGAACAGGAAACATAATAGGAGTCGGAACAGCCATTATACTGGGTGGTCCCGGCGCTGTCCTTTGGATGTGGCTTACCGGTATCTTAGGAATGGCCACAAAGTATGCCGAGACTTTGATCGCGGTTAAATACCGTGTAAAAAGTGAAGACGGAACGATGTTAGGTGGTGCGATGTATGCTCTCGACAGAGGCCTTAAGCTTAAGTGGCTCGGCATTCTGTTCACGATCTTCGCTGCGGCATGCGGCTTCGGTATAGGGTGTACTGTTCCTGCCAACGCAGTTGTTGCTATCGTGCAGGAGCACATAGGCGGCGATTCCGCCGTCAGTAAATATATTCCTTACATTGGCGGCGTGATCTTGAGCGTTCTTGTAGGCTTTGTAATCATAGGCGGCGTTAAGTCCATCACAAAGGTATCCGAGGCGCTCGTTCCGTTTATGGCGGCGTTTTACGTCCTGGGCTGCATTACGATCCTCATAATGAATGCCGATGTTATGAGTGAAACTATAAAGATTATTCTTTTCGATGCGACTAACCCGACCTCGGTCGGCGGAGGAATTGCCGGAACCGCTTTGGCGGCTACATGCAGGTACGGATTGGCCCGCGGTCTTTTCTCGAATGAATCCGGAATGGGGTCCGCGCCTCTTATAGCATCTGCAGCGCAGACCCGAAATGCCAAAAGGCAGGCTCTGGTCTCGATGACGGGAACTTTCTGGGACACGGTTGTCGTGTGCCTCATGACGGGCCTCGTACTGGTTTCCTGCATCATCAAGCACCCTTCGATAGACGTGTCGGAAGACGGGTCCATGCTTTCGTCACTTGCCTTCGCCACGATCCCGGTCGTCGGCACGCCTATTCTCGTTATAGGCCTTATCTGCTTCACGTTTACCACTATGCTGGGCTGGTACTACTACGGCGAGCGCTGTGCCGTTTACCTCTTCGGCGAAAAGGTAATTCTCATTTACAAGATCATGTGGGTAATAGGCATCTTCTTAGGCTCTGTTGCAGCACTTGATGTCATCTGGAATCTGGCCGATATACTGAACGGATTAATGGCCATACCTAACGTAGTAGCCGTTCTGCTTCTTTCCGGTCTGATCGCAAAGGAGACAAAGAAGTACAAGGGCAAGCATCTGGACGATATTGATCCGGAGGAGCCCCCCGTCGTTAAGAATTCGAAGAAGGGCGTCCTCGGTTGATCGGTCGTATTGATTACTGATTATCCGCGCTCGTTCAGCATGGTCTGGACTCGGTTGCTCAGAACGCTGATTACCTGATCCAAGGGCTTCTGGCCTTCGAAGTATGCCGGCATCTCTTCTCTGATGATCGCGTTGATCGTACGGTCATCCACGTACCAGACGTTCAATCCGCTGACCAGATCCGCGAATTCCGTGATCGATTCCGAATTCAAAGCTTCGGGATTCACACCGTAGTTTCTCATATCTGAAGGTGACATGTGCTGTCTCTTCATATCAAGGACTTTGTCATTGTGCGCGTGTATGAATTTGTTGCCAACCGCTTCGAAAGCAGCTCTGTTGATCGGGACACCGGTGGATACGCCGAACCATTCCTGAGCCTGCTGTCCCAGGAGGATATTAAGGAATTCCTTGCATGCATCCGGTGCTTGAGTCTGTGCAGATATCGCGACAGAATCGGCACTGACCATTATGGGACCTCTGCCGTCGTAAGTGGGCAATCCGAGGAAGGTATTGTTATCGACTCTTACCGAGTCGAAATACTGCGAGATGTTCGTTACCGTAAACAGCTCGCTGTTATTCTTATCGTACAGTTGTTCGGTATCTTCCTTATCACCGATCAGGTTCTCGTTGATGTTCTCGACGGTATATTCGGCCAGAGACCTGAAGGCTTCAGAATCATAATAAGCATGTCCGTCTGAATAGATAAGGTTATTCATGCAGTTCAGGGATTCAACAAAGAAGTCGATCCTGCCGCCGGTCATGGGGCCGGAGCCGTTGCAGGGACCCATGACGAATTGCTGATACTGATCGTAAGTAAATCCAATCTGGTTATCGCCGACGTGGATCTTATTGGTTATGATTCCCTTTATGTTAATCGACAGAGGGACCTGATACAGTTCTTCTCCGTTTTTGGCTGCGTCGAAGATGTTGGTAAAGTAATCGGCTGAACTGAAGTTGTTTGCTACATAATCTGACAGATCGATCAGATAATCATCGGTGTTCAGCATTCCGAACATTGTACCGTTGACGATAATATCAGGACCTGTTCCGGACATTATATCTATGGCGAGCTGGTTGCCGAGTCTGTCTTCGGGGCTTCCGGCGTTCTGCTGATTAGGGTTCGTGATCGTGCTGCTTACCCTGTTTGCGGTATCTATATTATAGGATGTGTTAAACCTTATGAAGTAACTCGAATTAGTCTCGTTAAAGGTGCATACAGCATCGCAGAGTGCATATGTATAAGATGTGGCTGAAGCAACGTCGAGATATGTTTTTCCTGCGTTGGGATTGGTGGCAGCCTTGTCGAAGACATACATCATGACGGGCGCGTAGGTACCTACGATAGGGCTGTACTGCTCGCCTGCGAAAACGGCACGTGTGTCCGTTATCTGACAGGGCCTGAAAGATTTTACTTCATAGATGTTGATATTCGAGTACGAATACAGGAATGCGGGTTCAAGTGTATGGGCATCGTAATTTATCCTGTACAGACCGTCGCTGTTCGTTACGAATGTGCCTGCATCGGGAACGTCTACCGTCTGCTCGAGACCCGAGACCAGCCAGCTCGTATCCGATGTATCCTTGGTAAGCGTCATGTTAGCAGTGTTCAGGATATAGAATCCTCTTCCTTCACTTAAGTTTGCTACCAGAAGGATACGGTCGCTTCCGATATCGAATGCGGCTGTTACGTTATAGATATTGTCCTGAGGGAAAAGAACTCTCAGGTCGAATTCGGTAGCTGCATTGTGATCATCGACTGCTACGAGTACATAAGAACTGGTGTCGCCATTGGAGAAAAAGAACTTCTCTATCCTGTATGAACCGACTTTTAAAGGGTTCTCGCGGTTTCCTCTTTGTGCGCGGAGCCTCGCGACATACTCTTCCTGGGATTCAGGGAGCTCTTCCGGAGTTCCGATTGTTGAAGTATTAATGTCGATGGAGGCGACGAAGTACTTGTTGCCCGAGGCATCATTTTTATAGCCCGTAATGTTGACTACGACGGTGTCGTCTACCAGCTGCACGTTAGCGAAATAGCCTCCGTCGCAGTCCGGGAGATTATTCAGAAGGCTCCGGTACGGAATAGTGTTTGTAAGATTTCCGGACATGTCGTAAATCCTCAGCTCTTCGACAGGAGTTACTTCTGTGCCGCTGCTTTCATCTGCTTTCAGCGAACCCGATATCTTGAACACGAAGGTATCTTCGGTCATGCCGACATAATCTATGCCTACATATTCGTATTGGGTACGGTCCACTTCGGAAGCGATCTGGACTGAGGTCAGGTTATACCAGGGGTCGTCGGTAGACACCGGTTCTTTGGCTCTCTTCTTACATCCTGCGATAAGCGGCACCACCATCGAAAAGGCTAATACCGCAGCCGCTATTCTTGTTATTTTCTTCATATGTCCAATAATTTCCTTTCACATAATCCCAATATAATTATCCCACTAATAGGATTCATTAATAATGCGTTTCTATTATGTTGCATATCGTGATTAAAGATAATCAACAAATCGGGCATGAATTGTTTATTGTTTTGACTTTAGAATTGGAGTGAAATTAGTGCGTAAAACCTAGAGAGGAAAACTTAAGTAAAGAGAGGAAAAATGAAATGAGGATTATCTTAAACATCTTATGGTTTATTTTCGGAGGATTGATCAGTTGGTTGGGTATGGTACTTGCAGGAATCCTGTTCTGCATCACCATCATCGGTATTCCCTTCGGTAAGCAGTGCTTCAAGATCGCAGGTCTTATTGCATGGCCCTTCGGTAAGGAAGTTACATATCACGGCGGCGTAGGTTCAACGATTGGCAACATCCTTTGGGTATTGCTCATCGGCTGGGAGTCAGCATTGGTCAATCTTATTCTCGGAGTTGTGCTCTGCATCACTATCATCGGTATCCCGTGGGGTAAGCAGTACTTCAAGATCGCTGCGTTGACATTCCTGCCCTTCGGCGCTGAGATCAAGACAGCTCACGTATTCTGATAACCGTTTATTCAGATATAAAAAGGCCCCGCGGTTGATTCGCGGGGCCTTTTCGCTGTCTTTGAAAGCCTGCTTCAGGTGCTGAACTACGCTGCAACGTACCCTTTTGTGTTTTAAGCAGATTTAGTACGTTAAAAGCCTCCTGAAAACGTACTCTTTTCGAAATTTCCGGCAAAGGGTACGTTAGAAAGTCATTTTAACGTACTCTTTGGAGAAATCTGCGTATTTAGTACGTTTTATAAGCCTTTTTAACGTACTCTTTTCTGATTATCAGGCAAAGGGTACGTTGGTGTTATGATCACAATAAAGTGCCCAATCATTATCTTCTTTTATGAGT
>CADAXO010000100.1 GCA_902791885.1 Oscillospiraceae bacterium | reverse complement strand
CCCGACGAGGTTAAGCACGCTGTAACGAGTAATATCGAGAAGCCCGAAGAACCTAAGGGAGAGATTACGTCTCTTGCTAATTCGAGATTCCTGTTCGACAGTAAGGTCAACGACTCGATCACGTCTTTGCAGTCCCTGAAGGACAGACTCAATAATCTCAATAAACTCGCCGATTCAGGTAAGTAATTCATGACACGTTTATTTATGGAAGATCATGAGGCCGGGAGCGGTTCTTTTAGTCTCGGTCAGGACGATTCGCGCTATATCTCGCAGGTCCTTCGAATGAGGGAAGGCGAGCAGCTTACCATCGTTCTTAAAGACGGCATCGAAGCGCTGTGCGAGGTAAGTACAATCACCAAGAACGAAGTCACGGAAGACGATCGCGTCCGAGCCGCCCGTTAATATCACGCTTTATCAGTGCGTCTCGAAAGGCGAGAGGATGGAGCTTACGATTCAAAAATGTGTTGAGCTCGGCGTTACTAAGATCGTCCCTGTATTCTCCTCAAGGTGCGTCGTTCGCCCTGATGAACCAAAGAAGCAGAAGTCCAAGACCGAAAGGTGGCAGAAGATAGCACTTGAAGCCGCAAGGCAGAGCGGAAGGGGTATCATTCCGGAGGTTACGGAACCTGTGCTTTTCGCGAAGGCCGTTGAGCAGGCCAAGGGTGCTGATGTATTTCTTTTCCCGTGGGAGGAGGAGCGCGGCACCACTTTAAGGCAGGAGCTTACGAAGCTTAACAGGGAAGAGCTTAAAGAGATCGCGGTCTTTATCGGGCCTGAGGGAGGATTCGACGAGAGTGAGGCGGAACTCGCGCGCAAGGCTGATGCAGCGACCGTTACGATCGGCAAACGTATCCTAAGGACCGAGACTGCCGGCGCAGCTGTACTTGCGATGATCCTTTACGAGTTTGAACTTTGATCAAAAAATGTCCCCGCCTCAGCAGCGGGGACTTATTATTTTATTCCGGTATTTCTTTGTTGAAAGCCTTCAGCAGTTTATTGTATGTGTCGTCACATATGACGTGTTCTATCATGCAGGCTTCCTCTTCGGCTGTGTCGACGTCGACTCCGATGTCGATCAGGATCGCCTTGAGAAGTTTGTGCTTGGCGTAAGTGTTCTCGGCAATCTTCTTGCCGGCCTTTGTGAACTTGATCGCGCCTGATTCATCAACAGTGATGAGCTTTCTTTCACGAAGTTTCTTCATCGCGATGCTTACGCTCGGCTTCGATACTTCGAGTGCGTGGGCCACATCAATTGCATGAACGTCGCCGCCGTGTTCTTTGGATAACATCAGGATGCACTCGAGATAGTCTTCTGCTGATTGCTGTATGGTCGTCATTTCTTGTGGCACATACCTCCCGCCGGACACGAACTGCAGTTACAGCCGCAGCTGCAGGAGGACTTCCCTTTCATCTTATTTCTAATCATAGAATATATTACTAATCCTATGATGGCAATAAGAATAACGGAAACCAGTATCGTGCCCCAGTTGGCGGCGAGCCACTCGATCATACTTTTACTTTCTCCTTAAGTACTGAAGCTTCCTTGTAAGGTCTGAAGAGAAGCCATATAAATGCTACTACAAGTGCACCGGCGATAACAGCACCGATTATGCTTCCCGAACCTGCGATGAGGCTTCCGATCTGATATACGACGAAAGCTGTAACATAGGCGAAGCCGCATTCATATCCGATGGCGAACCAAGTCCATTTGGCGTTGTTCATCTCACGCTTGATAGCGCCGATCGCAGCGAAACAAGGTGCACATAGGAGGTTGAAAATAAGGAAGCTCAATCCGGCAGCGGATGTGAATGCCTCGCCCAATGCTGTCCAAGTGGAACCTTCTGCGCCGTAAAGGACACCCATGGTTCCGACGATATTTTCCTTTGCTACAAGGCCTGTGATAGAAGCTACGGCTGCCTGCCAGTTACCCCAGCCCAAGGGGATGAAGAGCCATGCGATGGCATTGCCGACTGTAGCGAGAATACTGTTTGCAACATCCTCTTCTTCGACCATTCCGAATGCTCCGTCTGTCCATCCGAATCTGGAGAGGAACCAGATTACTACAGTGGAGAGGAGGATGATCGTGCCGGCCTTCTTGATGAAGCTCCAGCCTCTTTCCCACATGCTTCTTAATACGTTGGAAAGTGTGGGCCAGTGGTAAGCGGGAAGCTCCATTACGAAAGGAGCGGGCTCACCGGAGAACATCTTTGTCTTCTTGAGGATGATACCTGAGCAGATGATAGCTGCGATACCGATGAAGTAAGAACCTGTTGAGATCCATGCGCTTCCGCCGAAGATGGCACCTGCGATCATGGCGATGAAAGGAACCTTAGCTCCGCAGGGGATGAAGGTTGTTGTCATGATGGTCATACGGCGGTCACGCTCATTCTCGATAGTTCGTGATGCCATGATACCCGGAATGCCGCAGCCCGTACCGATGAGGATCGGGATGAAGCTCTTACCGGACAAACCGAAACGTCTGAAGACACGGTCGAGTACGAATGCGACTCTTGCCATGTATCCGCTTGCTTCAACGAAAGCGAGCATAAAGAAGAGAACGAGCATCTGGGGAACGAAGCCCAATACTGCGCCGACACCTGCTACGATACCGTCCAGGACAAGACTCTTGACCCACTCTGCGCAATCGATCTTATCGAGCAATGTCTCGACAAGTGCAGGTACACCGGGAACCCATACACCGTACTCTGCCGGGTCGGGTTCTTCATAGTCGTAAGACTCGAGAACTGCGACAGCTTCTTCGTACTCTGCTACTGAGGAGTCAACTACGATGACCTCGAGCGTCTCTTCGTCTTCTGTCTCGAAAGTAAATGCTTCTGCGGGAATTCCGTTCTCCTCGACATATGCCTCATAGCCTTCGACTACAGCAGCTGCATCTGCATACTCTTCTGCAGCGTCAGCATAACCTCCGTCAATTCCGAAAAGGTGATATCCGTCACCGAATAATCCGTCGTTAGCCCAGTCTGTAGCAGGAGCACCTACGCCTACCATCGCTACCCAGTAGATAACGAACATGACTGCAGCGAAGATCGGAAGACCAAGCCATCTGTTTGTGATGATGCGGTCGATCTTATCTGAAGTGGAAAGAGCGTGTGCATCCTTCTTCTTGTAGATGCCTCTTAAAAGCTCTGCGATATATACATATCTTTCATTGGTAATGATGCTTTCCGCATCGTCATCAAGTTCGGTTTCTGCAGCCTGTATATCATGCTCGATGTGAGCGCGCTTCTCCTCAGGAATATTAAGCTTCTCGAGGACCTTATCGTCACGCTCGAACACCTTGATCGCATACCAGCGCTGCTGCTCCTCGGGAAGGTCGTGAACGATAGCTTCCTCGATGTGTGCGAGTGCATGTTCGACCGGGCCTGAGAATGTGTGCATAGGGATCTTCTTGGACGCCTTTGCTGCTTTGATGGCAAGCTCTGCTGCTTCGATCGTTTTCTCGTTCTTTAATGCCGAGATCTCGATCATGTCGCAGCCCATCTTCTCGGCAAGCTCTTTTGTGTTGAGCTCGTCGCCGTTCTTTCTTACGACGTCCATCATGTTGATAGCCATTACAACCGGGATGCCGAGTTCGATGAGCTGGGTGGTGAGGTAAAGATTGCGTTCAAGATTGGTTCCGTCCACGATGTTAAGGATCGCATCGGGACGCTCGTTAATGAGATAGTTTCTTGCTACTACTTCCTCCAATGTGTAAGGGGAGAGGGAGTAGATACCGGGAAGGTCGATGATCTCAACATCGTCGTGCTTCTTAAGCTTACCTTCCTTCTTCTCGACTGTAACTCCGGGCCAGTTACCTACGAACTGATTGGAGCCTGTTAATGCGTTGAATAAAGTTGTCTTACCGCTGTTCGGGTTACCTGCTAAAGCGATCTTCATACTTCAGACGCTCCTTCCTCGATCTCTACCAATTCGGCATCGCCTTTTCTGATGGAGAGTTCGTAACCTCTTACCGTGACCTCGATAGGGTCACCTAAGGGAGCAACTTTTCTTACATAGACCTCTGTTCCTTTTGTAAGGCCCATGTCCATGATGCGTCTTTTGATCGCACCTTCGCCGTGAAGCTTAACCACCTTAACGGTGCTTCCGATCCCGGCATCCTTCAATGTCTTCATATATTCTCCTCCTCAAAATTTATAACTAGACAAATACTTTTCTCGCGAGGTCCTCGCTTAATGCGATCCTCGATTCTTTGACCTTGACGATAATGTTCCCGTTGAGAATGCTGATTAAAGTAACACTGCCTCCCGGGGTGAAGCCCAGATCCGAGAGATGTCTTTTGACATCGGGACTTCCGCCGATCTTCTTTACTATGTTCTCCTGACCCGGGTCAGCATAGGTTAGTGGTATCAAGTGATCGCCTCCTAATAAGTTAGTGTAAACTAACGCGCGTGTTTTAAAATAGGTTAGCAAGAACTAACCGACATAGTTATACATAACTAACCTTTGACTGTCAAATCAAATTTATTTGCTATCCTTGAATTTCAGCCTTTGAACTTCTTCAAGATCCTGATGTATTCTTCCGTAAGATGTGAGGGATGGATCCTCTCGGGGATGATATACCCGATGTCCATATAGTCGTCTACCTTCAAAGGCTTCGCGATGATGTTGGGACCGTTAAGCTGCTCGTTAATTACGCCGCTGCAGATGGTGTATCCGTTAAGACCTATCAGGAAGTTAAAAAGCGTAGCTCTGTCTTTTACGATCAGTTCCTTATCACTGTCGACGGTGCTCAGTATCTCCTCGGAAAAGTAGAATGAGTTGTGGCTTCCCTGCTCATATGAAAGCCTGGGGTAAGGCTTAAGGTCTTCAAGTGTAAGAGATCTTTTGGACGCGAGGGGAGAGTTGTTTCCGATAAAGACATGAGGCTTCGCGCGGAAAAGTTTCTCGAACCTAAGCTCATTGTCTCTTAATGTCTTCATGATTACCGTCTCGTTGAACTTGTTTAGATACAGTATGCCTATCTCGCTTCGAAGGTGGGAAACGTCATCTATAATGTCGTAAGTCTGCGTCTCTCTCATGTGAAACTCGTACTTGTCTCCGCCGTATTCTTTAAGAAGTTCTACGAAAGCTTCAACTGCAAAAGAATAGTGCTGTGAGGAAACACAGAACCTGACCTTGCCCTTGTTTCCCGTGTATCTTTCTTCGATAAGATCTGTCTGTTCCAGAACCTGCCTGGCATATCCCAAGAACTCTTCGCCTTCGGGAGTGACTTCGACACCTTTGTTGCTTCTTTTGAATATAGTGATGCCGTATTCATTCTCTAACTCTCTAATGGCGGCAGTAAGGCTCGGCTGCGCTATATAAAGCTTTGATGCAGCCTCCGTAATGTTGCCTGTATCCGCAACGGTTACTATGTATCTTAACTGTTTGATGGTCATGAGCCGGTCTCCTCGGATATAGAGAGTATTGCCATTATACCTTCAGATATAGAAAAAATCTATGGAGAAGTCGCAATTACCGATAGGCATATACTCCGATCATCAAAAATCAAATTCCGGACAGGAGAAAGACAATGAGAACTTCAGTAATCGGTTTTCCGAGAATAGGTAAGAACAGAGAATTGAAATTTACGAGCGAGAAGTATTTCGCAGGTAAGATCAGCGAAGAGGAACTTCTTAACGAAGGACGTGCTCAGAGAAGCTACGGTATCACTAAGCAGAAGGAGGCCGGCATCGATCTTATTTCTTCGAACGACTTCTCATACTATGATAACGTTCTTGATACATCATTCCTCTTTAATGCAGTTCCTTCACGTTATACGGAACTCGGTCTTTCGGCTACAGATACTTACTATGCTGCAGCAAGAGGATATCAGGGAGAGAAGGGAAACGTTAAGGCTCTTCCCATGAAGAAGTGGTTCAACACGAACTACCACTACATCGTTCCTGAGATAAGTGACGACACGGAACTTAAACTTGCGGGCACAAAGCCTGTTGATGAGTATAAGGAAGCTAAGGCACTGGGTGTTGATACAAAGGTTATGCTCATCGGTCCTTTCACTTTCTTAAAGCTCGCAAGATACACAGGCAGCAAGACTGCTTCAGACTTCGCTCCTTCTTTGGTTGAGGCATATATCGAACTTATCAATAAACTTGCGCAGGAAGGTGCATCCTGGGTGCAGTTCGACGAGCCTTCTCTTGTAAAAGATCTTGATGATGAGAGCATTAAGCTTTTCGAGAGCATTTATGAGAAAGTGCTTGCAAAGAAGGGAAGCGTTAAGGTAATACTTCAGACTTACTTCGGCGACATCCGCGACATCTACACCAAGGTTACTTCTATGGACTTCGATGCCATCGGCCTTGACTTCGTTGAGGGCAGAAAGAGCCTTGATCTTATATCAAAGTTCGGCTTCCCTGAAGACAAGATCCTCGTTGCAGGCCTTGTTAACGGCAAGAACATCTGGAGAAACAACTACAGCAACACAGCAGAGAAGCTTAATATAATTCGAAAAGCAGTAAAAGAAGACAACATCGTTCTCGGCACATCTTGCTCTCTTCTTCATGTGCCTTATACACTCGAGAATGAGACAAAGCTTACGGATGAGTACAAAAAGCATTTCGCTTTTGCTGAGGAGAAGCTTAATGAGCTTTCCGAGATCGCTTCAGGTGATGTCTCTGCTTTCGAGCAGAACGCGAAGCTTTTTACAGACAGAGTAAATGTCTACGATAAGGCTGTCGATGAGAGAATAAATAACATTAAGGATGCAGACTATACGAGACTTCCTGCTTTCGATGAAAGAGAGAAGATCCAGAAAGAGAAGCTGAAGCTTCCGAAGTTCCCGACAACCACTATCGGTTCCTTCCCTCAGACTGAGGACGTAAGACGTAACCGTAAGGATTACCGTACAGGTGCGATCTCCGAAGAGGAATACATCAAGTTCAACGAGGACAAGATTCGCGAGTGCATTAAGTTCCAGGAGGACATCGGTCTTGATGTTCTCGTACACGGTGAGTATGAGCGTAACGACATGGTTGAGTACTTCGGCGAGCACTTGAGCGGCTATGTATTTACGGAGAAGGCTTGGGTCCTTTCCTACGGTACAAGATGCGTTAAGCCCCCGATCATCTGGGGTGATGTATCCCGCAAGGAGAGCATCACTGTAAGGTGGTCCGTGTTCGCACAAAGCTGCACCTCAAAGCCCGTTAAGGGAATGCTTACAGGTCCGGTTACGATCCTTAACTGGTCATTCCCGAGAGAAGATATTTCCCTGAAGAAGAGTACTTTGCAGATCGCACTTGCTATACGCGATGAAGTTCTGGATCTCGAGAAGAACGGCATCAAGATCATTCAGATCGACGAGGCTGCCTTAAGAGAGAAACTCCCGCTTCGTAAGTCCGACTGGTACAGCGAGTATCTTGACTGGGCTATCCCCGCATTCAGACTCGTTCACAGCGGTGTTGCTGCCGATACTCAGATCCATACTCATATGTGCTACAGCGAGTTCACGGATATAATCCCCGCGATCGACTCGATGGATGCGGATGTAATCACATTCGAGGCTTCACGTTCCGACCTTCTTATCCTCGATGCTTTGAAGGAGAATAACTTCAAGACTGAAGTAGGCCCCGGAGTATATGACATTCACAGTCCCCGTGTGCCTTCCGTCGAAGAGATCTGCAATGCGCTTACCAAGATCCGCGCGAAGACATCAGATGACAAGCTTTGGGTCAATCCCGACTGCGGACTTAAGACCAGAGGCATCGCCGAGACAGAAGCGAGTCTTCGTAACCTCGTTGAAGCTGCACGCATAATAAGAGGATGATATGAAGATATCGGATATCTACAGGTCGGGAAAAAGGAGTCTGTCGTTCGAGATATTTCCGCCTAAGAAGGAGAGCGAACTTAAGTCCATTGACGAGACTTTAAAGGTTCTGAGCGAACTGTCGCCGGACTTCATAAGTGTCACTTTCGGAGCGGGCGGAAGTGCGAACTGCAACCGTACGGTCGAGATCGCGAGAAGTATCAAGCGCGACTACGGGATTGAACCTGTCGTGCATCTTACTTCTTTGCATTACGACAAGGCCGAGATCGATGAGTTTGCTTACGCCATGAAGGACGCGGGTATAGAGAATGTACTTGCGTTAAGGGGCGACAGAAATCCTAATGTTAAGGAGAAGAGTGATTTTCTTCACGCTTCCGACCTTGTGGATTATCTTAAGAGTAATTATGACTTCTGTGTGCTCGGGGCATGTTACCCCGAGTGCCACCCGGAGTCTTCGAACTGCATAACTGATATCAAGGGATTGAAGACCAAGGTGGATGCGGGATGTGAAGTCCTGATCTCCCAATTGTTCTTTGAGAATATGAAGTTTAGAAGATTCTCGGAGAAGTGTAAGATCGCCGGGATCGATGTTCCCGTTATACCCGGGATCATGCCGGTAATTAATGCAGGTCAGATAAGAAGAATGATCGGTATGTGCAACGCTTCGTTCCCGGACAGATTTGTAAGGATCATCAACAAATACGGTGAGAACCGGGATGCATTATTCGATGCGGGAATGTCCTATGCATTAAGCCAGATCATAGATCTTCTGGTAGGGGGGATACCCGGTGTTCACTTATATACAATGAACAATCCTGTTGTCGCCAAAAGAATTTGTGACGGGATAAGAAATATCGTCTGAAAAGCAGCTGTGCAAAGGCACAGTTGCTTTTGTTTTAATGTTAGTATATCCTAACTCACCGTAAGTTATACAAAACTAACTTTTCTGTTTCTTGTATTGACAGGGAAGGATGGGGTTGTATAATACACATGAACGATTGCTCAAATGAGCATATAATCATAAATGGGGTGTAAGTATGGATACAAAGGATTTTCTGGTAATTTCGGATCTTAAGAAAAGCTTCGGAACAGGGGAAGCAAAGCAGGAAGTATTAAGGGGAATGGACTTCACTGTAAAGAAGGGTGAGTTCTGTGTTCTTCTCGGACCTTCTGGTTCAGGTAAGTCGACACTTCTTAATATCATCGGCGGCATCGATACTCCTGATTCAGGTTATGTCAGTATCGACGGCGACAAGCTTGAGGACATGGATGAGAAAGCCCTCACGATGTATCGAAGAAAGCACTTAGGTTATGTATTCCAGATGTATAACCTTATTCCGAATCTTAATGTTAAAGAGAATATCGAGGTCGGTGCATATCTTTCGGACAACCCGCTCGATGTTGAAGAAGTTCTGACGACCTTAGGACTTCAGGATCACAAGTATAAGTACCCCAACCAGTTATCCGGCGGACAGCAGCAGAGAGTTTCAATAGGAAGAGCTGTAGTCAAGAATCCGGATATTCTTATGTGTGACGAGCCTACCGGTGCTCTCGACTATAAGACTTCTAAAGAGATCTTAGGTCTTATCGAAGACTGCAACAAGAAGTACGGAAGCACGGTAATCATGGTTACCCATAACGAGGCCATCAAGTACATGGCAGATCATGTGGTAAAGCTTCGTGACGGTGTGGTACGTCATAACGACATTAACGAGACTAAGACACCTGCTTCCGAGCTTGAGTGGTAAGGGGGTGCCGTAATGAGAAATCCTCTTATTAAGCGAATTCCGAAGGAACTTCGTTCGGATTGGCATAAATACATTGTAATCATTATCTTCATGGTAATGATGATCGGTCTTGTTTCCGGTATGTACGTCGGACACGACAGTATGCTTAAAGCTGTTAATGACGGCAGGACAGAATTGAATCTGGAAGACGGTTCTTTCGAGCTGTCTTCGAAGGCTTCAGAGGAGTTGCTCGCCGCGCTTTCGACGGGTGAGCAGGCTGACGTAAGACAGTATTTCATCGATAAGGGAATCGAAGAAGCAGATGAGGAAGTTGCCGAAGCGGTTGAGGATGAACTTCACGAGCAGGTGGCAGCTTCCATCGAAGATGCAGTGCGTGAACAGTGTGCGGCTTACGGTATTACAGACGAGGACATGATACAGGAGCAGATCGATGCTGCTATGGAGGAGTCCTACGAGGATGCACTTGCTGAAGCACGTGAGTCGGACGAGTTTATCGAGGCGGTTAATGATGCATACGATGAAGCTCATCAGGCTGTGATCGATGCTGTCGATGAGGAGTGGGATGAGATTGCCGAAGAGTATGAACTTAACGACGAATCTTTCACGCCCGTGCCCGTAACCATCTATGAGCATTTTTTCAGAAACGAGTCTGAAGACAACAATAACGACGGTACCGAGGACGCTACTGTCAGAATATTCAGAAGTGATTCCGAAGTCGATATGGCAAGCTTCAATGAAGGCCGTGCTCCGGAGACAGCAGATGAGATCGCTATCGACAGAATGCATGCCGATAATGTAGGTGTAGCCATCGGTGACACTGTCACAGTCGGAGACAAAGAGTTCAAGGTCGTAGGTCTTCTTTCCTATGTAAACTATCTGACGCTTCACGAATCCAACACGGATCTGATGTTCGATGCTTTCGGTTTTGATGTTGCGATGGTAACGCCTGAAGCTTTCGATGAGCTTACTTCGAGAGTACACTACAGCTATGCTTATTTCTATGAGACGGAGCCTGCCGATAAGACAGAGGAAGCCGACTTCGCGGATAACTTCCTGAAATCTCTTATTACGCAGAGTCTTGTCTTCGATACGGACATCGATGACTTCCTTCCCGAGTATGCGCGTCAGGCTTCGAACTTCGCTCCGGGCGACATAGAGCACGACACAACGGGAACGAGCATCCTTTGCTACATCCTTATCGCAGTCATCGCGTTCATCTTTGCCATCACTATAAGCAACACCATCGAAAAGGAGGCGTCCGTAATCGGCACACTCCGTGCTTCAGGCTACTCCAAGGATGAACTTATAGTGCACTACATGTCGATGCCTCTTATCGTCACTTTTGTGGGTGCGATCTTGGGTAATGTCATCGGATACACATTGTTTATGGATGTTGCGGTAGGCCTTTACTACAACAGCTACAGTCTCCCTTCATGCGAAGCTGTGTTAAGCCCGATCGCACTTGTTAAGACGACTGTTATTCCTTTGATCCTGATGTTCTTCATCAACCTGTTCGTCATCATCAACAAACTGCAGTTAAGCCCGCTTTGTTTCTTAAGACACGACTTAAGTAAGTCCAAGAGGGCGAAGGCAAGAAGGATCCCGGCGTGGTCATTTCTGCGTCGATTCAGATTAAGAATCGTATTCCAGAATATGCCTAACTATGCAGTTCTTATCTTCGGTGTTATCTTCATCGAGCTGATGCTGTGTTTCGCATTCGGTCTGCCGGATTCGCTTAACACTTATGCGAACAAGGCTCCCGACATGATCTTCGCTGATTACCAGTACATGCTCATGGGTAATAAGAATGATGACGGTGAGATCCTTACAACTTCAGAAGATACAGCCGAGATCTTCAGTGCGGCCAGTCTTATGTATCCGAAGGAAGCATCGGAAATGTTCTCAGGATTCGGAAGCGGCGGTGATGAGAGCGTAACTGTTTACGGTATCGTGGATGGCAGTTCTTACATCACAATCGACGGTGATATTGATACAGAGCATGTATTTATCTCGAGTGCTTTCGCGAATAAGTTCGAGCTTACTGAAGGTTCTGTGATCACATTGAACGAAGAGTATGAGAACAAGTCTTATGAGTTCACAGTATCGGGCATCGTAAACTACGACGGCGGTATCGCAGTGTTCATGCCTAACGACAACTTCAATGAAGTCTTCGGCAAGAAAGATGGTGAGTTCTCGGGATTCTTCTCAAGAAATGAGATCACGGATATCGAT
>CADAXO010000099.1 GCA_902791885.1 Oscillospiraceae bacterium | reverse complement strand
TACCAATCTTGTACCAGCCTGTTACATAACCGCTTCCGCCGTAGTAATACCACTTATTGCCAACCTGTCTCCAGCCTGTGAACATTGTGGCATCGTCATTGAAGAAGTAGTGCTTTCCGCTGAGTGTTCTTTCGCCGGTAACTGCAATTCCGTTATTGTCGAAGTAATACCACATTCCGCCGATCTTAGTCCAGCCGGACAGAGTTGTACGTGCAGGCGCAGCATCTTGGAAATCCGGTCTTATCGCAACTGCTATCTCAGAATAGTAGTGAAATCTCTTAACGATATCCTGCTGATAATTCTTATCGAGATTATGTACATACTGATGATCTACTGAGACAAATCCGTTTGTATAACACTCTGTAATAATGCCTACATGACCGATCGTCTTTGTATCCACTGTGCTTAAGCCTTCATACATCGTAAGCTGGTTATACCAGACTACAATATCACCGGGCTGATAATCGGTGGTTGAAAAACACCAGCCGTCCGGCAGCCAGTTTGTGGGACGTTGACCATCCTGAATTCTGGAAATCTGATAAGCATAGAATGCAGTGTTCGGAGGATACGAAGAAGCAACTGTCTCATCAGGTGCTGTCTGGGTACCTTCCTGCGAATTAGCCCACAACACAGCCTGTGTACGGGAATAATTGGAAGTACCGTCAGCAGGCTCAAATGTGTATGTATCTTCAGAAACATCAACTTCGACAGCCTCATCAGTAATTCTCATCAACCGATATCTCTTCATCCATGATGACCGGTTCTTCCTCTTCGATCACAACTTCAGCTTCACTGTCGTCAGACTCTTCAACGATTTCTTCCGTCTGCTCTTCTTGGGAAACTTCAGTTTCTTCAACTTCATCTGCGAATACCACTGCACTTTCCAACGAAACCGCACTCATGATCAGCGAAGCAGACAGCAACGCTGCCATCATTTTCGATTTCTTCATACTAACCTCCCCCAAAAACATCAGGGCCGTAAGCCAGCCCTGTTCTTTGTCAGTAGAATATCACTTTTTCAACATATATCAATCATCTTTTATATTTAATTCAAACTACAATATTTTCCCAATCGTAGAAAACCTCTTCCAAAGTGAGTCCTTCGGGAGGGAGCGTCTTTCCCGCCCGTTCACGGTCGCATGACGCGATGACATCGGGGATCTCATCAGGAGCGATCTTCCCCTGCCCCACATAAAGCAGAGTGCCCGCGATAATGCGCACCATGTTATAAAGGAAGGCTTCGCCTCTTACCTCGATCTCGATAACCCCGCTTACAGGATCCTGCCTTACCTCAACGTGATTAAGCCTTCTGACAGTCGTGTTCTGCGATCCGCCTGCAGCACAGAATGCTGCGAAGTCATGCTCGCCCTCGAAAAGGGGTGCCGCTTTCTTCATCGCATCCACGTCGAGCTTACCCGTAACAAAGTGAGTGTAGCGGCTTAACAGGGGATGCCTTACGGAGCCGTGCACGAGTCTGTAGATATACCTTTTCCCTTTGGAATCAAAACGCGCATTGAAGCCGTCTTTTACATACCGTGCGGACTGCACAGCCACGTCCTCCGGAAGGAGAGCGTTACATGCGAGCGGAAGCTTGTCGGCGGGAATGATAAACGGGACCTTCGCCGAACAGACCATACCACGTGCATGAACACCGGAGTCTGTGCGGGACGATCCCGTTACTTTAATCTTTTCTTTAAACAGTGTCGTTAATACGGCCTGTATCTGCTCCTGAACGGACCTGCCGTTCTCCTGGATCTGCCACCCGACAAAATCCGTACCGTCGAATTCGATTATGAGCGCGACGGTGGGCATTTATCAGCAGGCTGTACCGTCGAGGTTCTTGTCGAAGCAGTTCATACCCATCATGGCAGCGCCGACGATACCTGCGTCGTTACCCATCTGGGCAAGTGCAAGTCTTGTCTTTCTGACACCGGGGCCGAAGAAAGGACGGCTCATTGTCTTCTCCTGCAAAGGTACGAGGAGCGGATCACCTTCGTTACAGATACCGCCGCCTACAACGAGCACCTCAGGCATGAATGTGTTGATGGCATTTGCAAGACCGTCTGCAAGATAGTCAGTGTACTTGTCGATAACTTCGTCAGCTGCCTTGTCGCCCATTCTCTGCGCAATGAATGCAACCTTACCGTTTACCTTGCCGAGATCCTTGATTACATCGTTAAGCTTGGAATCGGGATTAGCCTCAGCAGCTTCCTTTGTGATCCTTACAAGAGCGGATGCGGAAGCATATGCCTCGAAGCAGCCCTTACGTCCGCATGAGCACTGCTCACCGCCGCTTACAAGAACTGTATGACCGAACTCGGAACCTGCCTGGTTGAATCCGGAATAGATGGAACCGTTGATGATCACACCTGCACCTACACCCGTTCCGAGTGTGATGGTAACAGAATCCTTAACGCCCTTAGCTGCACCTGCAACTGCCTCAGCCATAGCTGCGCAGTTAGCGTCATTATCTATAAATACAGGGAGATCGATGACATCTCTTATGATCTTTCTCATAGGAGCATTTGTGAAAGGGAGGTTCTTCGCATAAACAAGAAGACCTGCCTCGTTGTCGGGAGTTCCGGGAGAGCCGATACCGATAGCGGAAATATCTTCCTTCTTAAGTCCGGCTTCTTCAATAACCTGAACAGCGAGCTTACCCATATCGGTGATGATCTCTTCCATGGGTCTTTGTGCATTTGTCTTGATGCTTGCCTTATTCTTGAGGTTACCCTGATCGTCGACGATACCCGCCTTGATGTTAGTACCTCCCAAATCGATGCCTACATAATATGCCATCTAATGAAATCTCCTTCAAAAAGCAATAGTAACTTCGTAATTGTATCACAATTAAATTAATCTCGCATAGAAAGCCTGAATGAGTATGAGGAGCACTGCTCCGGCCAGGAAAGCTATGAATACTGCGATGTCTTTTCCCGTTATCTTAAGCGGGTTTAATTTGGTCCTTTTACGGTCTCCCCTGTAGCATCTGGCATCCATCGCCACTGCAAGATCCTCGGCTCTTTTGAACGACGATACGAACAGCGGGATAAGGACTGTGACGTAGCCTTTCAGTCTGCTTATGAAAGACCCCGTATCGTAGTTCGCTCCTCTTGATACCTGAGCCTTCATTATCTTGTCCGTCTCTTCGATAAGAGTGGGGATGAATCTTAATGCGATGGACATCATCATTGACGCTTCATGCACGGGTACATGGAATACCTTAAGAGGCGACAGCAGTGACTCGAGCGCATCGGCTATCTTAAGCGGCGTTGTAGTCAGCGTAAGAAGTACCGACGTCGACAGGATCAGGAACACGAGTCTTAATGCCATAAGGACAGCTTTCGATGTTCCCTCGTCGGTTATGGTAAGGAACTTCCATGTCCAAAGCACGTCGCCCTGCTTTATCGTGAACACGTTCAGGATCAGGATAAAAAGCGCAAGCGGCAGCACGGGCTTCAATGTCGACCACGTAACATCGAGCGGTATCTTCGCCACGATAAGCTGGATTAAAGTGACAACAAACAACGCAGCCAGCGCCGGCGGTGAGTTTACGATAAACACCGTAACAAGATACACGATATAAAGGATCACTTTGATCCTGGGGTCAGTCCTGTGCAGCAGCGACCCCGTATCCACGTAACGCCCGAGGCTGATGTTATCCAGCACTGTGCACACTCCTTATTATGGCCGCCGCTTCATCGGCAGGATCCGGGAAAGGCAGCGTAGGCGTCATCCCGGGATTGGTCTTTATAAGTTCCTTCTTTACTTCTGCCGTAAAGCTGTAAAGCAGGGGCATCGATATACCGTACTCCCTCGCCTTTGCCTCATCAGCGAAAAGCTCATCTGCGGCACCGTCAGCCACGGCTTTACCTTCCTTGATACAGAAGATCCTGTCGGCGTATCTTGCCGCTTCATCCATGTTATGTGAGACGAGTATTATCGTCGTTCCGCTTTCCCTTAACGCGTTTATGGTCTCGAACATCTGAAGGCGGCCGATAGGATCAAGGCCTGCGGCAGGTTCGTCCAGCACCAGGATATCCGGCTTCATTATAAGGACACCCGCAAGTGCCGCTCTTCTTTTCTGTCCTCCCGAAAGCTCGAAAGGGCTCTTATCAAGAACGTCTTCGGAAAGTCCCGATATGCGGGCAGCTTCCTTAACTCTCGCGCTTAAGTTCTCAGGCTCTTTATCCATGCAAAGAAGACCGTAAGCGATGTCCTTCGCCACCGTCTCTTCAAACAGCTGGTACTCGGGGTACTGGAACACAAGTCCAACGCTGTGTCTTATCTTCGGGATCTCTTTCTTCCTTGAAGTCGAATAAACAGAACCGTCTCTGTCAATGAGCCTCACGTCTCCCGACTGGGGTCTTATTATTCCGTTAAGGTGTGATATGAGTGTCGTCTTTCCGCAGCCGCTCTTGCCCACTACGGCAAGGATCTCGCCCTCGTAAACCTCGAGGTCGATATGCTCAATGGCGTACGTTCTGCCGTTGTCGTACGAGTAGGAAAGGTCGGAGATATCGAGGATCTTTCTTCCCTTTTCGCGGCGCTTCAGAACGGGTTCTTCAGGCTCCGTAACGGCACTTTGTGCGAAGCGTACCGCAGTTTTTATACGTGCCTCCCTTGTTTCAATGTCACAAGGTTCCGCCTTGTTGCCGCTTAGTGCTCCGAGCTCACATATAAGGCTTATATCAGGAGGAAGTTCAAGTCCCGCCTGACGGATCTTCTTCGGTTCGGAGAAAAGTTCGGAAGGCGTGCCTTCCATGGTTACACGGCCGTTCTCTATAACGAAGATCTTCCCGCAGCGCGCGGCCTCGCTCATGTCGTGTGTGATGGTAAGAACGGTGATGCCCTTCTCCCGGTTCATCTTCTCGACAAGCTCGAGGAACTCATCGCGGCTTACAGGGTCCAGCATCGCCGTAGCTTCATCCAGGATCAATACCTTGGGGCGCATCGCAAGCGCACCCGCTATCGCAAGTTTCTGCTTCTGTCCGCCCGAAAGCGATGCTGCTTCACGCTTCTTAAGGTCGTAAAGGCCGACATACTTTAAGGCTTCATCTACCCTCTCTCTTAGCTCGGGAAGCTGAATGCCCAGGTTCTCGGGACCGAATGCGACATCCTCTTCGACGATGGTGCCGACGATCTGGTTGTCGGGATTTTGAAATACATAGGAACAGTTCTCGCGGATCTTATAGAAGTCTTCTTCAGTCTCGGGTTTTACTCCGAGTACGACGATATCACCGTCGTCGGGAAGTTCGAGAACATCGATGATCTTCGCGAGAGTCGATTTACCGGAGCCGTTAGGGCCCAGTACGGCGCAGTAAGCACCCGAAGGGATCCCGAGACTTATGTCCTCGAGAGCTTTCGACTTCGTGCTTAATCCGTCGTCGGACTTGTATGCAAAGCTTACATTCTTTACTTCGATCGCGCTGTTCATTTACTTAAAGAATCCGGTAATAAAAACGGGACTGCAGAATCGCAGCCCCGTTAAATATTTAAGCTGTAATCCCCGTTGATCTATATCAAACGAACTCGAGGATAGCCATCTCTGAGCCGTCACCACGTCTTGCACCGAGTCTTACAACTCTTGTGTAGCCGCCCTGTCTGCCCTCATACTTGGGAGCGATCTCGTCAAACATCTTGTTGACAGGGTTGATGGTGTTGCCCTCAGAATCGTGGCTCTTCATGAGCCAGTATGTCATATTCTTTCTTGCAGCAAGTCTTGAAGCTGAATCAACCTGAACAGTCTTTGTCTTGATCTCACGATCAACTGTATCGTACTTGTTGCCGTTCTTGGATGTCTTTGTAACAAGAACCTTGTTACCCTTACCATCGAGCTTTGCAGCAGAAACAGTAACATCCTTTGTTGTGAAGTTATCCTTCTCCTTGATAGCGTCCGCAACGAGCTTGTCTACGATGGAGCTTACTTCCTTAGCACGGGCAACAGTAGTCTCTACCTTACCGTTGATAACGAGTGCAGTTGAAAGGCTTCTGAGAATAGCAAGCTTCTGATCTGACGGACGGCCCATCTTTCTGTTAATAGCCATGTGTCAATTTCCTCCTAAAGTGCTCTTATACGTCTGCGTCTGAAAGGTGCAGACCCATATCGGAAAGCTTCGCGATTACTTCATCAAGCGACTTCTTTCCAAGGTTTCTGACCTTGATCATCTCGTCTTCGGACTTACTGATGAGATCACCGACCGTGTTGATCGCTGCTCTCTTAAGGCAGTTATAAGTACGAACTGAGAAGTCGAGGTCCTCGATAGCTTTGTTAAGCTCGGAATTCTTCTCCGTCTTAGGCTCAACTGTCTTGAAGCTGATGCCGCTGTCCGTATCAGTCAGGGCCTTGAAGAGGCTCAAGTGTGTGATAAGGATGTCAGCTGCGGAAGAGAATGCCTCGTCAACTGCGATCGTTCCGTCTGTCCAGACTTCCAATGTAAGGCTGTCGTAGTCTGTACGAGCGCCTACACGGGTATTCTCGACAACGAAGTTTGCCTTCTTGATAGGTGTGAAGATAGAGTCGATAGCGATGATGCCGATCGCCTGTCCTTCAACCTTATTCTGCTCAGCGGTGTTATAGCCGCGGCCCTTACTGATAGTAAGTTCCATGAACACCTTGGCGGTTCCGTTAAGATGTGCAATGACAAGATCAGGATTTACGATCTCGATCTCATCATCGTGAACGATGTCACCTGCCTTGAGTTCGCCGGTCTTACCCTCGGGTACGCTGATGCATACTGTCTTGGGAGAATCACTGTGGAGCTTAACGCGGATATCCTTAATGTTAAGGATGATCTCTGTCATGTCCTCGATGATTCCGGGAACCGTTGTGAACTCGTGGTAGATGTTATCAATCTTTATTGCAGTAACAGCAGCGCCGGTAAGAGAAGAAAGCAGAACTCGACGCAGGGAGTTACCAAGCGTCGTGCCATATCCGCGCTCGAGCGGCGTTCATTGTTTTTCCTCCGTTCTACAGGCTATTACTTGCTGTACAACTCGACGATTGCAACTGCGTTTACAGGAACATCGATCTGCTCTGCTGTAGGATAAGCGTTTACCTTACCAGAGAGCTTCTCATGATCTGCAGAGAGCCACTCGGGAACAGCGATTACGTCTGTTCTCTCGATGATCTCCTTGAATCTGGGAGAAGACTTAGCACCTTCCTTAACCTCGATAACGTCACCGACGCTTACGCGGTATGAAGGGATGTTAACTGTCTTTCCGTTAACGTTGATATTTCTGTGGCTTATGATCTGCTTAGCCTCGTCTCTTGTTCTTGCATAACCCATTCTGAAAAGAACGTTATCAAGTCTTGTCTCGAGGAGGATCATAAGATTCTCACCGACTGTACCGTAGTGGAGCTTCTGAGCCTTCTCAAAGTAGTTTCTGAAAGGCTTCTCCAATACGCCGTAGATGAACTTTGCCTTCTGCTTTTCCTTAAGCTGTGTGCCGTACTCGGACATCTTCTTAGGTCTGGCATTTCTGTTTCTGTTGGATTTCTTGTCTATACCAAGAACTGCAGGCTCAATACCAAGGGATCTGCACTTCTTGAGAACAGGTGTCATATCTCTAGCCATTTTCAATTACCCTCTTTCGTATTAAACTCTGCGACGCTTAGGAGGACGGCAGCCGTTGTGAGGAACGGGTGTAACGTCCTTGATCATCGTAATCTCAAGACCTGCAGTTGCGAGTGCTCTTACAGCAGACTCACGACCTGCTCCGGGTCCCTTGACATAAACTTCTACAGTCTTCATGCCGTGATCAACTGCCTTCTTAGCAGCATCCTCGGCTGCGACCTGAGCCGCAAAAGCTGTACCCTTACGGGAACCTCTCATGTTCTGCATTCCTGCAGAAGACCAGGAAATAGCATTTCCTGCCTTATCAGTAATTGTAATGATTGTGTTGTTAAATGTAGCGTGGATGTGAGCAGCACCTTCAACGATGTTCTTACGCTCACGTCTCTTGGGTCTGCTGGACTGCTTATTATTAGCCATTTATAATTGCCTCCCCTTACTTCTTCTTGCCTGCAACGGTATGCTTCGGGCCCTTACGGGTACGTGCATTCGTCTTTGTACGCTGACCACGAACGGGAAGGCCCAGTCTGTGGCGACGTCCTCTGTAGCAGTTGATATCCGTAAGACGCTTGATGTCTCCGGCTACCTGTCTCTTGAGGTCACCCTCAACAGTAATGTTCTCGCGCTCGATCGTTTCACGGATCTTAGCGACTTCGTCCTCTGTAAGATCTTTAACCCTG
>CADAXO010000098.1 GCA_902791885.1 Oscillospiraceae bacterium | reverse complement strand
TTCGGACCCAAGGCTAATGCAGCGATCATTGAGTCGTCCAAAGCCTTTTCGAAGAGCCTCATGAAGAAGTATAACGTTCCTACTGCAGCTTATGAGATCTTCGATGACGAGCAGAAGGCGCTGGCTTATCTTGAAACACAGAAGATGCCTATCGTTATTAAGTGCGACGGTCTTGCGCTCGGTAAGGGTGTTATCATCGCGCAGACACTTGAGGAGGCTAAGCAGGCCGTATCCGATATGATGGGTGACCAGAAGTTCGGACCCGAGCTTACTATCCTTTCTTTCTCTGACGGTAATGTGGCAGTGCCCATGATCTCATCAAGAGACCATAAGAGAGTAAACGACCACGATGAAGGTCTTAATACAGGCGGTATGGGTGCAGTTACACCCGGTGCCGACATGACGCCCGAGCTTAAGAAGAGAATTCAGGATGAGATCATCACTCCCACTGTTGAAGCTTTGAAGGCAGAGGGCAGACCTTTCAAGGGTGTAATCTATTTCGGACTTATGCTTACGGCAGAAGGTCCCAAGGTTGTCGAGTACAACTGCAGATTCGGAGATCCTGAAGTACAGGCTATCCTTCCTTTGCTTGAGACAAGCCTTCTTGATATCGTTGATGCCGTTATCGACGGAAAGCTTAACGAGATCGAGATCAAGTGGAAGGATAAGTGTTCCTGCGTAGTTGTTATGGCTTCAGGCGGATATCCCCAGAGCTATCAGAAGGGTTACGAGATCACAGGCATCGATACATGCGGCAAGCTCGTATTCCAGGCAGGTACAGCACTTAAGGACGGCAAACTTGTAACCAACGGAGGACGTGTTCTCTGCGTATATGACGAGGGTGACACTCTTGATGAGGCTATCGACGGCGCTTATGAGGGCGTAGCCAAGATCTCTTTCAAGGATGCGCATTTCCGTCACGACATAGGAAGGACACTCGGCTGACAGATGATTATCGGTTTGCTCGGAGGAGCGTTCGATCCCTGGCATTACGGGCACGAGTCTCTTGTAAAAGGAGCGCTCGAAAGCGGAATCGTTGATGCGGTCATTGTTATACCTTCAGGAAGAAACCCCTTTAAGCAGGGACGCGTGATGAGCGCGGCTCCTTACAGGTTCTTCATGGTTAAGAATGCGGTTGAAGCTGGTTTTGCAGGGAAGAACGTATTCTTAAAGCTAACGGCATTAAGGACAAGAAAGCTGAGGAGAATCACGAGTTCTTCTGGATTACGGGTTCCGATGTTCTTCCTTCATTCGATAAGTGGCATGAAGCTGATAAGATAGTTAAGCTTGCAGGACTTATGGTTGCCGATAGACCCGGCGACGGTGTCGATATCGATGAGCAGACTGCAAGACTTGAAGAAGTATTCGGCTTCCGCCCTGATATCAGAAAGTTCGCTATCGAAGGTGTTGAAGCGGCATCAAGCTCGATGAAGAATGAGGCTGATTACGATAAGTCTCCTGAAACGGTAAAGGAGTTTATTAAGCTTCACGATCTTTATAATACTGCCAAGAGCCTCGATCTGGTTTCTGATGAGGCTGCTTCAGACTTTTACGAATTCTCGATAAAGCTCTACAGGTATTTAGGCGAGAAGAGGCTTCTTCATACGATCAACACAGGCCTTCTGAGTCTTTACTATGCAAATAAGTATGATAAGACGCTTAACGACCGTGCGCTTATCGCAGGTCTTCTTCACGACTGTGCGAAGGAACTTGATGAGTCAAAGCAGCGTGAGATGGCATATGAGAATTCAGGTGATCTGTTTACGGATAAGAAGCTTCTGCATTCTCCTGCAGGCGCAGTTATGGCAGCTAAAGAATTCGGTGTTAACGATCCGGGTATCCTTGATGCCATTACTTACCATACAACGGGAAGAGGCAATATGACGCTTCTGGATAAGATCGTGTATCTTGCCGATAAGCTTGAACCCTCAAGGACATATGCAGACCTTTCAAGAGACAGACTGATCGCTGAAGAAGATCTTGATGAGGCAGTCCGTCTTTGTGTATTAAGAGTTAAGAAGAAGTTCGAATCGAAGGGGTTGCCCATACATCCTCTGACAGTCGACTTCATGAATGATATTGGTATAATTAATTAAGATTCTCAATAAAGGAGATATGCATGACAACAGAAGAATTAGCCAACAAGATCGTTAGTGTTCTCGAATCCAAGAAGGGATCTGATATTGAGATCATCGATGTAGCTGATAAGACAACACTGGCGGACTTTTTTATTATCGCCACAGGTAACTCCACGACTCAGATCAAGGCATTGGCTGATGAAGTCGAGTATATACTTAAGACCGAGGATCAGATCGTTCCCGATCATGTTGAGGGAAGATCAGGTGATAAGTGGATCCTGATTGACTATAAGGACATCGTAGTTCACGTAATGCATCCCGAATTAAGAGCCGATTACGACCTCGAGAGCCTCTGGGACAAAAAGTAATATTTCATTATCAATCTGAACCTTGAATCCTATCCCGCTGTGGTGTTATGCTTTCACCTAAGGGATAGGATTTTTATGAATAGAAGAGACGGTAATAAGATCGGTAAGAATCTTATTTACGTGGTCGCATTCATTCTTATTACGCTGATTAGCTTAGGCTACAAATTATTTTTGAGTGGAACGACAGACGGATTATTAAGTTCTAAGAACGAAGAAGATCCCGTTACTATAAGATCAGAAGAGACGGTAACTTCGGAAGCAAGCTTAGAAGAGGCTTCTTCGGAGGTTGAGACTTCCTGTGCGCCGCATTATGTAAGCGTTTATATCTGCGGTGAAGTGAATAACCCCGGAGTATATGAGATCGCTTCGGGATCGATCATTAATGACGTTGTTCTTATGGCGGGAGGCCTTACGGATAATGCCGCTTCCGAGAGGATCAATCTCGTCTATATCATTGAGTCCAATATTTCAATCTATATCCCGGGAGAGGATGAGGACTATGGATCAAATGAGATCATAAGAGCTGAGGATCAGACCATGTGGGGAGAATATTCAGTATCGGCTGACGGTAGCAGCGGAACAAATGCGCTTATCAATATAAACACGGCTTCAGCTGATGAATTGATGTCGCTGCCTGGGATAGGTGAAGTTACGGCTTCGGCGATAATCGAATACAGAAACACGGCTTCGTTTACGAGGATAGAAGATATAATGAATGTTCAGGGGATAGGCGAAGCTAAGTTTAACGGTATTCGTGATC
This sequence comes from Oscillospiraceae bacterium, assembly GCA_902791885.1. The sequence goes on along the minus strand of CADAXO010000098.1, from coordinate 6,737 downwards.
TTATATGCGTCTGACAGAGACTTCGCCGCTTCGAAGATCTTCTTCATGACCGTCTTCAAACCGTACCTTCAGTGAGAAATCGTTATTGACTGTAATGACTTCTCCGTTACGGGGGATCTCAGACGTGTGATTATGTGCGGATACGACACTTACGGGAAGACCTACGGTGGAGCAGAGCTTGCTGTAGGATTCAAGATACTCATCATGTGCATCGGGGAATCTTTCATTCACGGCATCAAGTTCGCTTATGAGTGCGGATGCCAGAGAAGCACGGAGAAGAGGTGAATCGCTTCCTGTCTCTTGGCGGATCGAAGATGCGATGCTTCTAAGGTCTTCGGGAAAGTCTGAAGGGGATTCGTTGACATTTATGCCGATGCCTATGACAACGGAACTTACTGAACCGATCTCGGATTCTATGCTCATCTCGGTAAGGATTCCGCAGATCTTCATTCCGTTGATCTGAAGGTCGTTTACCCACTTGATCTTAGGAGTTATACCGCAGACTTTAGTGATTGCATTTGCAACAGCAACAGCAGACCAGCAGGTAACCTCACTTACAAGTTCGGGAAGTATCGCAGGACGCATCAGATATGAAAGATAAATGCCTTTGCCGGACGGAGATAAGAATGATCTTCCGAGTCTTCCGCGCCCTTCGGACTGGTAATCGGAAATGACAACGGTTCCGGAAGGTGCACCGTCATAAGCTGCCTGCTTAAGATACTTGTTGGTCGAATCAACTTCGGGAAGAACTATGACGTCCTTCATTCTTTGTTCTGAAAGACATGCGAGCATCTCTCCTGAAGTCAAAAGGTTGGGACGGTTATTAAGCTTGTAGCCTTTGTTGGTGACTGAAAGAATGTCATATCCGTCGAACCTTAAAGACTTAACGGCTGTATTAACAGCTGCGCGGCTTAATCCGAGTGAATCGGACAGGGACTGGCCGGAGATGTAATCATCGGCCGTGATCAGTTTGGATATGACGATGTCTTTGGTGCTCAACATAGACATTATTTTAGCATAAGGAGAATTAACAGATGAGACAAACGAAGATAATAGGTAATGAAGCAGAAGATGCGGTTATAAGACTGATGGCATCAGAAGGATTTAATTTTGTAACCAGAAACTTCACGGTACATAACATGGGGGAACTTGATGTGGTCATGACTAAGGGAAATGACCTTTATGTCGTTGAGGTCAAATCAAGACTTGAGGATACGGTCTATGCCGATCCTTTAAGATCCATCACTCCGAAGAAGAGGAGAAGGATGCTCAACACGACTCAAGTTCTCATAAGTAAGTATAAGTTATTTGATATGGATGTGCACTTTTTGGCAGGTTGTGTGACCCACAGACGCGACGGAATGATACAAAATGTAGAAATTGTTCCTTTTTGAATGGAATTTATGAATAATCGTTGCTTTTAACTTGCATTATTACTATAATGCTCGAGGTTAAATAATAAGGTCAGCCGATGATAATGCAAGTCGGCGTTTTGTAAAATTCAAAATGGAGGGTGCCAAATGAAGTCCTACAAGGAAATGAGCAAAGAGGAGCTTTTGAACGAGAAAGCAGAACTGGAGAAGCGTATCGAGGGTTACAAGGCGATGAATCTCTCGCTTAACATGACCCGTGGTAAGCCCGCATCCAATCAGCTTGATCTTTCCAACGATCTTTACACAAATCTTTCTGCTGAGGGCTTCAAGTCTGAGGACGGTTCCGATACAAGAAACTACGGCGTTCCCACAGGACTTCCTGAGGTAAAGAAGCTTTTCGCTGATGTTCTTAAGACATCCCCTGACAATATCTATGTAGGTAACGGCTCAAGCCTTAACCTCATGTTCGATTCCATCATGAGAGCAATGGTTTTCGGTGAGCACGATTCCCCGAAGCCTTGGAGCCAGGTTGAGGGAAGAAAGTGGCTTTGCCCTGTTCCGGGATACGACAGACACTTCAAGGTAACAGAGACATGCGGCTTCGAGCTTATCGCAGTACCTTTGAAGGAAGACGGCCCTGATATGGATGTAGTTGAGGAGCTTGTAAAGGATCCTACGGTTCTCGGTATGTGGAACGTTCCCTGCTACACAAATCCTGACGGATACGTTTACTCCGAGGAAGTATGCAGACGTTTGGCTTCCATGAAGACAGCAGCTCCCGACTTCAGACTTTACTGGGATAACGCTTACTGCGTACACCACCTTTACAGCGATGAGTCCAAGCAGGGTTCTATCCCTGATATCCTCGGCCTTTGCGCAGAGGCAGGCAACCCTTCACGTGTATACGAGTTCGCTTCAACATCCAAGATTACTTTCGCAAGCGCAGGTATCTCTGTAATTGCAGCTAACGAGGAAAACTACAAGCGTGCTGTTAAGCTCATGGGCGTTCAGACGATCGGTGCCAACAAGGTAAACCAGCTCGCTCACATCAGAATGCTCCCTGATCTTGATGCACTTAAGGCTCACATGAATAAGCACGCCGACATCATCCGTCCCAAGTTCGAGCTTACACTCGATATCCTCGAAAAGGAACTTGCAGGCACGGATGCAGCTACATGGCATAAGCCCATGGGAGGTTACTTCATTTCCGTATTTACAGTACCCGGCACAGCTAAGGCTGTAGTTGCTAAGTGTAATGAGCTCGGCGTAGCTTTCACACCTGCAGGTGCTACATATCCTTATGGCAATGACCCTGATGATTCCAACATCAGAGTTGCTCCGAGTTTCCCTACACTTGAAGACATAAATAAGGCTGTCGAAGTCTTCGCGGTTTGTGTTAAACTGTCTGCTGTAGAGAAGTTCCTTTCTATCTAATAGTTATTTACGGAGGCCATATATGTCTTTTACTTCCAAGCCCTCATACGAGAGCCCTCTTAATTCGCGCTATGCAAGTAAGGAGATGCAGTACATCTTCTCGCCTGATAAGAAATTCAAGACTTGGAGACTTCTTTGGATCGCTCTTGCCGAGGCAGAGAAGGAATTGGGTCTCGACATAACTGATGAGCAGATCGCTGATCTTAAGGCTCATAAGGATGACATCGATTATGAGGATGCTGCTGCAGAGGAGAAGATCCGCCGCCATGACGTAATGGCTCATGTTCATTCTTACGGCAAGCAGGTTGCAGGTTCCGGAGCTGACCGTATTATTCACCTCGGTGCGACATCATGCTATGTAGGTGACAACACGGATATCATCATCATGAGAGAAGCTCTCGAGCTCGTTAAGAAAAGACTTGTAGTTCTTATTTCCAAGGTAGCTTCATTTGCTGATGAGTATAAGGCTATGCCTACGCTCGGCTTTACGCATTTCCAGCCTGCCCAGCTCGTTACTGTAGGTAAGAGAGCTTCCCTGTGGCTTCAGGATCTCGTTCTTGATCTTGAGACAGTAGAGAATGCCATCGCTTCTTTGAAGCTTCTCGGCTGCAAGGGTACAACAGGAACGCAGGCTTCCTTTATGGAGCTTTTCGAAGGCGATAACAGCAAGTGTGTTGAGCTTGATAAGAAGATCTGCAACAAGATGGGCTTCGAGTCCTCTTACTATGTATCAGGACAGACATATTCAAGAAAGATCGACTTCACTGTACTTTCCGCTCTTTGTGCTATCGCTCAGAGTGCTCATAAGTTCTCCAACGACATAAGACTTCTCCAGCACCTTAAGGAGATCGAGGAGCCCTTCGAAAAGAATCAGATCGGTTCTTCCGCAATGGCTTATAAGAGAAATCCTATGAGATCCGAGAGAATCGCTTCATTGTCCAGATATGTCATTGCAGACGTTCTTAATCCTGCCATGACTTCTTCCGAGCAGTGGTTCGAGAGAACTCTCGATGATTCCGCTAATAAGAGGATCTCTGTTCCGGAGGCGTTCCTCGCAGTTGATGCTATCCTCGGTATCTATACGAATATCGTATCAGGATTGGTTGTATATCCTAAGATCATCGAGAAGCATATCATGGATGAACTTCCTTTCATGATGACAGAGAATGTCATGATGGAGGCAACCAAGAGGGGAGGAAACAGACAGGAGCTTCACGAGAAGATCAGACAGCTTTCCATGCAGGCAGGCGCTGTTGTTAAGCAGGAAGGCAAGCCTAATGATCTTCTTGAGAGAATCGCTGCAGATCCCGAGTTCGGCCTTACAATGGACGATCTTATGAAGGTAGCAGATCCCAAGCTTTATATCGGCCGCTGCCCCGAGCAGGTAACAGCTTTCCTCGACGAAGTAGTTAACCCTCTTATCAAGGCTCATGAGGCTGATCTTAAGGTTGAGGAAGTAGAACTTAAAGTTTGATAGAAAAAACTTTAAATTAGATGTTGACAACTGATTTCGCAATGTTATAATAATATAATCAAGCTGTCAAGCACCTCTAGCTCAGATGGTAGAGCAACTGACTCTTAATCAGTGGGCCCAGGGTTCGAGTCCCTGGAGGTGCACCAGATATAAAACCCCGAGTTATCTCGGGGTTTTTCTTTTGCCTGATATTTTATTTTGTAAAAGGTTCTGTTCACAATTTGTTAACATATCTGTATAATTAATTCTATAGGGAAATACTCAGGCAAGGAGCCGCTGTTTATGAAGCTTATCGAGAGCTTAAAAGGATTGTCCGTGAGAAGCAAAGTGCTGATCGCAGTTGCCTCTGTATTGGTTATTGCAGGTATTATAACGGCAGTAATAATGTCCCGCGGTTATTATGCGACAACGATGAGACTTCTTAAGATAGAAGGAACAGTAAGCATTGAAGATGCCGAAGGTAATTCCAAGCCTGTTATCGATAACGTCAGATTCAGCAGCGGTGAAGCATTAAGCACAGGTTATGACGGATTGGCTTCCGTCGGTCTCGATGACACAAAGATAGTTACTCTTGAGAATGACAGCAGAGTTGAATTTACCAAGAGCAGAAATATGCTTGAATTGAATCTTACTCAGGGCGGTCTGTTTTTTGAAGTTACGGAGCACCTTGAGGCAGATGAGACATTCGATATAAGAACAGCCACGATGACTGTCGGTATCCGCGGCACATCAGGTTATGTTTTCTATGATGATACCGGACGTGAATCACTTGTTATTACTGACGGTTGTGTTCATGTTGTTGCAACCAATCCCGATACTCATGAAGTGATCGAGACAGATGTCAACGGCGGTTACAGCGTCAAGGTTTACCTCTATGATGAGACTAGAGAAGATGGAAGTATCGAGTTCTTCCTTGAGGAGCTTGATGAAGATGAGATTCCGGGTTTCCCTTTAAGAATGCTCGCAGAAAACCCCGAGCTTCTCGAGCGTGTGTGTGATTATACAGGCTGGAATGCAGATCAGATTCTCGCTTTGGTTGATGATATCGAATCCGGTACATATGAGACAGAGGAGACTGAGGAAACTGAGGAGACAAACGAGACCGAACCTACGGTAACACCAGAACCNNNTCCTACAGACAGCCCGACGCCCACAGATACGCCTACACCGCGTCCGACGGCAACAGGTACACCGTCAGTAACCGGTACTCCCGTAACAACGGGCACTGGTACGCCCACGCCTTCAGGCTCTCCTACACCGACTCCTTCGGCTACACCTACTGATACGCCTGCTAATAAGCCTACAACGGCTCCTACAGCTGCACCTACTGTAATACCGACGGATACGCCTTCAACGACACCTACGGCAGCACCGACAGACACTCCGACGGTTACACCTACAGATACTCCTACGGTAGTTCCGACCGATACACCGTCGGTTACACCTACAGACACGCCTACGGCGACGCCGACTGATACACCGACGGCTACACCTACCGACACACCTACGGCAACGCCAACACCGACGGATACATCTACGCCGACACCTACAGATACATCTACGCCGACACCGACTGACACGCCGTCTCCTACACCTTCAGAGCCGACTATTCCGGAAGAATATTCGGATTATCCGGCTGAGGTTTGGGGCAGGACTGATGATTACGGCCATACGGCATACGTTGTCGGACCTACTGAACCCGGCGGAGAGGAATATTACGCTTACACTGATGACGGAACATGGGTGAATGTATACTATGACGATCGATATGAAACGGGTACAGGCGCCTTGATGATTGGTTACTTCTATAATGAAAATGGTGACAGTACCAGATATGATGCTTACTTCATTATTTCTATTGAAACTGAGATGTACGATGATTATCCGGAGGGGTAATATCCCATATGCGTGTTTCTGAACGCTGCGCAAAATGTCTTTATGACAAGCAGGAGAAGAAAAATCCTGATCCCGTGTATCTTAAGAAGGTAAGGGAGATATTAGACAACCGTAAGGATACAGATACAAGTCCTTAAAGAACATGTGAAGCTATTCGGCAAGGGCGCAGACTACAGTGCGGTTAAGAAGGAATTCAATGACCTTGTTCTTTCTCATGAGAATAAAATCCGCCAAGTTATTGAAGGATCAGAAGATCCGCTTGCAACAGCACTAGTTGTGTCAAGAATCGGTAATTACATCGATCTTGGTGCGATGAATAATGTCGAGGAAGATGTTTTCCTTAAGATGTTTGATGATACTTCGATGAGCGAAGACGATAAGCGCACTTACGATAGGTTTCTTAACGAGTGCGGGAAAGCAAAGACATTCCTTCTGGTATGCGATAACAGCGGGGAGATTGTCCTTGATAAGCTTTTGCTTGAACAGATTAAGAAGAGATTTCCTCATCTTGATATAACGGCCCTTGTAAGAGGCGGAGAAGTACTGAATGATGCGACTGT
>CADAXO010000097.1 GCA_902791885.1 Oscillospiraceae bacterium | reverse complement strand
TTGTTGAATATCTTCGATTATTTTTAAGGAAATTGAAATCGCCTCTGGAAAAATCGTATATCTCGGCACTTACTCCCTGTGTCTTAAGAAGATCCATGATGCTGTTATACAGCTTGATATACCCGTCGTCAAAAGAGATTGACTTGGGTCTTTTCTCCACTATGTACCTCTTATAAGCATCAGAACCGTTAAGCTTAAACGCGAGCACACGGCAATCCCACAACATAAGCTTCGCTATTGACAAACTATTATCTCCTAGCTAAAATGAAACCAGTTTCATTAAATGAATATAGTTTCATTTTTATAAAGGAGACCTCATCATGCCTAAAGTTTCTGAGGAATATCTTGAGAGCAAACGTAATATGATCGTCGATGCCGCCTATCAGGTATGTCTGAGAAAGCCTGTGGAGATGGTAACGATATCCGATGTCATCGCGGAGACCGGCATGAGCCAGGGCGCTATCTACCGCTACTATAACGGCCTTGATGAGATTCTCGCGGATATGATCACTAAGCTTCGCGGCGAATATAACATCATCGATACTTTCGAGGAGATCCTCTCCGACAAGTCGGCAACAATCGAAGAGCTTCTGTACAGAGTCTGCAACAGTTTGGCAGAGGCGATGGAAGCCCATATATCGGACATCCAGAAGATCAACTTCGACCTCGGAGTAATCACTATAAATGAACCCGAACGCGCCGCCAAGATAATGGCAAACATAAAGGGAACCGGTAACCTTGATTATCTCGCACAGCATGCTATGCCTCTTCTGATCGAAGGTGCCGTCAAGAGCGGTTATAAGTCCCTCGTCTCCCCCGAGGAGATCGCGATGTTCTTCTCAGCTTCTTACACGGGCATCGCCGAAGTTAAAAGCAGATCCCAAGAAGCTTTTCAGAACGCTTGCAAGCTCAACCATCATGCTTTTCGGAGGTAACATCAATGTCTAAGCCCACACCCACAGGAGAATATAAAGTAGGAACGTTCACGTTCTCCCTTTACGGCGACAGAAGCATCGCATGCCGCATGTTCTACCCCGTAACCCCTGATGCGGCAGCAGGCTGCAATAAGCCCCGCTACATGTCACGCGAGGTCTGCAAGGGAATAAGCAAAACCATGATGATGCCCATAAGCTACAACAAGATCGAAAAGCAGGGCGGCAACTTCATGGAGTGCTACGAGAATGCACCTCACATCGAGGGGAAGAAGTTCCCGCTTATCGTCTTCAGCCACGGCGCGGGAAGCTACAGGGAAAGCAATTCTTTTATGTGTATCGACATAGCTTCTCATGGCTACGTGGTGCTCTGCATCGCGCACCCTGTTGTTGCCGCTTGTGTTGAATATGATAACGGCTCTTTCGAATATGCCGTAAAGAATCTTACGTTCAAGACATATCAGCCTTTCTTCAAGGGAGCGATGACCTTAAGTAAATTCTTGAAGAAGAAAGGAACCGACGAAGAACTCGCCGCAGAGTTCGATGAATTCCAGAAGACATACTGCGGTTTTCTGCGTGAGCACCTGCCCCTTTGGATGGAAGATTCAAGAAGAGCCGCAGCATATGCCGAAGAGAACTTAAGCTACATGATCGATTTTGACAAGGGCATCGGCGTCACAGGACACTCGTTCGGCGGAATTACTGCATACGCGCTTTGTCAGAACGATCCGAAGTTTACGTGCGGCATTAATCTCGACTGCATTACCGTCGGCGACTACAACGGCAAAGTTCTGGATAAGCCTTTCATGCAGATAAGCTGTCCTGCAAATCTATGCACGCAGACGAAGATTTTTCTTAATCACACCAAGTCCGTGTACAGCGTCGTAATGAAGGACATGGAGCACCTCGGATTAACGGATATGAAGTTTGCCATTTCTTCGAAGAAACTTGTCGGTGCGCTCCCTCCCGAAGCAGCTCACGAGAATCTTTGCAAGTGTCACCTTGAGTTCTTCGATACTTATCTTAAGAAGCTTAAGGACCGCCCCGCGCTTACAGACAACGGGGTGATCACAGTAAAGGAATACGCACCCGACGTTAGCGGGTGATCATCCGAGAACCTTTTTAAGCTGCTCCTTACGCTTGATCTTAAGCGACGTAGTCTTGATAAACGGCTCTTCGGTAAGATACAGATCCGTGACTCTCTTATAGTGCGGGATTGTCTGATTAACTTCCTTGATCTTCTCCCACAGCGTATCGCGGATCTGATCCTGTGTATCGACACCGTACAGTTCCTGCATCTCCTTAGCGGAATACTGCACCTGAACAGCGATGCGAAGGTCAGTCCAGTCACCGTCAATAGGCTCGCCGAATACGAACGAATCCATGACTCCGGGGATTTTGTTAAGAAGGATCTCTATCTCCTCGGGGAACGCCTTCTTACCGTTCTTAAGAACGATCATGTCCTTCTTGCGTCCGGTTAAGAAGATATATCCGTCCTTGTCCATATATCCCAGGTCACCCGTGTGGAACCAGCCGTCCACTATAACTTCATTCGTGAGCTCTTCATTATTGTAGTAGCCGATCATAACATTCGGAGCCTTGGCACAAAGCTCTCCCATGCCGTCCTCGTCCTTATCCATGAATTCCACTTTAACTGCGGGAAGCGGACGTCCGATGGAGCCCGCACGAATGTGTCCCTTATTCTCGGCAGCAAGTACCGGCGAAGTCTCTGTAAGACCGTAGCCCTGATAGATCTCGATACCGAGATCGGTAAAGCCCTTCGACACTGCGGGAGACAGCGGTGCTCCGCCGGAGATTATGTACTTAAGCTGTCCGCCCATCTGACCTATGATCTCCTTGAAGAGCTTACGGCGGATGTCTATATGGAACTTAAGAAGGAAGTTCGCAAGCTTCTTGGCACGCTCCACAGTCTTCGTCTTGCCCTGCTTCTCGATACCCTTTTCGACGGTCTCATACATCTTGTCTATAAGCGCGGGAACGCCGAGGAAGAAAGTTACGCCGTACTCAGAAAGGTTCTGCTTTATGTAACGGATGCCGTCGGAGAAGACGTTACGCATACCGTCCGCGAGCGCGAAAAGAAGTCCTGTCGATCCCAGTATGTGGTGGAAAGGCAGGAAGCAGATGTTGGTCGAGTGCTCGTCAAAGACCTCGAATACAAGAAGGTCAGCTACGTTGCATGCGATGCCCTTGTTAGAGAGCATAACGGCCTTGGATTTGGATGTCGTGCCTGACGTGAACAGAAGGATCGCCATCGATTCGGGCGCAGGCTTAAAGTCTATGAACTCTCGCTTAACTTCAGAAGGAAGCTCTCTTCCCTCAGAGATCAGGTCCTCGACACAGATATAGTCTTCACTCTTATCGTTCATGCAGATAAACTCGCGGATCTTAGTGCGCCCGTTGGCACGGATCTGATCGATCTGCTCTTTATTCTTAACGTCGAATACAACAGCATCGACTTCGGCACGGACAAGAGAGTCCTCCATCTCGCCGATGGGAAGCTCCTTATCGATCGGCACGGAAACGATGCCTCCGAACAGACACGCCAGATGCGCTACGACCCAGTAGTACTGGTTACGGCCGATGATGGCTATCCTGCCGCCCTTGAAGCCTCTGTTGTAGTAACTTGCACCGACGGCATTTACGTTCTCGATAAAGTCCGCATAGGTGTAATCCTTATACTCAGGTGCCTTACCCGGTTTTGTCTTTACCCTGAAGGCAATATCGTCTTTATATTGAGCCGCGGAAGCTGATATAAGTTCTTTGATGCTATTGTAGTAAACAGGTTCTTCTGCCATTTCATTCTCCCCGGCCGGTATTATTCTTCTGATCTGCCTCCCAGATCAATTCTTCTATAGTCTGATAAAGCTTTTCCGGCTCGACCGGCTTTGAAAGATGGGCATTCATACCGACCTGCAAAGAACGCTGAACATCTTCGTCGAAAGCGTTGGCCGTCAAGGCAATGATCGGAACCGTTCCCGCATCGGGTCTGTCGAGAGCACGTATAGCCTCAGCGGCTTCAAGTCCGTCCATCTCAGGCATTCGAACATCCATAAGAATGGCATCATAGTAATTCACCGCGCTGTTCTTAAACATATCGAGCACGATCTTACCGTTCTCCGCATGGTCGATCTCGGCACCGCGGACCTTTATGATCTGCTTCATTATCTCAGCATTGATAAGAACATCTTCGGCCATAAGGATATGTCTGCCCTTAAGGTCGGCCCGGCTCTTCTCTTTATAAAGACTCATATTATTTTTACGCGCTATACGCTCGAACTCGTCTATTACGTTCGAAGCGAACAAGGGCTTCGCGAGGAAACTGTCCACACCTGCATGGATAGCCTCATCCATGATTTCATCCCAGTTAAACGAAGTAAGAATAATAACTGTTGTTTCTTTATCGTAGCGTTCACGGATCTGCCTTGCCACATCGATACCATCCATCTCAGGCATCTTCCAGTCAAGGAGCACCAGATTATAAGGTTCATGCTTCGCATGGCGAACCTCAAGCATATTAAGGGCCTCCTGTCCGCTGTAGCACGTGTCGGCTTTAATGCCCGCCTCATCCAGAACTATTCTCGCGTGCTCTGCAGCTATCTCCTCGTCGTCGACAACAAGTATCCTCATGTCCTTGGGATCGACTGCGCTGACAGATGCGTTCTGGTGATCGCTGTTGGTAAGCGTAATAACTACTATGAACTCGGTGCCTTCCCCCTTCTTGGATTCGACAGTAATGGTGCCGTTCATAAGCTCAACCAGGTTCTTCGTTATAGCAAGACCCAGACCCGTACTTCCGAACTTGTTGCTGCGGCTGCTGTCCTCCTGCGTAAAGGGATCAAACAGCCTTGGCAGATACGCCTCATCTATTCCTATACCGGTGTCTTTCACGCTCAATCTGATAGTCGAATGATCGCCGTACACCGCCGTGCGCTCCACAGCGAAAAGAATGCTTCCAGGCGCCTCGGTAAACTTGATCGCGTTGGAAAGAATGTTGATGAGGATCTGCTTCAGCTTCATATCGTCGCCGATGTAGTAATCGCTGATACCTCCTACAACACGGCATTCATAATGAAGTCCCTTCTCCTCGCACTGGGACATAACCATGGTATTGATCTGTTCAAGCAGATTGCTGAAAGAGAATTCCTCTTTACGGATTATGAGACGGCCTGATTCGATCCTGCTCATGTCGAGGATGTCGTTAATGAGTCCCAGCAGATGATGTGCGCTGTCACCGATCTTCTCGAGGTATTCTCTCGTCTCATCGGATAAAGTCTCATCGCGGAGTGCGAGACTGTTAAGTCCTATTACCGCGTTCATAGGAGTACGGATCTCATGGCTCATGCTGGACAGGAATGACGTCTTAGCTTTATTGGCCTGCTCAGCTAATTCCAAAGCTTCAGCCAGAGCCTGATTCTTGGACAATGTCTCACGCATTTCCTCGTCTATTACCGTAAGGCCCAGGCCTACTGTGTGAACCTTATTATCGTCACGCTCACCCGGATGGCGCTCGCCTGCCATACGGATCATCTCGTAATACTCTTTGCCGCCGCTTACGGCAAGATAACGGTAAATAATGATCGCATTGTCAGCCAAAGCCTCGCGTACATTATCCGGATCTATAAACTTCAAAAATCCCTCACGGTAGCTTTCCGCGACCTTATTGTTCGCATACCATGTAAAGCGCTCAAGATAAGGGAAATGAATGCCTTCTTTTGTCTGTTCGGAATCATTGGGATCAGCCCTGTAGCATACGGCATCATCATTATCGAGATCGATGTGATATACGCTTCTGTAATCCGAAGCAAGCGCAGTGATCATCTTATCCTGCTGCTCTCTTTGATACTGCTGCTTAACAAGCTCCTTGTTGGCTTCCTCAAGTTCCTTACGGGCCTCTTCCTTGTTCAGGATCTCACGCTTCGAGCGTTTCCTGTCACGTATAAGCAGAATGATGATAACGGATGCTATTATTACAATGACCGTCCCGAAGAATCCCATGTTGTTACGGATCATGTCGGCGACAGAATATGAATACAGCTGATCGGTATATCTGAATGCAAGGCTCTGAGCGTACTCCTGACCCAGGATGCTTACTCCGCGGTTAAGAAGACGGAGCAGTCCCGCGTTTCCTATCTGAACGCCGAAGCACCTGTCGTCTTCATAGGATGTCTGCAAAAGCGACAGAGAATTATAACGGCTGTTCCTCAGAATATCGTTGGCACGAAGTCCGTTAAGAGTCGTGCAGCCGGCCTCTCCTCGCCTGACGGCTTCAAGACAGGCTTCGATCGACGGATAGAAATCGATCGATGCATCAGGATAGTGCGTCAGTACAAAGTAATACTGCATCGTATTATTCTCATTTACAGCAAAGCTGGTAGTTGTCTGATCAGTAAAAGTCCCGGTGAAAACAAGTTCAGTCGAAGCTGATACGACCGGTGCGGACTGGAAGATGCCGTTCTCCTCAGAATAGAACAGGCCGCCGCCTACGGGGAATGCGGTATCGATGATCCCGTCTTCAAGATCGTTTATCATCACGTCATAGCTGTCATAACCCGAATAAGTTACCGATATGTCAGCAAGTCCGAGTTTCTCAAGCATACGCGGCAGAAGATCTCTGATAAGTCCTGTTACTGCTCCCGAACCGTCTGTATCGCTATAAGGCAGATAGTTGTTAAGGTATCCCACGCGAAGTTCATTGTGCTCCGACAGCCAGTTTCTCTCTGCCTCCGACAGGGAACGGCTCGACAGGCTTACGGGATAGTATCTGTTACGGAGAGTATTTATGTAATTCGGCTCGTTCACGGCAAGCTCAGCCTGTGCGGTATTAAGCTGGGCCAGAAGATCCGGTCTTGCTATGCTGACACAAAGGTAATAATCCGACGCGCCGAAAGGACAGAGTATCTCAGCGTGGTCTCTGCCGTAAGCTCCGTCACCTTCGGCAGCAAGAATATCGATATCATGGTTGTCAAAAGCTTCGAAAAGCGGTTCATAATCACGGTATGTGATCACTTCGGCCTGTATGGAATGCTCATCAAGATAATTCTGGAGAACGTCCACCATGGCACTGTCCAGAACACCGATCACCCTTCCGTTCTGTGTGGAAGGATCAATGGTGATATCAATATCACTGTCATGCCTGACGAGACTGTAGGTCTCATTTCCCATAGGGGAATCGGGATACCCGATCAGATCAGCACGTTCCTCTCTGTAGGCCAGGCCTGCCAGGAAATCAATATCTCCGTCCAGAAGCATCTGATAAAGATCGCCGAATTCGCCGTACACATATTCATACTGCCAACCCGTGTATTCAGAGAGTTTCTGATAATACTCGTAGGCATAGCCCGTCTTAACTTCGCCTTCCGAAGCTCCCTCCTGGAAGACTTCCTGCTCATAGTAACCGACACGAACTATGTCATTCGCAGAAGAATTAACCGTTACAGGCAACAGCATCATGACTATCATCATGATGCTGATAATTCTCACTATAGTCTTACGGGTACTTCTTAAAATAATGGCCATACAT
>CADAXO010000096.1 GCA_902791885.1 Oscillospiraceae bacterium | reverse complement strand
TGGAGCCGCTTGTGGGACTCGAACCCACGACCTGCTGATTACAAATCAGCTGCTCTACCAACTGAGCTAAGGCGGCGTACGCGAAGGAATTATAGGGGATGAAGTTTCCTTTGTCAATAGCGGAATTTAAACTGACTTGTTGCTTAAGCGACAAAAGGCGGCCGGATTGGTTATTGGATTGCCTTTTCGATGGTGGTTAAATCAGCTTACAAGCCCCGTAAAGGCTAATAAATATAAGGAGGACACGGCAGTGAAGAAGCACAGCAGAGAACAGATCAGATACACGATGCGTGAGATCACTTTGCGCGAGCAGATACGTATAGCTAAGCTTTTGCGCCTGCACAGAAGTCTTGCCGGCAGACACGGTGAGTACATCTGAACGGATGGCTTTCTAATATATACGCGCGATTAAGAATAATTGACATATAGCACGGTAAAAATATAGAATGGTCTGGTGTGAGTAACACTAGACTATTTTTGTGGAGGACAAAAATATGGCAGAGAATAAGTGGATCTGTCCTGCATGCGGACAGGAGAATGATGGTAAGTTTTGCGTTGGTTGCGGCGCAGCAGCTCCTGCAGCTGAGTCAGCAGCACCCGTAGCAGAAGCAGCTGAGACAGCAGCTGAGACTGCAGCAGCAACAGCAGTCGTTGCAGAGGAAGTTGCAGAAGCAATTCCCGTTGAGCCTGTTGCAGCAGAGCCTGCAGTGGCAGCAGAACCCGCTGAGGCAGCTCCCGCAGCAGAGACTATCGCAGTTCCTGCAGAGCCTGCTTACGATACAACACCCGTTGAACAGATCACAGAGACAGTTGAGCCTTTGGTTTCCGAAGAGTCTGTAACACCTGCATATGCACCTGTTGAGCCTGCTAAGGTAGATCCTGATGAGTTCGTACCTGCAGAGCCCGATCACAGCGCACCTTCAGGTTCTTACACAGCACCTGCTCAGCCTGATTACTCTGATCCCGATAACTTCGTACCTGCACCTATGCAGCCTCAGAAGCAGAACAATTCTTACAGCGGCGCAGCTTCTTCAGCAGCACCCAAGCCGGACGGATACAACCAGGCATTGATCGGTCTTATCCTTGCTATCGCAGGCATCGTATTCCTTTGGGTACCCGTACTCGGAATCGGTCTTGCTGTTGCAGGTCTCGTTCTCTCTATCGTATCCAAGAACAAGGGATTTGCAGGTGGCATGAGAACAGCTGCTTTCATCATCTCTTTGATCTCTATTATCAGTTCAGTTATCGGAACTATCAGCTGCATTGCCTGCATCGCTTGCGGCGGATGCTACTATTGATAATTAATGTACCCTTCTGTTGAGATTTTCGGCAGAACGATCCCGACATATGGATTATTGGCGGCCGCAGGTTTGATCTGCGGCCTGCTTTTTGTTTTCTTCTGTGCCCGTAAGTATAAGCTCGACGCCGAAGATGCCGCTTATATGTACACCTTCGGTTTTCTGGCCTGCGGAGTCGGCGCGAAGATCCTTTATGTTATCGTCACTGCAAGGCAGATCGTGGAAGACATCGGCACGCTGGGCTTTTTCCCGGCACTGATCGCGCACATACAGGGCGGACTCGTGTTCTACGGCGGACTTCTGGGAGCTATCGCGGGAGCCTTCATTACGGCGCATTATCTTAAGCGTGACATCAGGGAATACTATCCCGCGCTTGTCCCGGGCATCGCGATAATGGCGGGATTCGGCCGCATCGGCTGTTATCTTACAGGCTGCTGTTACGGAGCACACACTTCATCTTCGCTCGGGGTCGTGTATCCCGAAGGCGGAATTGCCCCTGCAGGCGTGCCGCTTGTGCCGGTTCAGCTTTATGAGGCTATATTCGACTTTATCCTTGTTGTTGTGCTTGTTGTGCTGAGCGCGAAGATTACAGGCATCAGACCACGTCTTCTTACGGTTTACTGCGCCGCATACGCCGTATTCAGGTTCATACTCGAGTTCTGGCGCGCGGACGGCGTCAGGGGCATCTGGGGCCCTTTCTCGACATCCCAGTGGATCAGCATCGCCATCTTGGTATTTTTATTAATAAAAACTTTTAAAGATGAGCGCGCGAAAATGATAAAATAGATACATGGCGGTTATCACTATCTCAAGACAGAACGGAAGCCTCGGAGACGAGCTCGCGACGTATCTTGCGGGCAAGCTTAACTGCGAAGTCATTTCGAGAGTTTATGCCATGGAGAACTTCTTCGGAGAGTCCGAGGAGGTCTCGGAGAAACTGTCCGACAGCGCCAAGCTTTTCTTAACTGAAGTGCCCGGTCAAAGCGGCGTCACTTACAAGGACATCCTCACGAACAGGATTAATGAGATCGCGGATGATTCCGAGAATCTTATCGTGCTCGGCCTGGGCGGATGCATCATGCTCAAGGACCGTCAGGATGTAATCAACGTTCGGATCATCGCGAGCATGGAGACAAGAAAGAAGCGCATCGCCAGAAGATATAATGTTACCCCCGAGGAAGCGGAGTCTACCGTAACCATAGGCGACCGTAAGCATAAGAGGTTCGTAAGCATACTTTTCGAGACGGATCTTGCTGAAGCGGAGATATACGATCTCACGCTCAACACGGATAATCTTTCTGTGGAGGAGTGTGCGCAGGCAGTTCTCGCTCTCGCGGGCAGAAGGGCGCAGCGAAGCAGGATATCGAACGAGACTGAGAAGGACGACTCGATCGATCATCAAAGCGATACGCCGGTATTTAAGAACGAGACGGAAGCCGAGTTCGCGAAGATCCTCGATATGTACGGGATCGAGTGGATGTATGAGCCTAAGACGTTCCCGATCGAGTGGGACGAAGAGGGCAATATCAAGATGGCGTTCTCACCGGATTTCTATCTTCCTAAGTTCGACCTTTATCTCGAACTTACGACGATGGACCAGAAGTATGTAACCAAGAAGAACAAGAAAGCGCGCATGGTCATGGATCTTTATCCAGGGACCAACGTGCGCATCGTTTATAAGAAAGATTTCCAGGAGCTTGTGGAGCGCCTGAAGAGCTTCGGAGGATAACATATGAGCCTGATCCTTGATGATGCGATCGATATCAGAAGAGTAGTATATGACGAAGAAGCGATAGCAAAGCGCGTCAGGGAATTGGGTGCGAAGGGTGTTGTTAAGATCACGAAAGACATCGATATCGACATCTCCGGAAAGCACGTGCTCGTAGTGGAGGACGTAATAAGGACGGGTCTTACGACCGCTTACCTTATCCAGAATCTCGAATCGAAGAAGCCGAAGGACATAACTCTTGCGACGATGCTTCTTAACCCTAACAGACTTCTTATGACCATACCCGTTAAGTATTACGGATTCGAGATCCAGGACTCGTGGCTTCTGGGCTACGGACTTGATGCGAAGGAAGTCGGAAGGAACCTGCCGTACATAGCGGAACTTGCCCGCAAGGAGTAACATGAGCGGCTGGAATGAGGATGAGATAGAGAAGTTCGCGGCGTATTCAGCGAAATGCCCCAACTGCGGCGGCAATATCCTTTATAACGAGAAACTCGGAAGATCCGTATGCGGAATGTGCGGCGGCGTCTTCGTGCCCGAGAGCCTTAAGTCCACGGGTTCTTTTGAGAAGAGGGACAATGAGGATGCGGGCGACATGGAGGAGAACAAGCAGGAATTCGTCTGCGACTCCTGCGGCGCGACAGTGGTTACCGACTATAACACCGCGGCGACCTTCTGCGCTTTCTGCGGTTCTCCCACACTTATCAGGAGACGCTTGAGCAAGCAGTTCCGGCCCGATGTTCTGGTTCCTTTCAAGGTCGGACACGACGAAGCCGTAAACTGCTACATGGAATGGCTTAAAACAAATAAGGGCGTTCCGTTCCTGTTTAAGTCCAAATACGCCATCGAGAAGATCACGGGGATCTATATCCCGTTCTGGCTTATCGATGCCGACTGCAACACGATAATAAGCGGTATGGGACGTATGCCGCAGGACGATCTTACGGCGCATTTTATCATCGACAGAACTATAACCTTCAAGCTTACACGCGTGCCTTTCGATGGCTGTAAGAAGATACCCGATACGCTCATGGAGGCGATCGAGCCGTTCGATTTTCGAAAGCTCGTTCCTTATAACGACATGTACCTTCCCGGTTTCTATGCCCAAAGGTACGACAAGTCGTCGCTTGATATGCTCGATCTTATCGGAATAAGGCTTAACAGCTATTCCGAGTCTGCGGCGAAGCAGTTCACCGCGCCTGAATATAAGCAGGTTACGGCCTCTGCCAAGGGCTCGTATGCGGACAACTTCAAGCAGCTTTACGCGCTCTTGCCGGTGTGGTTTCTTAACGTTAAATACAAGGATTCAAGTTACAGAATCGCGATCAACGGCCAGACAGGCAAAGTCTCGGGCAGCCTCCCCGTGTATAAGGGTGAGATCTGGAAGAATGCATTTCTCTCGACACTGAAGTGGGTCCCGGTTATAGCAGGGGGAGCCGCATTGCTCTCTGCGCTTTCGAGTCTTGCTGTTGCCAGCTCCACGATCTATTTCTTTGATGCTTTCAAGGTGACATTCGGGGTCTTAGGCTCCGCGTGCCTCATCATGTACCTGGCGTTTGTAATAGCTATGTACTTTAAGCTGAGTGAAGAAGAGTCGATAACACTCGATCAGGCCCCCGGAGTAGAGGAGTACTTCGACTTCGGCTCCAAGGTCGAGATGACCAAGAACGACAAGTTCAGCCACTTCACCTCGGAACCCGACCCTAAGGAAGAGGCTATGCTGGACTTAATGTACGTGCCTAAATACTTACGCTGATTACTTTTTTTTCAGGTATTCCGACGACACGGGAAACTCGAAATACGTGTCGGGATACGGCTCGTCCTTGAGCGTGAAGTGCCACCACTCGCAGTCTATCGTGGTGAATCCGTTTCTTACCATCGCACTTTGAAGCAGCATACGGTTTCTGTACTGCTCCTCCGTGATGCCCTTGTAATCAGGGTGCGATATCTCGCCGAAAAAGTCGAACGGGCTTCCCATATCGACATCTTTTCCCGCATTCATATCGAAAAGCGTGAGGTCTACGGTGCTTCCCCTGCTGTGGCTCGACTTAGCGGCAATATACCCCTGATTGAAAAGCTCCTGCTTCTCAAGATCCGGGTAGAAATAAGGCTTCATGCGAAGATCCTGATCCTCGAGACCCCAGTAGACGAAGTGGCTTACGGCATTAGCCGGCCTGTAGGCGTCGAATATCTTAAGGCGGTAGCCCTTGACGTTAAGCTCGTTGGCTACTGAGATAAGAGCCCTTGCGGCTTCGACCGTCGTCAGCGCGACGGGTTCTTCGTAGCCGTTGATGCGGTCTCCGACGAAGTTAAATGTGGAATAGTAACGTATCTCCTGAATTATGCCCGGGACGTAATCTGCCAGAAGGACAAAGCCCGAGGGATTCATGGTTATATTGTTATTCTCGACTTTCATAAGGATTATTTTAAACCATTGATTCTTCGGTTGCCACCGCCGTACCAACTTTAACTTTTCTTAACCGAAGTTGATCTTCCCCTAATATATAATTGTCCCAATAAGGATTAAGGAGGTTTCTCAAAAATGAGAAATAAGATTGGTAAGAAAGTTGTAATCGTAGGATTGATCGCCATCGCGGCGATCCTGCTGATCTTCAGCTCATTTAAGATCGTGCCTACGGGATATACCGGTGTCCGTGTAAGATTCGGACAGGTAAGCTCGGAGAATATCGAGCCCGGCATCACATTTAAGATCCCGTTCATTGAGACGATCAGACTGGTAAATAACAAGCAGCAGGATATCACGATCGACGGTCAGATCTGGAGTGAGACAAGTGAGCGTACTGCACTCTACTATGAGGGCATAAACATCACATACCGTATCAACTCCGGAAGATCCGCATGGCTGGTAGCCAACGTCAGCGATTATGAGCATACGCTCCTGACGAGCAGCTTCGTTTCTTCAGCCGTTAAGACGGCAGCAAAGCAGTACAATTCGATCGATGCAACAAACAGAGGCATCATCGAGCCCGCCATTACACAGGCACTGCAGGCTTCTGTCGATGACAAGTACGGCGAGGATACGATCACGATCATCAAGGTCGTTGTAAACAATGCCGACTACGAGGATTCCTATAATCAGGTAATCGCAGAGCAGCAGGCTGCACAGATCCGTTATCAGACACAGCAGATCGAGAACCAGAGAGCGATCGAGCAGGCCGAAGCACAGGCAACGGTTACAAGAACATCCGCACAGGCTTCCGCCGATGCAATGCTCATCGCAGCCGAAGCTGAGGCTGAGGCTAACTCCATCAGGGAAGAGTCTCTGACTCCCAACATCATCCGCTATGAGACCATCACAAGATGGGACGGCAGACTCCCGATGATCCAGTCAGGTGAGGACGGAGGGATCATTCCGATGATCGACATGAGCGAGCTTTATGAGACAGACAATACTTCTTCAGGAGCTCTCGCTCAGACAGCAGATACAGAGGCTGAGAACTGACAGATTGACCTGTTAAAGTCAGGTAACACACGGGCCGCCGGGAAAATACCGGCGGCCCTATTATGTCTATATATAAAAATAAATTTATATTAGTGTATAATGTATTTCATCATTTAACTGATTTAAGGGTACTGACGCTGTTGGAAAAGAAGACGACATTATCATACAGATGCATCAGGAAGTGCATCGGCGCTTTCTATCCCAAGTATCAGGTCTTCGGTGAAGAGAACCTTCCCGACGGCCCGTGTATTGTCGCGGGCAATCATTCTCAGATCAACGGCCCCGTCGCTTGTGAGTTGTATTTCCCCGGCGACCACGCCACATGGACGATAGGCGAGATGTTCCATAAGGAGACCATTCCGGAATATGCATTCCAGGATTTCTGGTCATTAAGACCCAAGAGTGTCCATTGGTTTTACAGGATCTTATCGCATCTGATCGTGCCTTTGTCCGTGTGCATCTTTAATAACGCCAACACGATCCCGGTATATAAAGACAAGAAATTAAATGAGACTATCC
Organism: Oscillospiraceae bacterium; assembly: GCA_902791885.1. The sequence continues at coordinate 2,731 of CADAXO010000096.1, read as the reverse complement.
GCATGTCGCAGGACTGCCTTATTGCACGCCGCAGGGTCATTATCTTCCCTGAAGAATATGCCGAGCACAACAACATTGTGCATAACTTCAGAAGCGGCTTCGTCAGTGTCGCGAAGCGTCATTATGAGGAAACGGGTGAAATAGTTTCTTTTGTGCCGCTTTATGTGTGTCCTCAGCTGAGACGTCTTAATATCGGTAAGCCGGTTCTTTTCGACCCGGAGAAGCATATCAAGGACGAGAAGAAGAGGATCTGCAATTACCTTATGGATGAGATCTCTGAGATGGCTTATGCGCTGCCGCGTCATAAAGTGGTGCCATATCCTAACGTTCCCCCGAAGGATTTTCCCGAGAACGTTCGCATGGAGAGTGCCGTCTCATGAGAAAACCCGTTGTCGATTACACCAAGCTTAGGCTTAACAATATAACCTCGCCCGAGTACCGCCATCTTCTGTGGCTTTTGGGCTGGGTGTGGTACTTTTCGATGTACTTTATAACGGAGCGTGTGCCTGTTGAGAAGTGCCATGTCATCCACAGCGTAGTGGACGACATCATTCCTTTTAACGAGTACTTCCTTCTGGTGTACGGCTCATGGTACCTGCTTCTTGCCGGGACGCTTCTTTACTTCGTGCTCTACGATCCCAAGAGCCTTGTAAGGATACAGAAGTTCCTGATATTAACGCAGTTTTGCGCAGTTGTGATCTATATTGTCTGGCCCTCGATACAGCTTTTACGTCCCGAGGTGTTTCCGAGAGAGAATATCCTGACGACACTTATGGCGATGGTCTACAAGTTCGATACGCCCACCGGCGTCTGCCCATCGATGCACTGCGCTTTCTCTTTTGCTATACTGTCTGCGTGGTTTAAGAAAGATGATGCCAAGACATGGTGGAAGATCGTGCTCGTTATATGGGTGCTTCTCATCTGCGCTTCCGTGTGCTTCGTTAAGCAGCACTCATTCACGGATGTGTGGACAGCGCTGATCCTGGCTGTATTTGTAGAGGCAGTTTTGTTCGGGAAATATTGGATAAGAAGACTTCGAATGGAAGGAACGGAATAATGGCAAGAAGACGTTGGGGAGACAGAAGAGACGGAACTTTAATCAGAGATATCGATGCGATGCATTATGTAATGCCGCTCATATATCCTAACCGCTGCGACAACGAGGCTTTCATGACGATGCACGTCAACCTCGAGAAGACGGAGGCTTATCTTCAGAAGAGATTCGAGGAGAACCCCGGAGAGCACATGGCTATATTCGAGGTCGTTGTTGCCGCGATGCTTAAGACCATATGGCTCCGCCCCCACCTGAACCGTTTTATCGCGAACAAGAATATGTATCAGAGAAATGAAGTCACGGGAGCTTTCACCGTAAAGAAGAACTTCAGGGACGACGGTGATGAGACGCTCGCAAGAATTGTTGCCGAGAAGGGTGACACGATCGAGACTTTAAACCGCAAGATCTTAGATCAGATCGAGCTTTGCAAGACAGGTACGGATGAGTCTACTGATGCCATGAATTTTATCCAGAAGCTTCCTGGAAAGAAGCTTATCGGAGCCGGAGCGAGATTTCTCGACCGCCACGGCTGGATGCCTCAGTCTGTAATCGCATCGGATCCTTATCAGTGTTCCGTAGTATTCAGTAATTTCGGTTCCATCGGATTGAACATCGGATATCACCACCTGATGAACTGGGGTACGACATCGCTTTTCTGTGTTGTCGGCCAGAAGCAGATGAGAGCGCATTTCGATCAGGAAGGCAATGTTTCCATGCGTAAGGAGCTGGGTATCTCCATGACGATCGACGAGCGTATCTCCGACGGTTTCTATTACTCCAAGTCGCTGAAGCTTCTTAAGAAGCTGATCGAGAATCCCGAACTTCTCGAGCTTCCGATCGAGCAGGAAGTTTAAAGATCAGATAAGTTTGGAAAGAAGTACTACCGTCCTCTGGTTTTTACCGGCGTAGTAAAGAACGCTCACAGGCATAATTATATAATTGGATTATAATATCATCGGAATTATTCATTAAGTGATGATATAGAGGAATTTATGTCAGACAGACCTGAATTATCAATCAAGCTGAAAAGCAATGAGTTCCTTGAATACTACTATCTTAAGGAAGAATTGGTCAGTTTCTGCCGTGAAAACGGATTGCCGGCTTCCGGCGGAAAAGCGGAACTGACTGAGCGGATTGCATATTATCTTGATACAGGAAAGATCAAAGCTGTAAAGCCGGTACGGACTCAAAAGCCAAAGATACCGGCAATAACAAGAGACAGTATCATTGAATCTGGTTTTGTTTGTTCGGAAATGCACAGGGCGTTCTTTAAGCGCGAGATAGGCGATAGCTTTTCTTTCAATGTTGCTTTTCAAAAATGGCTTAGATCTAACAGCGGAAAGACATATGCAGATGCGATTGCAGCATATAAAGAAATAAAGAGCACGAAGAAACCCGGGAAAAAGGACATAGATAAACAGTTTGAATATAACACTTATGTACGGGATTTTTTCTGCGACAATAAAGGTGCTTCGCTGGCCGATGCCATAAAGTGCTGGAAATATAAAAAGAGCAAAAAAGGTTCTAACAAATATGAGCGGTCTGACCTGACTGCGTTAGATCAGTAAATAGACAGATTAGAGGTTTAAAGAAAGAGGAATATAGGTGTGTTAGTAGTAAAGCATGACGAATTAACGGCAGAAGAATTTATCTATATGTGGGAATCCGTATGGGGTG